>JAFBAN010000072.1 GCA_019247775.1 Chitinophagaceae bacterium | reverse complement strand
TGTTGCCACACTTCTAGATCTGCGCCTGTTTCTATGATAGTCCTGACCTTGTCAAAAACAGATGCATCAAGCTGCCGGCATTCCCATTGTGCCTGGGCTAATGCAAACCAGAAATTATTTTCGCTATCCGGATCAGCGATCGTTTCCTGGTTTGCATCGATTAAACGAACGCTTATTTCCTCCACGCTCATCCCGCTGTCATACAGGTCAAAAAAATCGGCAAAAACATCAGTATAAATATCATTAGATGAAATCCCTGTTCCCCAAGTACCCATAGATGAGCTTTTAGCTGTAAGGGTGTGTTTTAATATTAATGATTCCTTCCTCCTTCAATATTCCTGGTCCCTTGTTTAATACCTGCCTGCCGGCAGGCAGGTTCAAAACCCCGCCACCGAATCATCTCCGCGCTTATCCGCAGCAGTCTCCCTCTTCCCATTCGGCAATAAGCGGATCGCTTCCGTTCTCCCGATGCCATTCCGTTCCACTATTTTGTAACCCATCGCCTGCAGCTGTTTTTTTGTTTCGGGATCGAAACTTTTTTCAACATCCACTTCATCAGGCTGCCACTGGTGGTGGAATTTGGGTTTGTTGATGGCATCATCCGCATTCATATTGAAATCGATCACGTTCACGATGCCCTGAAAAACAGAGGTGGGAATAGTGGTGCCTCCCGGCGTTCCGATCACCAGATAAGGCTTGTTATTCTTCAGCACCAGCGTCGGCGTCATCGAACTCAGCATTCTTTTGCCGGGCACGATCGCATTCGCTTCGCCGCCCAGCGCCCCGTACATATTGGGTACGCCGGGTTTGGCGCTGAAATCATCCATTTCGTTGTTGAGCAGGAATCCTGCGCCCCCAACTACGGTACGGCTTCCATATCCTCCGTTCAAGGTGGTGGTCACCGCCACCATATTACCCGCCGCATCCACCACACTCAGATGCGTAGTCTCTTCGCTTTCCTTTATCATGCCGGGCTTCACCGCAGCACTTACACCTGCTTTGTCCGGAACATAATCACTCATCCGCTGTGCCAGATAGGCATCGCTCAGCATGGTCTTCACAGGCACTTTATAAAAATCCGGATCACCCAGGTGCTCGGCACGGTCGGCATAGGCGCGACGTTCCGCTTCGATCATCAGCTGTACTGTCTTCGGCGTCTGGAACCCATATTCTTTCAGCGGATATTTTTCCATGATCTTCAGCAACTGCGCGATGATCACCCCGCCACTGCTGGGCGGCGCAAAACTGATGATACGATGTCCGCGGTAGTCGAACTCCAGCGGACTCCTGAGCTTGGCAGTATAATTCTTCAGGTCGTCCAGGCTGATGATACCATTGCCCCGTTGCATTTCTTCCACGATCAGTTTCGCCGTCTCTCCCTCATAAAAGCCGGGCGCCCCGTCTTTCTGCATGCGGCGCAGGGTAGCGGCCAGGTCTTTCTGGATCAATGTATCGCCGGCTTTCCATTTGCCTTCTTTCACAAATGCCGGGGTACGGGTGCTGTATTTCACAAACGATTCGCGGGTACTGTTCAGGCTGCTGGCTTCCCGCTCACCGATCACAAAGCCTTTCTCCGCCAGATCAATCGCCGGCTGCACCAGTCTGGCGAATGGCAGTTTAGCATAGGGCAGGGTGGCGAACAATCCTGCCACCGTCCCCGGTATGCCCGAAGCGAGATGCCCGGTCTGTGAAAGGTTCAGCTGTGGATTACCGTTCTTATCGAGGTACATATCACGCGAAGCTTTCGCCGGCGCCGCTTCCCGGTAGTCGATGCCGATCAGTTCTCCGTTCGACTTGCGGCCCAGTAAAAACCCGCCCCCGCCGAGATTGCCCGCGCCGGGATACACCACGGCCAGTGTCAGCTGTGTTGCAATAGCCGCATCGAAGGCATTGCCCCCTTCCTGCATGATAGCTGCGCCCACCATACTCGCCAGCGGATGCGCGCTGCTTACTGCCGCCTTGCTGAACATTGCATTCTTGACAACGGAATAATGATAAGGATCGATCTGTTTACCCCGGCCCACGATAGAAGGCACCGGCTGCGAAAAAGCAGTAAACTGGCCGGCCATAGCCAGCAATAGAACGGCAATTTTTCTCATGGCAGAAAGGTAAGAAATCTTGAGAAGTCTGAAGTCTGGAGTTTGGAGTCTGGAGCTTGGAGTCTGGAGTAGACTTCAATAAACTCAACCGTTACTCCAGACTCCAGACTCCAAACTCCAGACTATTTCTTACATTGCCCATCATTTTATGTATATGAAAAAACTGCTTCTGATTTTCGCTTTATTAGTATCTGTTTCGTGCATGGCCCAGGGACTTCAGAGTCCGGAACAATACCTCGGGTACAGGATCGGTACCCGGTATACCAGGCATCATAAAATAGTGGAATATTTCAGGGCTGTGGCGCAGGCTAAGCCCGAGATGGTGAAAATTGAAAAATACGGCGAAACGAATGAAGGCCGCGAACTGATCATGGCTTTTATCGCATCGCCGGAAAACCTCGCAAGACTGGAAGCGATCCGCGCAAACAATCTCCGGCTGGCCGGACTGGCACGCGATAAGGCGGCGCCGGTAATGGACAATGCGCCGGCTATCGTGTGGCTGAGTTATAATGTGCATGGCAATGAAACATCTTCTTCCGAAGCGGCGCTGATGACCCTTTATGCTTTGGTGGATCCTTCCAATAACACCACCAAAGAGTGGCTGAAGAATACGGTGGTGGTGATCGATCCCTGTATCAATCCCGACGGCCGCGACCGGTACGTGAACTGGTTCAACAGCGTGGTGGGAAAGAACTATAATGCCGATCCCATCGCCCGCGAGCATTCGGAACCATGGCCGGGTGGCAGGACCAACCATTATAATTTCGATCTCAACCGCGACTGGGCCTGGCAAACGCAGATAGAAAGTCAGCAGCGGATCAAAAAATACAACCAGTGGATGCCGCAGGTGCATGTGGATTTCCATGAGCAGGGGGCGAACGAGCCTTATTATTTCGCGCCCGCTGCAGACCCTTTCCACGAAGTGATCACGCCCTGGCAAAAAGATTTCCAGGTGCTGATCGGAAAGAACAATGCCCGGTATTTCGACCAGAACGGCTGGCTGTTCTTCACCAAGGAACGTTTCGATCTGCTGTATCCTTCTTATGGCGATACCTACCCGATCTACAATGGCGCTATCGGCATGACCTTTGAACAGGGCGGTGGCGGCAGGGGCGGCCTCGGTATCGTAAAGGCTGATGGTGATACGCTTACTTTAATTGACCGTGCTACGCATCATTACACCACAGGATTATCAACCATCGAAACCGCTTCGCGCAATCGCCAGAAGCTGATGGACGAGTTCAAAAAATATTTCCATGACGGCAGGAGTGGGAAGCCCGGAGACTATAAGACCTATGTGCTCACCTCTAAAGACGAGAATAAGATCAGGGCGGTGGTTGATCTGCTCGAAAAGAACGGGATCGAATACGGAACGCTCTCCAATAAGGCCTTCCGGGGTATCAATTACAATACGGGTAAGGACGATGCCTATGCCGACGAAGGTTATCATGTAGCGGTAAGCGCATTTCAACCCAAATCCGTACTGGCAAAAGTGCTGCTGGAGCCAAAGACGATCGTTACCGATTCCAACACATACGATATCACTGCCTGGGCGGTGCCTTATGCTTATGGTGTGAAGGGTTATGCAGTGAAGGAAAAACTCGATGTCAACAAGGGCTGGCCTGCAGCGCCCGCCGTCGCTGCCGTTAGTTCGAATTACGGCATGCTGATCCCATATCATTCTTTCAATGCGGCAAAACTGATTGCTTACCTGCTGAAACACGATGTAAAAGTGCGTTTTGCAGAAAAGCCGTTCAGTTATGGCGGCAAAACATATGATCGCGGTACGCTGATCATTCTGAAAACCGGTAATCCTTCCAACTGGAACCAGCTCGCCAATGAAGCAGCCAGAACTTTCAATATCCAGCCAGTAGCGGTGGAAACAGGCTTCATGGAAAAAGGCGCAGACTTCGGTTCGCCCGATGTGAAAGTGATCACACCTTTCAAAGTGGCTTTGCTTACAGGTGAGCAGGTATCGTCGGGCGGGGCGGGAGAGGTCTGGCATTATTTTGAGCAGCAGCTAGATTACCCCGTAACGCTGATCAATGCAACCGATATCGGCCGCGCAAACCTGAAGAACTACCAGGTACTGATCATGCCAAGCGGCGGCTACCGCGGTTTTTCGGATAAGGCCACCACCGATAAACTGAAAGATTTTGTGCGCGGCGGCGGCAAGATCATTGCCATCGATAATGCGGTGACCACCCTCGCGGGAGCGGATATGGGCCTCAAAGCACGCGAGGATAAATCGGAAGATAAAAGCGAATACGCCAGCCTGAAAAAATACGGCGACCGCGAAAATCTGTCGCTCACCAATACCATCCCCGGCGCTATCTACAAACTGGAACTCGATAACACGCATCCGCTGGCTTTCGGTTATCCCGATTACTATTTCACCCTCAAGCAGGATGAAACAGTTTACGATTTTCTGAAAGACGGCTGGAATGTAGGCGTGATGAAAAAAGATGCCTATGTAACCGGCTTTACCGGCATCAAAGTCAAGAGTCGCCTGAAAGACGGCGTCATCTTTGGCGTGCAGGATCTGGGTGGCGGCAACATTATTTATTTCGCTGAAGATCCTTTGTTCCGGAATTTCTGGGAAAACGGGAAACTGCTGTTCGCTAATGCGGTATTCCTGGTAGGACAGTAGGGAAGTCTGGAGGCTGGAGTCTGGAGTCTGGAGTTTGGAGTTTGGAGTCCGGAGTGTTCGTGCGGCAAGGTACATGGTCCATAGTCCATAGCAGTTTACTATTTATGTGGAAGCTGACGAATACGCAAACCATGGACCATGGACTATGGACCCATTCACCATTGACCATTCACCATTCACCATCGACCCTTCACCGACGCGTTTTTTTTTAAATGGTAGCCAGCTTTTCTCAATCCGGATTATCTTCATACGACCAACAAACCGCTATATGATCTTTAAGCGTTTAGCCCTGGCAGCTTTTTGTACCGTTCTTGGTTTTTCTGTTATGAATGCGCAGCTGGCGCCTCCTGTTTATAGCAGCGCTGATATTTACATGCAGCTGAAAAAACTGAATGTGCTCGGCAGCGTACTGTACATTGCCGCGCATCCCGACGATGAGAACAATGGATTCCTGCCTTATCTCGCCAAAGAAAAATTATATCGCACCGGTTATATGAGCCTCACCAGGGGCGACGGAGGCCAGAACCTGATCGGCAGCGAGCAGGGAATCGAGCTGGGCATGATCCGCACCCAGGAACTGCTGGCTGCACGACGTATAGACGGAGCGGAACAATATTTTAGTCGCGCTTATGAATTTGGCTTCAGTAAAAATGCGGATGAAGCGTTGCGTATCTGGGACCGGCAGAAAGTGCTTAGCGATGTGGTATGGATGATCAGGAAATTCCAGCCCGACATCATCATCACAAGGTTTCCTGGCGATGCGCGTGCAGGCCATGGCCATCATGCAGCTTCATCGATCATTGCACAGGAAGCATTCACGGCGGCGGCCGATCCCAATAAATTTCCCGAGCAATTCCAGTATGGCGTAAAACCCTGGCAGGCTAAGCGGATCTTATGGAATGGGTTCAATTTCGGCGGCAATAACAATACGCCCGGCGGCCCCGGCATATTTCAGATGGAAGTAAATATCCTGAACCCGCTGATCGGAAAAAGCTACGGCGAGATAGGCGGTGAAGCCCGCACCATGCACAAAAGCCAGGGCGAGGGCAGGCCACGCAGACGGGGACCCATCACCGAATCGTTCCAGACTCTCAATGGAGAAGCGCCAAAGACCGATCTGATGGATGGGATCGTAACAGACTGGTCGCGCATCCCCGGCGCCGATGGCATTCAGGGCCGCATCAATACTATTACCAATGCTTTCAGACTCGATCAACCGCAGGCATCCGTTCCGGCACTGATCGATCTCTACAGGGCCATCAAAGCATTGCCCGCCGGCAACTGGCGGGATCAGAAACTGGCGGAGACACAGCAGCTGATAGAAGCCTGCGCAGGTTTTTTTGCGGAAGCGACCACATCCCAGGAAAATGTGGTGCAGGGCGATACATTACGGGTGAGTTTCTTTTTCAATGAGCGATACAAGATAGATGCAGGACTGAAACATATCAGACTTGAGAATTTCGATTCTTCGCTGAATACCCCCCTACCACAGAACGCAAATGTTACGATCAACAAAATATTGCCCGTACCAGCCGACAAAAAAATCTCGCAGCCCTATTGGCTGGTCTATCCCCAGCAGGAAAGCATGTTCGATGTGCGCGACCAGATGCTGATCGGCAAAGCGGAGAACGATCCTTCTTTCGAAGCAATATATACAGTGAATCTCGGCGGAGAGGATTTTACTATCCGGCGCCCTGTCTACTACAAATTCGTTGACCCTGCAAAAGGTGAACTGTACGAACCGCTTCCTGTACTGCCCAGGGCGGAGGCGAATTTCACAAAAGAAAATTTTATCTCGCTGAATGGTGCGCCGGTCCGTGTGACTACCAGGGTAAAAACCAATTCCCGATCCGCACAGAATATTAGTTACATGCTTGGTCCTACCCAAAAATTCCAGACCCATGACAGCAAAACCACCGAGGGAGACATGGACCGCGATGTGATGCACGTATACGAGCCTGTGGCGAAAATGGACAATTACCGGGAAGAAGTTTCGCTGACGCCTGCTACACCGGATGTTTATCTCGGCAGTACCCGCACCATTTCCTATGATCATATTCCCACCATCACTTATTTCGCCCCGGCCAAAGCCAATCTGGTGAAACTGAATATCAAGACCGTGGGAAAGAGGATCGGTTTTATTCCCGGAGCAGGTGATAAAATGCCGCAGGCGCTGGAACAATTGGGTTATGAAGTAAAGATCCTGAAGGAAGAAGACCTGAATACCGCCAACCTTGCGCAATACGACGCCATCATTACCGGCGTCAGGGCCTATAATATTTTTGAGTACCTCACCAATAAGAATGATGTGCTGTCGAAGTATGTGGAGAATGGCGGCAATCTGATCGTTCAATACCTTAAGAGCAACCAGGTTGGACTGAAGCGGGTAAAAGTAGGCCCTTATCCTTTCAGCGTAAATGCAGGCAGCAGGGTAACCGAGGAAAATGCCAAAGTCGAATTCCTGTTACCGCAGCATCCGGTGCTTAATTATCCCAACAAGATCACCGACCAGGATTTCGAAGGCTGGGTACAGGAAAGAAGTACCTACCAGGCGGAGAATGTAGACCCGCATTTCGAAGCACCGTTCTCAATGAACGACACCGGCGAAAAACCGGCGAATGGAAGCCTGATCACCGCGAAATACGGCAAGGGTGTCTTTACCTATGTAAGCCTGGTCCTTTTCAGACAACTGCCTGCCGGCGTGCCCGGTGCATACAGGCTGCTGGCGAATATCATTGCACTTTCGAAATCGAAATAAAATGCAACAGCGAAGAAGGATGAGCGTGATCACGATCCTGGTACTTGCATTGGGCATTGGCTTCCTGTTGAAAAATGTGCGTATAGGCCTTATCATCGGACTGGTACTTGGACTGCTGGCAGGAAGCTTGTCCACCCGGAAATAATCTGGCTAATCTGTGAAATCTGTGGCAATAATGAATGAACAAATACCATTTTTTAAGACCTGGAAACGCTGGTACTGGTTCGTTATAGGCATGCTGGTGCTGCTGATCGTTTTTTTTGCCTGGTTCACTAAATATTTTTCATGAGTCAGCCCGACTGGATAGTACTCGCCATCACGCTGCTGAGCATCATCGCCTACGGACTGTATAAGAGCCGTACATCCCGCAATCTGGAGGGCTATTTTCTGAGCGACCGGACCATGCCCTGGTGGCTGGTGCTGCTCAGCATCATGGGCACACAGGCCAGCGCGATCACTTTTCTGTCTGCGCCGGGACAGGCATTTACCGACGGGATGCGCTTTGTTCAGTATTATTTCGGGCTGCCCATCGCGATGGTTATTCTCTGTATCACTTTCGTTCCGCTATTCAATAAAGTGAAAGTGTTCACCGCCTATGAATTCCTGGAAAAGCGTTTCGATCTGAAAACAAGAACATTCACTTCTTTCCTGTTCCTGCTTTCACGCGGCTTGTCTACAGGCATCAGCATCTACGCGCCTTCGATCATTCTGTCTTCATTACTGGGTTGGGATATTTTCTGGACCAATATCGTGATGGGGGGATTGCTGATCACGTATACCGTCAGCGGCGGAGCAAAAGCGGTGGCTTATACACAGCAGTTGCAGCTTATCATCATTTTTGCGGGCATGTTCATTGCCGGCTACCTGATCGTTCATTACCTGCCTGATGGCATAGGTTTCAAAGATGCGCTGAAAGTGAGCGGCGCCTCCGGTAAACTCAATGTGATCACCACGGGAATTTCTTCCAAAGGGTTCGACTGGAAAGACAGATACAACCTGGTCAGCGGAGTGATCGGCGGGTTTTTCCTGGCGCTTTCGTATTTCGGCACGGACCAGTCGCAAGTGGGCCGTTACCTAACGGCAAAAAGCAATACAGAAAGCCGGCTCGGATTGTTGATGAACGGCCTGGTAAAAGTGCCGATGCAGTTCCTGATCCTGTTACTGGGAGCTATGCTGTTCACTTTTTACCAGTTCAATAATGCGCCGGTATTTTTTAATAAGGCGGTTGCCGATAAAGCCATGGAAACGCCTTACCGCGATTCCTTGATGCGGATAGAACAAAGATTCAACCAGCAGCAGGCAGTGCAGCACCGGTTAAGCCGCACCTATATCATGCCAAATGGGGAAGGAGTGAAGGATAGTCTTGCGGCAGGGGCCAGAACCCTGAGCGGGATCCAGAAAGAATACCAGGCAGTGCTGAAAAAAGCAGTGCCGGCAGCCGATAACAACGATACCAATTATATATTCCTGCGTTTTGTGGTGGACTATCTGCCGAAAGGATTGGTAGGTCTGCTCATTGCCATCATCTTTCTGGCAGCCTGGGGATCCATTGCCGCGGCGCTGAATTCACTCGCTGCCTGCAGCATGATCGATTTTCATTTGCGGTTGCGGGGCGTGCAATATGACAAGGGCGATGAACAGAAATGCCTGGACGAATACCGGGTGTCTAAATACTATACCCTGGCCTGGGGCATTTTCTCCGTCATTACCGCGGAGTTCGCCACCGGCATGGGCAGCCTTATCGAAGCAGTGAATGTACTTGGTTCGCTTTTCTATGGTGTGATACTCGGTATATTCCTGGTAGGTTTCTATTTCAAAAAGATCGGCGCCCAGGCTGTCTTCATCGCAGCAATACTGGGCGAGCTGATCGTGATCGCATTCTTCTTCCTCGATAAATACGATATCGTAGGTCTCGGTTTCCTCTGGCTCAACGTCGTAGGCGCTGTTGCCGTTGTGTTGTTAGGTTTAATATTCCAACCCCTGTTCCGCCGCCCTCCTGTGCCCTCCGTGTAACCTCCGTGATC
This sequence comes from Chitinophagaceae bacterium, assembly GCA_019247775.1. Lineage (GTDB taxonomy): Bacteria > Bacteroidota > Bacteroidia > Chitinophagales > Chitinophagaceae > Sediminibacterium. Next base: position 20,523 of record JAFBAN010000072.1, on the reverse strand, counting down.
TCTGTGTTAAAAACCTCCGCTCCGATCTGAGCTTACATCCTATCGGAAAACGGCCATCCCCGGTTACGATACGACTTGATCAAAAACGCCACCACCCCGGCCCCGGTCACAACCAATCCTCCGATCATCATCTTCTCCCCCGTAGAAAAGAAAATATATCCCCAGATCAATATCGCCAGGATCACAGGCACCGGATACAAAGGCATCCGCCACGCAAAATGGGCCCGGCCTTTCCTATGCACCAGCAGCAACAATCCCACGCCCTGACCGATGAACTGGACCAGGATGCGCATCGCTAGTATCGCATCGATCACATCCCGCAGTTTGAACAGCATGCTGAATGCAAAAGCAAGCGATCCCAATACCAATAATGAAATATGCGGGAAATGTTTGGTAGGATGCAGTTTTGCGAACACTTTAAAAAATGCGCCGTCGGCCGCGGCAGCATAGGGGATACGGCTATATCCAAGCGTAGCCGAGAACACCGAAGCGAATGCGACCCAGAGAATAAGGCCGGTTGCGATCTTGGCCGCCAATGTGCCCGATAACTGCTGTATGAATTCACTCACTACAAATTTACTATGCTGCACCTGTTGCAATGGCAATACCGAAGCAACGCTAATATTCATCAGCAGGTAAAGCACAGCAATACCTGTAATGGAGATAAACATGCTGCGCGGGATATTTTTTTCTGGATTGATGATCTCGCCGCCGAGATGGCATACATTGTAGTAACCAAGATAGCTGTAAACGCTTTTCACGCTTGCAAACCCCAGTGCCGCAGCAAAAGCATGATTGAGGGTAAGGCCTTCGTTGATCTGCCGCACCGGCTGGAGAAAATGCCCGTGGAAAATGCCGCCGCCGATGATCCAGGCCATGGTAATAAGAACTCCTATCCATAACAATACGCTGATCCTGCCGATGGATTCTGTTTTGCGATACAGCAATACCACGATGCAGATCACCACCATGCCGCTCAGCATCTTTCCCTGCCACTCATTCACCGGAAAAAGATAGCCCGCATATTGCGCAAATCCGATAGCTGCAGAAGCGATCACCAGCGGTGCCTGGATCATCGTCTGCCATACGAAGAGAAAGCTCATCAGCTTACCCCATTTGCTGCCATAGCCTGCTTTGAGGAAATTATAACTGCCGCCGGCCAGCGGATAGCTTGCACCCAGCTGACTCCAGATCATGGCATCTACAAAAGAAAGTAAAGCGCCGGCGATCCACGCATAAAGGAACCAGGGTCCCTGCATGGTTTCCACCACCACGCTCAACACCACGAACGGACCAATGCCTACCATATCGGTCATGTTGATGGCGGTGGCCTGTAAAAGACTTATCTTCCTCTCCAGTTTGGGTTGGTCATTCATGTGCGGAGATCAAAAATATTTCATTGTAAGCAGACATATTCGGTATGGGTAGAAAGTTTTCAACAGTAAGTTGGGCGAAAGGATCCAATATCTATGAAGTAAATATCAGGCAGTATACACCCGAAGGAAGTTTTTCCGCCTTTGGTAAACACCTGCCGCGGCTCAGGACAATGGGCGTTGAGATTTTATGGCTGATGCCCATAACGCCAATCAGCATGGAAAAGCGGCAGGGTACGCTGGGAAGTTATTATGCATGCAGCAGCTATACAACTGTCAATCCCGAATTCGGCACCCTCGATGATCTTAAACAACTGGTGAGCGATGCGCATGCGCTGGGATTTAAGATCATCATCGACTGGGTAGCCAATCATACCGGCTGGGATCATACCTGGACCAGGGAGCACCCAGACTGGTACCTGAAAGATGAGCAGGGGAATTTCACGGAGAAAAATGGCTGGAAAGACGTGATCGATCTGAACTTCGGCTCTCAGGAAATGCGTTCCGCTATGATCGACGCGATGAGCTTCTGGGTGAACGAATGCGGTATAGACGGATTCCGATGCGATATGGCACACCTGGTGCCGCTCGATTTCTGGGATGCAGCCCGCACCCAATGCGATGCCATCAGGCCGCTGTTCTGGCTGGCCGAATGCGAAGTGGTAGACTACCATAATGTTTTCGATACAACATACACCTGGTGGTGGATGCATGTAACCGAGGAATACATGAAGGGTATCGATACATTGGAAACAATGCGGAATGTGCTGCATGCCTATTCCCAATATCCCGAAGGAGCTTCCAAACTGTTCTTTACCGCCAATCACGATGAGAACAGCTGGAATGGCACGGAATACGAGAAGTATAACATCACAGCCAAAGCCTGGGCCGTATTCACCCAGACCTGGCAGGGCATGCCGCTGATCTACAGCGGGCAGGAGATCCCCAATATGCGCAGGCTGAAATTTTTCGAGAAAGACCCGATCGACTGGAATGAACCGCTTCAGCTCGAATCATTTTACACTTCATTACTGCAATTAAGGAAGAACAATAAAGCCATCACCGAAGGCGAGACCTTTATCCTGCCCAGCGAACATGGCAACCAGCTCATCGCTTTTTTGCGGCGTAAGGAAAAACAGGTGGTGCTTGTACTGCTAAATGTATCCGCCGAAGACAAACTCCATATCCGCGTACAACACGAATGGCTGAAAGGATCGTTCAAAAACCTCTTCTCCGAACTCGATCATACCTTCAACGCGGATGAAGAGTTTGAGCTGCAGGGAGGCGAGTACATTGTATACTTTAAATGACCCTGAAATGCAGTTAGCAATTCTCCGTGAACCTCCGTGTATTCCGTGCCTCTGTGGTGAAATAAAGATCGAAGTTTCAGCAGGTAACAGAGGTACAGAGGCTTTACCACAGAGGCACGGAATGCACGGAGGTTCACAGAGAGGCATAAAAAAAGGCGCCCGAAACCGGGCGCCTTGCTATTCTAAAGTTCTTTTATTCCACATCGCTCAGATCCAAAGGATAAGGATAGGTGTTCTCATATCCGGGATATATCCCTTCGATCTTGATCTTCCTGCCTTTGTTCTGGGAGAGTGCCCTGTCAAGGTCGGCAACGGTCTTGATCTCTTCGCCTTCCACGCTGGTGATGATAAAGCCTTCCTGCATGCGCGTACGCTTCAGGAGGCCATCGTTGATCTTTTTCACCACCACACCGCCGGGGATCTGGTTAGCGGATGCAACTTTCGCGTCCACATTCACCAGTTCAGCGCCTAATTTCTGGAGCAGACCGGTATTCTTCACCACATCGGTATTGCCGGCCCTGTTCTTCAGGGTGAGATTGGTAGTTGTTTCGCGGCCGCCGCGGACATAACTGAGCGTGATCTTATCGCCCGGCTTGTAACGCGATACCTGCTCCTGCAGTTCAGGACCACCCGATACCGGTACGCCGTTGATCTTGGTAACGATATCGCCTTTTTTCAGTCCGGCGGCTGCAGCAGCCCCACCTTCCGGTACGCCTGTTACAAATACGCCTTCGCCTTCTTTATAGCTGGAGCCGATCTCTTTCTCCAGTTGCTTCACCTGTTCTTCAGTAAGGTTATCGTTAGGGTAATTGATGCCGATATAAGCACGCTGTACGGCTCCGAATTTCACGATATCGGTGATCACTTTCTTCACGATGTTCACAGGAATTGCATAAGAATAACCTGCATACGAACCGGTAGGAGAGGCGATCGCAGAGTTGATGCCGATCAGTTCCCCATTGGTATTGATCAGGGCTCCGCCGCTGTTGCCCGGGTTCACCGCGGCATCGGTCTGGATAAATGATTCGATAGGCGTACCGCTCTGGCGGCTGTTGATGCCAATGCTTCTCGATTTGGCGCTGATGATACCGGCGGTTACGGTCACATCCAGGTTCAGCGGATAACCTATCGCAAGCACCCATTGTCCGAGTTTGGTATCGTCACTATTGCCATACACCATATAAGGCAGGTTATGCCCGTCGATCTTGATCACGGCCAGATCGCTGCTGGCATCGGTACCTACTACGGTGCCTTTATAAGTTTTTTTGTTGGCGAGTGTAACGGTCAGCTCGTCGGCATTATCTACCACGTGATTATTGGTAACGATATAACCGTCGTCCGTTATCAGAACACCACTGCCGCTGGCGCGCTGCTCGGGTATCATCCGGGGGCCGCCGAAGAAATCGCCGAAATCATCGCCGAACAGATCGGAGAAAGGATTACGCTGACGCTGCATGCTGTTATTGCTTACCTGCCGCGCCTTCGTTCTTGTTTTGATATGCACTACTGCGGGAGTAGCGCTGGTAGCCGCCGGTGTGAAATCAACCACATTGGCGGGTGTATTGTTGTTGCCAAAAAAACCAGCATAGTTCACAGGCAGCTTCCCCGGATCCTGAATGCCCGCATACTGGTGCTGCTGGTATTTGTTGAAGCCCCACACACTTGCTATCGCGGTGCTGGCGCTAAGCGCAACAACGGCAATAATGTTCTTGAGATTCATATTGTTTTCCTTGATTTTAATTAGGTAGTAAAAGGCTCAAATTCTATGCCTTTCTGACAACAAATAAACGAAGCTGTTCAATTGGCAGTTCACCCCCCGGCCCATTTAACAAATATTTTACGACAACTGTCGTACTTGTTTCAGCAGCTTAAAGTTAGTTGATATTCGGCATAGCAGAACGGAAGCATTATGAACGGCAATTCAATGTATTCCGGCTCTGCCGGGGCTATAAGGAAAGCAGGAATTCCATGGTATCCACGCCATCGGCATAGTCGTCCAGAGCGGGCTGCTGCAGCCGCCCGAAAGCGATCCCGGCCTGCCCGGCCACACACTGGATATCGGTCGGCACAGGTATTAAATCGGTCGGCTCACCCTCATAAAATTCATAGTGGACCTGGCTTACCGGAGAAAACGGGGAACTGTTCTCAGTAAGGATCACCGTATCGTTCGTCATGTAAAATTTGTTGCCCATCATCAGCAGCGCCAGGTGGTAATCGTAATTGTGTTTGTACTTATGGTATTCCATGAAATAATCGTAGCGCCGCAGGATATCCAGCAGCGGAATGAAATCATATTCCCTGGGTACATATAGCTTGGTGATATTGCGGCAGCCGAGGCCGAAGTAAAGCATGATGTCCTCCGCCAGGGCTTCCAGTTCTTCCCTGGTCTCCGTACCGTCGAGCACCGCTACCGAAGTCCGGTTCTTCCGGATGATATGCGGGTATTTTCCGAAATAATATTCGAAATATCGGCCCGAATTGTTACTGCCCGTAGCGATATAGGCATCACAGCCCTTAAGTCTTTCCGCAAACCCGATCAGCTCAGAAACGGCAGGTTCCCAGGATTCCAGTTTCTGCACCAGGTGCCGGATCAATACCTCGTCTTTGGAGGAAGGCTTGACCATCAATTTATGCCCGCTGATGAACACACAAAGCAGGTCGTGGAAACCTACCAGGGGAATATTGCCGGCCATGACCAGGCCCACCGTTTTAGCGTTTTCTTGGGTGACAGGCACGTCATATTTGCCTGCCCAGTCCTGCAAAAATGACGGCTCCAGAAAGGAATGGACGATACTTGCTACGGCTTTTTGCACGAATTCGGGGATGAACCATGGATTTTCGCGGGCTGCTCTCTGTTTTGCCTCTTCCCATTCCGGCTCCCTGCCCGCCATGTATCCGCCCAGCCGCACCATAATTGCAATTCGTTCTTGTAAAATCATTTGTCAACCGTATTTTTGGAAAGCAAATGTATCACTAACCCACAAACCTATTTTACATGGCAATTAAAATCACTGAAGAATGTATCAACTGCGGAGCCTGTGAGCCCGAGTGTCCCAATAATGCTATTTATGAAGGCGGTGTTGAATGGTCGATCTCTGATGGTACAACCGTTAAAGGAACTTTTGCGCTTATGGATGGCACATTGGTAGAAGCGGATCAGCGCTTTCCGCCGATCGCTACCGATACCTACTATATCACTCCTAATAAATGCACCGAATGCCAGGGTTTTCATGAAGAGCCCCAGTGCGCGGCCGTTTGTCCGGTAGACTGCTGCGTACCCGATGAAATGTACCGCGAAACCGTGGATGAGCTCCTGGCCAAAAAGGCAAAAATGCACATCTAATGCACACCGTATGTGCTAAACTTCAGAGCTGTTTTCTTGCAAAATCGAAGGAGTTAAGGTAATTTAGGATCATTAATAGAAGTATTAATAATTGTTGTTCTTAACACAACGACAACCAGTAACAGCGGGTGATATTTCCCGCCAACGTGAGGCGAAGAAACTAATCTTTCTTCGCCTTTTTTTGCGCCTGCGCAGTCGTGAGGCGTGAGACGGCAGACGTGAGATTCCTTTTGACAACGGCGAAATAACCGTCCTGACCTCATGTCTGCCACTCACGCCTCACGTCTCACGTCTCACGCCTCACGCCTCACGATTCACGTCCCTATTCCTTACATTTGCTCCTCAATCTTTCAAATGAAGAAAAAAGTTGCACTGGTAACCGGCGGACTCAGCGGCGAAGCGCAGATCAGTTATAAAAGCGCGATCACGGTAGGCAATAATGTGGACCGGGATAAATACGATCTGTACCGTATTGATATCAACCCCGAAGGCTGGTGGTATGAACCGGAGCAGGGCGAAAGATCGAAAGTGGACCGGGATGATTTTTCAGTAACGGATAAGGGCTCTAAGATCAGGTTCGACGTGATCCTGCTCTGCATTCACGGTACGCCGGGCGAGGACGGGAAACTGCAAGGTTATTTCGATATGCTGAAGATCCCATACACCAGCTGTGACGCCGCTACTTCAGCGCTCACTTTCAACAAAAGGTATACAGTGGCGGTAGCCGCTTTCGGCGGCATTAATGTAGCCAGTTCCATGCATATTTTCAGGCATACACCGGTAACTCCTGACGAGATACTGGCGAAACTCAGTCTGCCTGTTTTTGTAAAACCCAACAACGGCGGCAGCAGTATAGGTATGAGTAAAGTATCCGAAGCCGGGGCACTGGCGGCGGCGCTTGAAAAAGCATTCAAAGAGGATGATCAGATACTGGTGGAGGAATTCATCAGCGGCCGGGAATTTACCATCGGCGTTTTCCGCGATAAGAACGGGATCACCGTGCTGCCGATCACCGAGATCATCACCAAGAATGAATTTTTCGACTTTGAAGCCAAGTACCAGGGCAAAAGTGAAGAGATCACCCCTGCGAAGATCGACGCCCGTATGCAGCAGCAACTCGAAGCCGCCGCTACCCGGGCATACGAACTGCTCAACTGCCGCGGAGTAGTGCGGATCGATTTTATTTACAACACCGATTCTGGTAAACCCTATATGCTCGAAGTGAATACCGTGCCCGGCCAGAGTGAGGCCAGTGTTATTCCACAGCAGGTGAAGGCCATGGGCCGGACGCTGAAAGAGTTTTATTCAGCCGTGATAGAACAGGCTCTGTAAAATCCCGGATCGGAGATTGCAGATTTCAGATCGATGTTATAAATAATTCTCAAATCTGCGATCTACATTCTCAAATCCTCGAATTGAACTATCTTCCGATAATAATGATCATGCTCCATGTCGCTTATCCATAAATACATCACAAGCAAACCGCTCTGGGTAAATATCCTTTGGGCGATCGGATTGCTGGTATTGCTGATCTTCCTGTTTTTCGGAACGCTTTCCTGGATGACGCGTTACGGCAAAGCGGAAAAAGTGCCTTCAGTGGTGGGACAGAACGTGGTGGCTGCCACCAAAATACTCGAGGATAAAGGTTTCGATGTGGTGATCCAGGATTCCATCTTTATCGACAGCATCGGCCGCAATGCCGTGATCAGGCAGCTGCCCGAAGCGGATGCGACCGTTAAATCCGGACGCACCGTATACCTCACCATCAACCGCTTTGTAGCGCCGCAGGTGGAAATGCCCAACCTGGCAGGATTTTCCATCAAGAGCGCTGAAATGTACCTGCAGAGCATCGGCCTGAAACTGGGCTATGTTACCTATAAGCCGGATATCGCCCGTAATTCCGTACTCGAACAGTTGTACAACGATAAACCCATCACACCCGGAACAAAGATCCCCATCGGTTCGGTGATCAGTTTTGTGCTGGGCAGCGGGGAAGGCGGGGGCGAGATCAATGTGCCCGACCTGATGGGAATGTCCGTAAGCGAAGCCCGTACCTATCTTTCGCCGCTGGGCATTGCCCTCGGTTCCATTATTGCCACCGGTGCGATAGAAGACTCATCCGCTGCTTTTGTGATCCGACAGTCGCCCGAACCGCTCACCGATTCGCTGGATGCAGCCGGCATGCGGGTGCGCAGGAAGATCAAATCGGGGCAGCAGATCGATATTTACATCAGTTCCAATGCCCCGGCAGCCCGTGATACCAGCCAGTTACCGTAAATTGCAGCTCTCATAATCCCTCCCACATGCAAACGATCACTGTTGAAGAACTGAAATCAAAACTGGACGCAGGAGAGAACCTGCACCTGGTTGATGTACGCGAGCCGCATGAACATGCCGAATTCAATATCGGCGGAATCTTGCTGCCGCTCGGAAAAGTGCAGACCATGCAGACCGATGAGATCGACGATCTCCGGGATGAAACAGTATATCTCTACTGCCGCAGCGGTAACCGCAGCGGACAGGCCTGCCTCATACTCGAAACTATGGGCTTCAGGAACGTGGTGAACGTAACAGGAGGCATGCTTGCCTGGCAGGAAAAAGCGAAAAGCCAGCAGTCGTGAAACGTCAATCGTGAGGCGTGAGACGTGAATGGTGAATAGTGAATAGGGTTGCTACCTGCAACTAATCCTACCAGTTTCAATTGCGACTCACGACTCACGTCTCACGTTTCACGATTCCCCATTTACCATTCACAATTCACCATTCACCCCCCCCTCACAATCTAACGCTCACCCCCACCATAAAATTCCTCCCCGCCATCGGGTAATATCCGTTCTCCGTTGAAGTTTGGTTATTGTAAACATAACTGTAGGTGTAGCCATTCGGTTCATACTTCCGGTTGAACAGGTTATTGAGCTGCGCCATGATCTTCCATTCGCCGAATATGAATTTTCTCACGGTCCAGTTAAGGTGAAGATCTTCGGTAAAATAAGCACGGAGGCTGCGTGCCATATTCTGGGTATTGTCCATATACTGACGGCCCACATATTTGCTCAACAGGCTGATCTCAAATTGCTGTGCGGGAATGATCGTAATGGTAGCTGCTCCGATCACTGCAGGGGAGAAGGAGATATCCGTATTGCTGTGCGCGATCGCATTCTGTCCGCCGGTGTCGTAATTGTCAATATACTCCGTGAACGATTTGATCTTATTCCGGCTGATCGTGAGGTTACCGGAAAGGTTCATCCAGGGCTCCGGACGAACAGCGGCCTGCAGTTCTATGCCAAGCCGGTAGCTGCGCGGAATATTGATCCGGGTATAAGAACCCACATCATTGATCTTGCCCGTCAGCACCAGCTGGTTCACATAATTCATATAATAAATATTGGCTCCGACCGACCAGCCCGCCATACTGTTCTCGATGCCCAGTTCGAAATCATGCAGTGTTTCAGGTTTCGGTTGCGAAGCGGGGCTCGCCTGGAAATCGTCGCGGTTGGGTTCCTTATGGCCCAATGCATAACTCAGGTATGCCTGGAAGCCGTGATCATGATAGGTGATGCCTGCTTTCGGATTTACAAAGTCAAGGTTGCGGTCTACTGTAAGCGCGGGACTGCCTTCAAAACCTTTCATATTATGGTCTACATGCCGGTATTGGAGGTCTGCAAAACCCAGTAATTGTTCAGAGAGCCGGCGCTGCCATTTTGTATAGAGATTGAGATCGCTTTTGACGGCAGGATAATCGTAGTAACGATAATCTTTCGATACGGATCCTGTTTTCATCCATACGATGGTCCCATAATGTTTGCCATCGTACCTGGTCCAGCCGCCGCCGAACGTCAGCTCATCCTTGTCGCCCTTATATTGAAGCGAAGCGATCTGCCCGTAAAAATAATTATCCAGCCAGCGCTGTCTCACTAAGTCCGTTTTGGTAGTGATCGTGCTCCCCACCGTTACATTCGGAAGTCCGTAATCGGCATAAGCCTGACCGGCTTTGTATTCTTCATAATAACCTTTACCCCTTGTCAGGAACACAGCAGTGTTGAACGACCAGCGGCTGCTGAGTGCGTCGTTGAAGAATAACTGGTAATGCGTTTGGGTATAGTTGTCTGTCTGGTTATCATATGGGGTTCCCGGTTTTTCCGTTCCCGCCGGATTCATCCGGCGATTCGTAGCCAGTTCAGATTCAGGAACTCCATACCAGGCCTGGTAGGTCTTTTCCTTTCCTGAAAATATGTTGAGCCGTAAAGAAGATGTTTTGCCGATATAGGCGGTGCTCAGGTAAAAGGATTTCAGATCGCTGCTGGCCCTTTCGATATAGCCATCGCTGCTGACCCGGCTCAATCGTGCATCCAGGGTAAAATGTCCGCCCAGTAAACCCGTGCCCGCTTTAAGCGTGTTTTTCCAGGTATTGAAAGAGCCGAAACTGTTGTTGAGCTCTCCGTATGCTTTTTCATTGTACTCGTTCGTGGCAAGGTTAAGCGTGGCCCCGAAAGCGCCGGCGCCATTGGTGGAAGTGCCTACCCCGCGTTGCACCTGTATACTGCTCAGCGAAGAAGCAAAATCGGGCAGGTCTACGAAATAGGTACCGAGGCTTTCGAAATCATTATAAGGGATCCCGTTCAGCGTTACATTGATACGGGTGGCATCCGAGCCCCGGATCCTGATCCCGGTATAACCTACGCCATTGCCGGCATCCGAGTTAACCACCACAGAAGGGGTCTGGTTCAGCAGGAAGGGGATATCCTGTCCCAGGTTGTTTTTCTCGATCGCGGCTTTGCCAAGATTGGTCTTGGCGAATGGTGCATGCTCTGATGCCCGCACCGATCTCAGCTCCAGCGGCTGAAGATAAAGCGGCGCGGCGCTCATCACGATCTCCAGTTGAACAGCGGCTCCGCTGAGTTTCAAGGGCGCAGCATAGTTGTGATAACCCAGACTGCTGACGGTGATGGTATAGCTACCCGCAGCCATCCTGCCCAGGTCAAAATTGCCCTGGTCGTCGGTGGTGGTCTGGTACGGCCCGGCACTGACCAGGGCGCCGGCCACCGGAATAGCCGGACTGGCGCTTACATGCCCCCGAACCGGGCTTTTGGCGGTTTGGGCATGAAGAAAATGGATGAGTGAAGCCAACAGCATTGTTCCCAAAAACTTTTTCATGTTTACGGTTTAAAAGTTTACAAATGGGAACAGGGAACAGCAATAGAGAGGGCCGGAAAAAAAGGACGCCTTCCCTTCGCAGGAATTACCCTGTTCAGGTTCAACGGGTATCATCTCAGCCTCCGCCTTTGGCGGGAAGCACCCCGAGGAATGTCTGCCGCAAAAATAGGCATTTCAGTTCATGAGGCTGCTGTAACTTTAAAGCCGGTTATCCGTTCAAGTATAAAACCAGCTCATGAAGAATGTTTTTATCCTGTTCTGTTTCAGCTTCTGTCTGCTGAGTGCCAGGGGCCAGAATGAAAAGAATATCGTGGTCGACGCCAATGCCGAAGTGCGGGCCGTGAGCGGTTTCAGCGCCATCGAGGTTTCCGGAACGATCGACCTGTACCTGTCGCAGGGCAGCGAAGAAGCCGTAGCCATCAGCGCCAGCTCGGAAGAGATCAGACAGCGCATGAGAACGGAGATCAGGGGCAATACCCTGCTGATCTACCTGGACGGCAAAGGACTGAACTGGAAAAAATGGGTGAACCACAAGATGAAAGCGTATGTTACTTTCAAGACCCTGAAAAGACTGGAAGCATCCGGCGCCTGCAATGTGAAAGCCACGGAACCGATCCGGCAGGACGAGTTGAAGATGGAACTTTCCGGCGCCAGCGATTTTACCGGCGAGCTTAATCTGAAGACCCTGCGGGTAGATGCATCCGGCGCATCCAATGCCAAATTATCGGGTGTTGCCGATGACGTGAATATTACCGCATCCGGCGCCTGTAACCTGAAAGCCTATGATCTGAAAACGATCATGTGTAAAACAGAAGCCAGCGGAGCCTCGCATATCCGCATCACCGTAGACAAGGAGCTCAATGCAAATGCAAGCGGCGGCAGTACCATTTTCTTCAAAGGCAATGGATTGATCCGCGATATCAGCGCCAGCGGCGGCGCTTCCGTGAAGCGGCGCACGGATGATTAACAAATTATATTTGGAAGGAAGACCTCCTGCACCTACTTTTGCTGCCCATTACATCGCGAGGTAGAGCAGCGGTAGCTCGTCGGGCTCATAACCCGAAGGTCGGAGGTTCGATCCCTTCCCTCGCAACGGAAAAAGCCCCATTGGGGCTTTTTTAATTAATAATTGGTAATTAATAATTAGTAATGGGGCGGCCTATGCTGGCGTGTCTTGAACCTCAATTATCAATTACTAAATTAATTATTAATTTTTCCTCATGAAATCCGGTTTCGTCAACATCTTCGGCCGGCCCAATGCGGGCAAAAGCACGCTGCTCAATGCATTGATCGGGGAGAAACTGGCTATTGTGTCGCCGAAAGTGCAGACCACCCGTCACCGCATCAAGGCTTTCCTGAACAAGCCGGGCGAGTACCAGGTGATCTTTTCGGATACGCCCGGCATCATCGATCCGAAATACAAGCTGCATGAGCGGATGATGGACTCGGTGAAGACAGCCCTTGAAGATGCGGATCTGGCGCTGCTGATTGTAGACGCGAACGAAGACCTGGCAGAAGTGGACAGCATTTTCCAGTCGCTCCGCCTGAAAGTGCCGGCGCTGGTGGTGCTGAATAAAATTGATGCGGCGGCCAATGGAAAGATCGCGCAGGCCGAAGTTTTTTTTGCAGGAAAAACTTATTGCAAACAGCTGGTGAAGATCTCGGCCCTGCAGCAATCGCACCTGAACAAACTGCTGGATGCGATTCTGACCCTGTTGCCCGAAGCCGACCCATTCTACAGCGAGGATGATCTCAGCGACCTGCCCACACGTTTTTTTGTGAGCGAGCTGGTAAGGGAAAAGATCTACCAGTTGTTCGGGGATGAAATACCTTACCACACCACCGTAATGGTGAATGAGTATACCGAAAAAGAAAGCCTGGTGAAGATCCAGGCTGATATCATCGTGAACCGGGAAACCCAGAAAGCCATTATCATCGGCGATAAGGGCAGTATGATCAAACAGGTAGGAACACTGGCCAGGAAGGATATTGAACGGTTTATCGGACGAAAAGTATTCCTGGAACTGTTCGTGAAAGTAAGGCCCAAGTGGCGCGACAATGAACTGCAATTGAAAGAATACGGATACAAATAATTTATAATCAGATAATTGAATATCGGATCGCCGATATTTTATTGAAGTATAAAAGCATAACATGAGTTACACAGTGGCCATCGTAGGAAGACCGAACGTAGGAAAAAGCACCCTGTTCAACCGGCTGCTGGAGCAGCGCAAAGCCATTGTGGATGATGTAAGCGGGGTTACCCGCGATCGTCAGTACGGGGTGGCCGACTGGAACGGGAAAAATTTCAACCTGATCGATACCGGCGGTTTTGTGCCTGCCAGCGACGATATTTTTGAGACCGAGATCCGCAAACAGGTGCGCATCGCCATCGATGAAGCAGACGGGATCATATTCATGGTAGATGTGGCTACTGGTATCACGGACCTCGACGAAGCCATGGCCGATATGCTTCGCCGAAGCAAGAAGCCGGTATACGTGGTAGTGAACAAGGTAGACAATGGCACCCGCGAACTGGAAGCGACAGAGTTCTACTCGCTGGGTTTCAAACAGAACTTTTTCATCAGCAGCATTTCCGGCAGCGGTACGGGCGACCTGCTCGATGCGGTTACGGCCGAGATCCCCGTAAAAGAGGGTGAAGAAGAACAACAGGGCGAATTGCCCAAGATCGCGATCATCGGGCAGCCCAATGTGGGTAAGTCCTCGTTGCTGAATGCGTTGATCGGCCAGGAACGGACCATCGTGAGCGATATCTCCGGTACCACCCGCGACAGTATCCATACCCACTATAAGCTTTACCAGAAAGAATTCGTGCTGATCGATACGGCCGGGATCCGCAAAAAAAGCAAGGAAAAGGAAGACCTGGAATTCTATTCCATCATCCGCGCCATCCGGGCCATCGATGAGGCCGATATCTGCCTGATCGTGCTGGACGCCGATAAAGGCATTACCGCCCAGGACATCAGCATTTTCAGCCTGGCTGCCCGCAAGGGTAAAGGGGTAGTGGTGCTGGTGAACAAATGGGATCTTGTTGAAAAAGAGACGAATACGGCCCGCGATTATGAAAAAAGGTTGAAGCAGAAGCTCGCGCCTTTTACCGATGTGCCGGTGCTTTTTATTTCGGTGAAAGAAAAGACCAGGATCTTCAAAGCCATTGAAACGGCCCTGGAAGTGTTCGAGAACCGGCAGCGCAAAGTACCCACCAATAAGCTTAATGATGTGATGCTGAAGGCAGTAGAAGCTTATCATGCCCCGGTGGTACGCGGACATTCAATAAAAATTAAATATATTACACAGCTGCCTACCGTAGTGCCTTCCTTCGCATTCTTTTCCAATTTCCCGGACGATATCAAAACCCCGTATAAGAACTACCTGGAAAACCAGCTGCGCAGCCATTTTAAGTTCACCGGGGTGCCTATTCGCATCTTTTTCAGGAAGAAATAAAATCTTACAGGTAAAATTTGCAAAATACGTTCCGGCTTATATCTTTGCGCAACTTAAAACTCAAAAACAAGTACAATGAAAAAAGTATTCGCAATCTTAGCAGTAGCCGGTGTTATGGCTGCTTGTAATTCTGGTGAAAACAAGGAAAAAGCTGCTGCTGATAGCACTCGCATCGCAGACAGCACTGCTAAAGCTGCTGCCGCTGCCGATAGCGCTGCTAAAGCTGCTGCTGACACCTCCCACAAAATGGGTGCTGACACAGCGAAGAAAATGTAATTTCAGTACTTCGTTACCTGATATTACTTCTTGCAAGAAGGCCTCCCGGTTCAAGCCGGGAGGTTTTTTTTATGCCATTGTTGCATAATTCTTTCATTAGTAGGTAATGGCATCAATATTGACTTACTTTGTCCCGCTACCATCGCGCAGCCCCTGCGCCATTTTGACCCAAGCAATGAGTATGATGACAGAAAAGCTGTTTTTCCGTTCTGATGAGGATACCGATTTCATGCCGATCATCCCCATCAACGAGAACGAAAGCGAACTCGACAGGAATTTGATCGTACCGGATACACTGCCCATTCTTCCTTTACGGAATACGGTTTTGTTCCCCGGTGTGGTATTGCCGATAACGGTAGGCCGCGACAAAAGCATCAAGGCAGTGAACGATGCGTACAAGACCGATAAACTGGTTGGTGTGGTGGCCCAGAAAGACGCCAATATCGAAGAGCCCGAACCCGGCGATCTCTGCCAGATCGGTACCGTGGCCAAGATCGTGAAACTGATCAAGATGCCCGATGGGGGAACGACCATCATCATCCAGGGTAAAAAAAGATTTGAACTGCTGGAACTGCTGAGCGATGATCCCTATTTCAAAGCTTCGATCAACCTCCTTGCTGATGACGAGATCCCGGTCACGGAAAATTTCAACGCCTATGTGAGCACCATCAAGGACCTCGCTTCGCAGATCATCCAGCTCTCGCCCAATCTTCCTACCGAGGCTTCGATCATCCTCAAGAATATCGAGAACCCTTCATTTCTTATCAATTTCGTCAGCAGTAATCTCAACAGCGAACTGGCAGAAAAACAGGCCCTGCTCGAGATCCATGATATTCACCAGCGCGCCGAACGGCTGATCTCCATCCTGCAGCGCGAACTGCAGTTTGCCGAGCTGAAAGATAAAGTGACGAATAAGACGCGCACTGAGATCGACAAGCAGCAGCGCGATTATTTCCTGCAGCAGCAGCTGAAAAGCATCAAGGACGAACTGGGCGGCGATACCAACGAACGCGAGATCGCCGAGATGAAGAAAAAAGCCGAATCGAAAAAATGGCCTGAAGCGGCGAAATTGCTTTTCAAGAGCGGGGTGGAGAAACTGGAAAGGATGCACCCGTCAACACCCGACTATTCGGTGGTGTACAACCATCTCGACCTGATGCTCGATCTTCCCTGGCTCGATTATACCGCCGACAACTACGATCTCAAGAACGCGAAGAAAGTGCTGGATGCCGATCACTATGGCATGAGCAAGATCAAGACAAGGATACTGGAATACCTGGCCGTGCTGAAACTGAAGGGGGATATGAAAAGTCCGATACTTTGTTTTCTCGGCCCTCCCGGTATCGGCAAAACCTCGCTCGGCCGCTCCATCGCACACGCGATCGGGCGCAAGTATGTTCGGGTAAGTCTGGGCGGTCTGCATGATGAAAGCGAGATCCGCGGACACCGCAAGACCTATATCGGCGCCATGCCTGGCCGGATCGTGCAGAGCATCCGCAAATGCAAATCCTCCAATCCGGTGATGATACTGGATGAGATCGATAAGATCGGCAACGATTTCCGCGGCGATCCTTCGTCCGCATTACTCGAAGTACTGGATCCTGAACAGAACCATACATTTTACGATAACTATCTCGAACTCGAATACGATCTCAGCAAAGTACTGTTCATTGCAACAGCCAATAACCTGCAGAATATCCAGCCGGCGCTGCGCGACCGTCTCGAGATCATCGACCTGAGCGGGTATGCGGTGGAAGAAAAAGTGGAGATCGCCAGGCGACATTTATTGCCCAAGCAGAAAGAAGCGCATGGGCTGGCGAAAGTGAATTTCAAGCTGCATGATAAGGTACTGGAAAAGATCATCGAGCAGTACACGCGTGAAAGCGGGGTGCGGGAGCTCGACAGGCAATTGGCATCCATCATGCGTTACCAGGCCAAGGAACTGGCGATGAAGAACAAACTCAAGCCAACGGTTACGGGCAGTGATGTAGAGAAGATCCTTGGACAGCACCGTTACAGCA
This sequence comes from Chitinophagaceae bacterium, assembly GCA_019247775.1. Taxonomy (GTDB): domain Bacteria; phylum Bacteroidota; class Bacteroidia; order Chitinophagales; family Chitinophagaceae; genus Sediminibacterium. The sequence continues at coordinate 3,581 of JAFBAN010000072.1, read as the reverse complement.
ACGAGATCTACAAAACTGCAAATATGCCCGGTGTAGCGGTTGGGCTCGCCTGGACCTATGTAGGCGGCGATATCCTCTTCATCGAAACGATCCTGAGCGATGGCAAGGGCGAGCTTAAACTGACCGGCAACCTCGGCAATGTGATGAAGGAAAGCGCTACCACTGCGCTGAGTTACCTGCAGGCCAATGCCAGGAAATTCGATGTTAACCCCGAAGACTTCAGCAAGAAAAATATCCATATCCATGTACCCGAAGGCGCGGTGCCGAAAGACGGGCCGAGCGCGGGCATCACGATGCTCACATCGCTTACCTCTGCATTCACCGGCCGTAAAGTGAAACCTTTTCTTGCCATGACAGGCGAGATCACCTTGCGTGGACAGGTATTGCCGGTGGGGGGCATCAAGGAAAAGATCCTCGCTGCCAAACGCGCCGGACTGAAAGAGATCATCCTCTGCTGGCAGAACGAAAAAGACGTGAACGAGATCGACAGCAACTTCATCAAAGGCGTCGACTTCCATTACGTGAAGACGATGCAACAGGTGATTGATCTGGCGTTGGTGTAGCTGCTGGCTATTAGCTTTTTTAGTGGCTGCTCGCAAAACCCTTGCGTTCCCTGCGCTCCTTTGCGTTCTCTGCGTTACTAAGCAGTAGCGCAAAGACCGCAAAGTGCGCAAAGACCACGCAAAAAATCCCTAAAAGCCAACAGCTAACGGCCAATAGCTAACAGCTTTCCTTAGATTTGGGCATGCGCCGTGTTCTTATCATCGCAAGTATTTTAGTTTGCAGCAATTCAATAGGCCAGACCTTGGGTGGGAATGCGGTATTCAATTTCCTCAACTACTCCAATACGGCGCAGGTATCGGCTTTGGGCGGCGCCAATATCTCAACCATCGGGAATGATGTGGGAATGAGTTTTCAGAACCCCGCATTACTGCGTCCTGAAATGCATCACCAGGCCAGCGCCTCCTTCAATGTATTTCTTGCCGGCATCAAAAATTACAGTCTTGTTTCGGCCTGGCATCTTCAGCCATCAGCGATCAATATTGCAGGGGGGATCAATTACTTTAATTACGGCAATATCACCCAGACCGATGCATCGGGAAATATCCTCGGCAATTTTCGTCCCGCCGATTATGTAGTGCAGGTAATGGCATCCAAACAATACCACGAGCGGTTCTGGTACGGGCTTACGCTCAAATACATCAATTCCAATTACGGGCAATACAGGTCTTCCGGATTGGCGGCGGATATCGGAGTGTTGTATCACGATACCGCCAGGCAGATCCAGGTGAGCATCGTTATTAAGAACATGGGTACCCAACTTGGCACTTATGACGGCAGCAACCGCAAAGAAGAATTGCCCTTCGATATCCAGGCCGGGATTACCAAGCGACTGGAGAAAGCGCCATTCCAGTTTTCACTTACGGCCCATCACCTGCAGCAGTTCAATATTTATTACAATGATACCGCGTTCCGGTTTTCTGAAGGCGAGCTGGGTTATGGCGGCAACAGCACATTGCAAAAAATATTCTCACACCTGGTGTTGTCTGCACAGGCTTTCCTGAACGAAAAGCTGGAACTGACGACAGCCTATAATTTCCAGCGCCGCCAGGACCTTAACGCCTATAATCTCACCAGCGGATTGAACGGCTTTACACTGGGCGCCACGGTGCTGCTTAAAAAACTCCAGATCCGCTATGCCACCGGCTTCTACCAGCGAAATCTTTTCCACCAGTTATCGCTCAACCTGAACTGGGACGGTAAATTGTGAGTGCAAAAAAAAGAAGACCTGAGCAGGCTGCCACCCGTTTCAGGTCTTCAAGTAGATGTGGATACAGGAGATTAACTTACTTGATAAGAAAGTTCAGGTATACGATGGTTGAATCATGGTTATAATTCTTGCTCGTCGGGTTTTTGCTTACTGCCAGCACCACCTGCTCCGGACCGCTCGCATTTTCGCCCGGCACATAATGGTATACAGGATTAAATACATCGGTCAGGTTCTCGATACGGCTGACGGAGAAATGCTGGGCCTGCTGAATGATATCGACGATATTGTCGTCATCGCCCAGCGGGGCAAGCTGTAGCTGGTAATCCGTTCCCGCGCTAAGCGTGGTATCGATGATGATCTCGCGGATGTTCTCGCTTTGGATCACTTCCTTGCGGCAGGAAGAAAAAACGAAAAGTGCGGCGGCCAGCACGAAAGCAGCAAGTAAAACTCTTTTCATAACAGTTATTTAGAGTACCGACTGTATGGCGCCCGGTATTTCGTCTTTTACCAAAAAATAGAAGACCACGGTTACAACCGAAACCCAGAATGGAAGGCGCTTATACATACGGTTTGTTTATGTGTTGGGATTGGGAGCCGGATAATAGATGCAGCGGCTTTCGCTTGCGTTGCCTGCCGGGAATAAAAAAACCGCAGCACGGGTATCATCCTGGCTGCGGTCCTAATGAGCTGATCTTTTATTGATCCTGGGTAGTATCCTTGGTTTCCTTGGTATCCTTAATAACCGGTTTTTTCTGCATTATCGCCTTTCCTTGCCTTGGAGGAATGTTGCCGGGAGGCGTCGGGAGTTTTTTGGTATCTTTCTTGGGCGCAACAGGCGTATCCGATTCCGGCCCTATATCCTCGATCCTGATATCTTTAGGCACATCTATCTCGTAGTCGCCGCGCTTGCCGGTTCCCATTCCTTCGCCCTCGCCGTCAAGGATCGGAGGAGCACCACTGAAATCGATCTGGATATCGCCGGGCATCACATCCGGTTTCACGAAAGCGGTTTTGGTATCGATGCCGCAGTTGGGATCGGCGGCGGCTTTGTTCATGAAATAAGCCCATATCGGCATAGCGGCGCGGCCGCCCTCGCCATTTTTGCTTTCGGTATTGAAACGGATGATGCGATCGTCAGCGCCCACCCAGCCGCCCGCCAGCAGCTGCGGCGTGTAGCCCAGGAACCAGGCATCGGCATTATCGTTGGTGGTACCTGTTTTACCCGCCATCGACATACCTGCCGGCGGATCGTAGGCCCAGATACCGGCGCCCGTGCCATTGGTCAGCACGCCTTCCATCATCTTGATCACTGAGTATGCCGTTACATCGCTGATCACTTCCTTGCGATGCGGGGTAAACGTTGCCAGCACATTGCCATTGCGGTCTTCGATGCGGGTGATATACATTGGCTTGGCATTGAAGCCGCGGCCCGGGAACATACTATAGGCCTGCATCATTTCATACAGGGATATTTCACAGGCGCCAATAGCGATGGACGGATATTCCTGCAGCTTGGCCTGCATATCGCATTTGCGAAGGAAATCGATAAAGCGTCTTGCGCCGCGGCCTCCGTCATTATCCATCTGCTTCATGATATAAGCGGTAGCGCAGTTGCGGGATTTTGCCAGCGCCAGCGCCATAGGCATTGCCGCACCGGTACAGGTTTTGGTGGTAGCAGGCACCATACCATAGCCGCTAAAATTCTGCTGGTTATCGTACACGGTGGTATTCGGCGTAAAACCGGCTTCTTCAATTGCTAGACTATACAACAAAGGCTTAATGGTAGAACCCACCTGCCGTTTCGTATTCA
>JAFBAN010000230.1 GCA_019247775.1 Chitinophagaceae bacterium | reverse complement strand
GAATTTTTTCATCGCTTCGGCGGCGGGCATTTTCTTTCCTTCGTGGTATACTTCACCGAGACCGATCAAGGGCAGGCTGAGATGACTGAGCGGAGCCAGGTCGCCGGAGGCCCCAAGAGAACCCTGGGTATAGATCACCGGCCAAACGCCTTCATTGTACATGTACATCAGCCGGATCACCGTATCGATCTGCACGCCGCTATAACCGTAACTGAGCGATTTGATCTTGAGCATCAGCATCAGTTTCACGATATCGGCCGGTACTTCTTCGCCCAGTCCGCAGGCATGCGATACCAGCAGGTTCTGCTGCAGTTTACCGATCTGGCTTTTGTCGATCTTCACATTCTGGAGAAATCCAAAACCGGTATTGATGCCGTAGTAAACCCGGTCCTTGTCTTCCATTTTCTCATCGAGGTAGGCGCGGCAGGCCAGGATGCGTTCGTGAGCGTCGAAAGTGATGGAAACAAGCTGGTCGTAGTCGAGCAGGTTCTTCACCTGGTCAAAATGCAGCCATTTGCGGTCGAGCGGCAGATAGTTATAACTCATAGGAGCAATCCTTTCGGCAAATATATACGAACATCACCGCCAAGGCGCAGGGGCGCGAAGTTTCGCCAAGATAAACAGCCCAATTTCCTGGCGTATCCTTGTGTCCTCGCGCCTTTGCGGTAAAAATGCCATCAACGGCGATCAGCTCTTGCCCCGCTCATCATTTTTCCCGTAATTTGCAGCCCGAAATAGGGACCGGTAGCTCAGCTGGATAGAGCATCCCGCTTTCAGCGGGAAGGTCCTTGGGACATTTTAAAATATTTTTGGACCGGTAGCTCAGCTGGATAGAGCAGCTGCCTTCTAAGCAGCAGGTCATTGGTTCGAATCCAATCCGGTTCACTTAACAAACCTCTGTGGAAAAGCAGGGGTTTTTTACTGCATGAACTTTCTCGAAGTTGCGGGCATCCGCAAGCGTTTATCGGACAGATTTACCCTGGGAGATATTCAGTTCTCACAGCAGCAGGGTAAAAAGATCTCCCTCACCGGCGAAACCGGTTCGGGTAAAAGCAGCCTGCTGCGCATCATAGCCGGGTTACTGCAGCCGGATGCGGGCACTGTTTTTTTTGAAGGCAAACGGGTGCCAGGTCCCGATGAAAAATTGCTGCCGGGCCATCCGGACATCGCTTATCTCTCCCAGGACCATGAGCTGCGCAACAATTACCGCATGGAGGAATTACTGGAAATGGCGGGCAAACTGCCGGCTGTTCAAGCAGATAATCTTTACCGGTTATGCAGGATCGATCACTTGCTGCAAAGAAAGAATACGCAGCTTTCCGGCGGTGAAAAACAACGGGTGGCTCTCACCAGGCTGCTGGTCGGTTCGCCCAGGTTGCTGCTGCTGGATGAACCTTTTTCCAACCTGGACCTGATCCATAAAAATATCCTCAAACAGGTGATCGAAGATATCTCCACCCGTTTGGAGATCAGCTGTATGCTCAGCTCGCACGACCCGCTGGATACCCTCTCGTGGGCCGATGAGATCATCGTTATGCGCCAGGGCCGCATCGTGCAACAGGCCGATCCCGCCACCATTTACTCGCAGCCCTGCGATGAGTATACCGCAGGCCTCTTCGGCAAATACAACCTGCTCGAGGCGCATCAGGCAGAGAAACTGGGTATTGCCATTCCCACAGGTAAACGGTTATTCCTCCGGCCGGAATCGGTAGTTATCAGCGATACGGAGGGTATGCCGGCCGAGATCGTAAAGTCCGTATTCAGGGGCAGTTACTGTGATCTGGTATTCAGACTGCAGTCCATGGAACTCCAGGGTATTGCGATCGGTACACGGCGAAAGGCCGGCGACCGGTTATTTGTTGCCGTACGGAATAACGATCCATGGTTCCTGAGTGCTTAAAAAGACCTTAGTGGGGCCTGCTTCGATGGGCCAACAGCCCATTTTAACGAATCCCCACCGGGATTTTGGCTATTTTTGAGCCAATACCCGCACCATGAAAATCGTAGCCCTGGCATTTTTGTTCGGCCTGTCCTGTACAGGAGCATCTGCGCAAGGTACCAAGAAGACAACTTCTACCACCAAAGCTCCTGAACCGTTGGTAGCCAAAGAAGCGATATTCTCCGGTATCGAGTCAACCCTTGCCGATGGCAAGGTCAAGTTTACCCGCAAGCTGACCGTATCTGAAAGCGGCGCTTCGAAAACGGGTTATTACCTGCGCAACAAGAATGCCGGTACATTCACCTACACCACTCCTATTGAAGTGCAGCTCGACGAAGGATCATTCAAATCTTATTTTCAGCGTACATCTGCCGAGTCGCAGAAGCTGCCTGCGCTGTTGAAATATGCCCAGGACCTGAAGCTTTCGTTCTCGGATGAGCAGGCCTGGGCCAAAGTGATCGCCTACTACAATAGTCTCGATTAAGCAGAACCATTGGTTATATGTTCCCTACTTCCGGTAATAACTGGATTTCTTCCCTGTTATTAATTTATCTTTAGGTAGTTATGTCGTTACGGGTACCGGTCATATTTCGTGCATTGGGTTTTGTGCTGTGCATAGTTTCCTGGGCTTTCGCTTCAGCCCAGAACAAATGCCCCGATAATATCGGATTTGATAAAGGAAATTTCGACGGCTGGGAATGTTTTATGGGTACGATCAACAAAGCCGACTATTCCCTGATGTTAAGTCCTTCCGCCCCTTCGCCACAGCGCCACCTGCTGATCCGGAACGACGGCGGCAGCAGACTGGATCCATACGGGCAATTCCCCATGAGTTGTCCCAATGGGAGTGATTATTCCATTCAGTTGGGCAATTCCCAGACGGGCGCACAGGCCGAGCGCGTGGCTTATTCTTTCACGATCCCGGATGATCAGAATAACTACAGCATCATTTATCAGTATGCAGTGGTATTCCAGGACCCGAATCATTCCGCGGACGAACAGCCAAAATTCACCGCCAATATTTATGACGAGACCATTGGCGATTATATCGGCTGCAGCTCTTTTTATTTTCGCGCGTCTGCCAATCTTCCCGGTTTTAAGGAATCTATTGTCAAGGACAGTGTGTATTACAAGGAGTGGACGCCGGTGACCATCAAGCTTTCGGGAATGGCGGGGCGAAGGATCAGACTGGAATTCACTACCAACGATTGCGCGCGCGGCGGACATTTCGGGTACGCCTACATCGACGTGAACCAGAATTGCTCCTCCCCTGTTACCGGTAATGTGTACTGCATCAACGCAGATAAGATAAAGCTGCAGGCGCCATTCGGGTTTGCAGATTATAAGTGGTTCAATGCCGATTTCTCTCAAACACTCGGACAAAGCAGCGCACTTGAAATAAGCCCGGCGCCGGCGCCGAACACAAAATTTGCGGTCGAGATCACACCATTCCCGGGCCAGGGTTGTCTCGATACGGTCTATACGACAGCCGTGTTCTCTCCCGAGCCGCTTGTGCTGAAAGTGAATCCCAGCATTATTTCCTGCATCACTACAGGCGCCGATCTGACAGCGAAGAGCGTTACGGCCGGCAGCGGTTCCAATCTGAGCTTTTCCTATTTTTCAGATCCGAGCCAAACAGTATTTGTGCCCCAGCCAAAAAAGCTGACGGTATCGGGCCAATATTATATTCAGGCGGAAAATGCGATAGGGTGCACAGTCTCGAAACCGGTGGATGTGCGGATCGAACCACTGCCGGTCTTCAAAGTTACCAATCCCCCGTCGGTCTATCGTCCTGCTACGATTGACCTGCAGAGCACTATTTCCGTATCGAATGGCGCCGTTTATAATTATTCTTTCTGGCAGGATTCGCTGAATACAAAGGAAGTGGATCTTCCGCGGGCTATGACCAAGTCAGGTACCTACTATATCCGTGGCGAAAACCAGCTTGCCCCGGAATGTGAGGTAACGCAACCGGTAAAAATCGTCATCAAGGATCCGCTGATCGTTCCGCCGAATATTTTCAGTCCGAACGGCGACGGCATCAATGATGAATGGCGTATCCCGCAGCTCGCTTATTACCCGGAATGCGTTGTTGAGGTCTTCAATCGCGCAGGCCATCTCGTGTATCAGTCCTCGCCCGGCTATACAACACCCTGGGATGGGAAATACCAGGGCAAGACCCTGCCGGTGGCCACGTATTATTATGTGATCCGGCTTAATGACGAACTCCCGAATTTAGGCGGCAGCATCACCATTATCCGATAGCTCTGTCATCTTGTTCAGCCGCCCGATGGATTATTCTTACCTGCTGACAGAACTGTGACCCTCGTAAAGTAGTTAGCCTAACCAATCTTATGTACATTAGCCCGGTCAAACGCAAGTCAATTAGCCGGTATGGATGTAAAGATCGAAGCCAGTTGGAAAGAAGAGCTGAAGCATGAATTCACCAAGCCTTATTTTCTGCAGGTGGCTGCGCATCTGAAAACGGAGCGCGCTACGGGCGCCACCATCTATCCGCCCGGTTCACTTATTTTCAACGCGTTTGATCAGACACCTTTCGATGCGTTGAAAGTGGTGATCCTGGGCCAGGACCCTTATCATGGCCCCGGCCAGGCACATGGGCTCAGCTTTTCTGTACCCGATGGAATTCCCCCACCGCCTTCACTGATCAATATCTACAAAGAACTGCATGCGGATATCGGGCTGCCTATTCCCAAAACAGGCAACCTTACCCGCTGGGCGCAGCAGGGCGTATTGTTACTGAATGCTGTGCTCACGGTACGGGCCAATGAGCCGGCGAGTCATGCCAAGATCGGCTGGATGGATTTTACCGACGCAGTGATCCGGCGGATCTCGGCATCAAAAAAAGGGGTCGTGTTTTTGCTCTGGGGAAAATTTGCGCAGGAGAAACAGGTATTAGTGGATGAGACCAGGCACGCCGTATTAAAAGCCGCCCATCCATCGCCATTCAGCGCCGATAAAGGTTTTTTCGGCTGCAAACATTTCAGCCGCACCAATGAACTGTTGCGGATGGAAGGATTGGCTCCAATTAACTGGGATCCGCAATCATGACAAGAGCTGCCAAACATACCGTCAATCCGTTCGCGGAGGTTTTTTGCCGCATCTGGGCACTTTGGGCATTGCTGCTGTTTGTCGCCTCGTTGCTGGTCGCATTCGTTTTTTACTCCGCCTGTTTTTTTCTTAAGGAGCCGGCACGTTCGAAATGGCATCGTTCGGTATCAAGGGTGTGGATGATATTTTACCTGAACCTGATCGGCTGTCCACTGAGACTGAAACACCGGGAAAACTATAAAACAGGCACCAACTATATTGTTGTCTGCAACCACAACAGCCTGATGGATGTGCCGGTGAGCACGCCTTTTATGCCGCGTGCCAATAAGACCATTGCCAAGAAAAGTTTTGCCAAAGTACCCATCTTCGGATGGGTATACCAGTTCGGCAGCGTACTGGTAGATCGTAACAGCGATGCCAGCCGGCGTAAAAGTTTTGAGGAGATGAAGGCCGTACTGGCCACGGGGCTCGATATGATGATCTACCCGGAAGGAACGCGTAACCGCACCGGCCAGCCGCTGAAAAAATTTTATGACGGCGCTTTCAGACTGGCTATCGATACGGGCAAACCTGTTATGCCGGTAGTGCTATTCTATACGGGCTATGTTTTACCCGCCAACAAATTCTTCTACCTGCGCCCCCATCATCTCGAAATGCATTTTCTCCCTGCCGTCGATCCCGCAGGCATGACGACGGATGGTTTAAAGAAGCTGGTGTTCGATCAAATGTGGGATTATTACGCTGCGCGAATTAATAATTAAGCAGATGGCCGACGAGCCGAAATTGAAACAGGGCGAATTGCTTGAAGGATAGCACAAAGAAGGGTATACAAACCATCTCTTTCTTAAATCAGATTTATCCCAACCCGTATATAATTCCAATTATTAATTACTAATTATTAATTGCTAATTAATAATTGGTAAACGTTCTGCTGCGGTTGATCTTTAAATCCCGGAGGATGCCTGATTTGGGACTGAACACGATATTGAACGAACGGTACAGGCCTATCGGCGTTACATTGATCGATAGTTGCCAGCAATGCATTTCGCGGCTGATGAACATGGCGAGCTGCTGCAGTTTTCCGGTTGCAAAATCATAGTATCCATTACCGCCCACCTTCCATTTAGGTGTGAGGCTGAAATCGCCATTGAAATTGACGCTGGAAAATGTCTGGGTCTCGAACCCGCTGAAATCGGGCCTGATCACCCGGGTAAAATTGAAGGAGTAAGACAAAGCCAGTGTCCATGGGATATTGAAATCCGTGAACTCGGCAGGATTGGCGCGTGCGAACTGCAGCTGCCGCTGCTGCTCATCAGGCGTCATGAAAGGATCAACGGGCAGTTGCCGGTCTTTATCATCCTTGCCATCTTTCGATTTGCTGCTGAATGAAGTGGATATCGCCAGGCTGCCGCTGGTGAGGCGTCCGAATTTGAAATGACCCGGATCCCAGAGTATCCTGTTCACCCGGTAACCCTGTTTATCTACATCATAAGGATCGAGGCTGGCGGCGGCTGTGATATTGATCTTCTCGAACAGCGTGCTTCTTGCATACAGCGAAAAGATGCCGAGCGCAAAACTATCAGCGAGTAAGTTATACGATGAATTGAACCCGAAACCATCGATCAGTTTAATGTTCTTCCCTTTCTTATTGGAAGTATCCTTATCCCTCACTTTCATCTCCAGCAGGTTGTCTACGCCGAAGCTGATGCCGCCGAATTGTCCTTCGGAAAAAGAGCCGATGATGCCTCCGTCGAATTGCGAGAACCGCAGCTTCCGGCCGCTGGTATCCACCTGCCTGGTGTAAAAATATTGCGAAACGAAATCAGGCTTATAGTTGATTGAGATAGTAGGCCTGATCTCATGGCGGATAGCCATCAGCCTCGAGTTCTTGAACCGGTAGGTGCCGAAGATGCGGGTATTGATCCCCAAGCCGAAACTCATCTGCCGCGCCGCATAAAATCCCCGCTGCGTAACGGTGTCCACTTTTTGTTTGATGCTATCCCAGTTCCGGAAAATGCGCTGGCCATACCAGCGTTCTTCATAAGATACCCCGGGCGTTACCAGGAATGGCCCCAGTGAAGGCAATGAAAGCGTGATCGGCACATTGTGCACCGCTCCCCACTGCAGCGTATCCAGCAGCCTGCGGATATTGAATGCCGTATCGTAGAACGAGATCTGGTTCTGGAAATTGCCGCTGTACCCCACCCCGATCTTCTCATACCATTTGTCCGATCCCACCCTGTCCTTCTTGGCGAAAGGATACAGCGTTACCACATTGAAAACAGCGGTGGGCAGGTTCAGGTTCATCAGTCGCGTTACGCTGTTCTGGTTATGATTGAGGTTGAGCGATAGATTGTATTTGTCCCAGGTCTTGGAATAACTGATAGACGAACTCAGCTGGTTATTGTAGTTCTGGAACGGGTTATTCTGCAGCAACTGGTTGAATTTGGTGCTGCCGAAATTAACGTTCGCGGAAAAATTGGTCCCGGGCCGCGCACGGTTATCGCGTGAATGGCTCCAGTTAATCATGAAGGTCTGGCTCTTGCTGTATTCGTCTTTGCTGAAAATACCGCGGTTAAGCGTTCGGCTGTTCTGCAAGGTAACGTTAACATTCCCCGTGAACTTATAACGCCGGATATATTTGGAATTCAGATTCAGCATCCAGCCTCCGTAAGAATACAGGTTCGTACGGGTGGTAACATCCACATAATCGTTGATCTTGTAGTAATAGCCGAGTCCTTCCAGTCCGAGCCCGAAATCCTCACTGGCCGTAAACGCAGGGAACAGCACCCCGGAATGCGGTGTATTATACAGCGGGAAAATGGAAAACGGCAATGAGATCAACGGTATCGGCACAGATTCTATTTCGGGGTAGATCCTGCCCGTTACGCCGATCTTGTTGGTCACCATTTTCAGCCGCCGGGTACGGAAGGCAAAATGCGGATTATCGAGATTACAGGTGGTAAACCTCGCGTCGCTTGCAAAAAACTCGCTGTCGCTTACTTTTTTCAACTGCTTCGCATTCACGAATATCTCGCCTTCCTGAAAATAGGAATTGATCGTACGTGCTTTGGTGGATTTGAGGTTATAGACGATCGTGTCGCTGATGGAAGTCATATCGCCCTGCGTGAGTTTGGGCTTGCTGGTAAGGCTGCCCGTGGTATCGGTAGATCCGAAAGCCGTTACCAGCTGCGATTGCTGATCGTAATGAATGGTGCCCGCTTCCAGTTTGATATCCTTGTACTCGGTGCGCGCTTTGCCATAAAGGAAGAATTCACGAGTAGGAACGATCAGTACCGCGGAATCGTCGGCATGGTAACGGACCGGAACATCGAGCGAGTCTTTGGAGATCTTCAGCGTATCCACTACGGCAACCGAATCAACGCCCTGCCTTTGGCGTGCAGTATCCAGCCCGAAAAAACGGGCGCTGTCTTTTTTAACTGAATCCCGCAAGGTTTTAACAGGAGCCGTATCTGAATTTGTTAAACGATAGGCTTTGAAGAGGGTCTTATTTCTGCCGGCTTTCACATAAAACGTTAATATGAGCAGAGATGACACGGCAAAAATCGCCAGCGTGCTTTTTCCGTTAATTTTGTAGAGTTTGCTCATGTTCGCAGTGGCAAAAATAGGTCTTAGCCCGGTAAAAGCTGTTTTCGATAATTCTTTAACGAAATGATATGTTGACGAGGAAATACGCTGCTTTGATTTTGTTAAGCTTTGTTGCGCTGGTCTGCAGTTCATTTATTGCTCCCCGCAGCATACCCCTGCAAAAACAGCCCCTGAAGCGGATAGTGATAGATGCAGGGCATGGCGGCAGCGATGCAGGCGCTTCGGGCGCTTATTCCAAGGAAAAAGATATTACCCTCGCCATTGCGTTGAAGCTGGAAGCCATGCTGCACCAGGAAATGCCTGATGTGGACATCGTGATGACCCGCCGCACCGATGTCTTCGACCCCGTTACCCGCAAAGCCGAGATCGCCAATGAAGCCAAAGGGGATCTGTTCGTGTGCATCCATGTGAATGAGGGTGGCGGCCCGATCAAACACTCAGAGTTTACCGGTTATCACGAGGAGACCTATTATACCGGCAAAGGCAAAAAAAAGAAAAAGCATACGCGGAAAGTAAAGGACTATAATACCTGGTACACGCCCAATCCTGCCAAGGGCACCGAAACTTTCATTTACGGGGTGGATAAAGCGGATGCTGCGAAAGAAGCGTTGAGTACGCATGAGGATCTCTACCTCGACAGCGTATCGGCGCGCCAGCTGAAAGATTTTAATCCCACCGATCCCGCCAAAATGATGATCATCAACATGAAGACCCAGAGTTATTTTGCGCGCAGCGCCAACCTGGCCATGACCATTGAAGATGAGTTCAAGAATGTGGGCCGGGTAAGCCGGGAAGCCAAGCAGCGGCAGAAAGGTATCTGGGTATTGCAGGCCGTGGCCATGCCGGCGGTGCTGGTGGAAACCGGTTTCATTTCCAACCCCGAAGAAGAGGATTACCTGAACAGCGAGAACGGCCAGCGCGAAACCTGCGAAGTGTTGGTAAAAGCACTGAAGCGGTATCGCTATTCCCTTGAAAAACAGGTAGCCGGGCAGGATGCCGTCAATGGCCGGAATTGACCGGGCCAGGCCCGTTAAATTGAGGCGGGAAGCCTTCCATGAGGGCAAGAACCCTTAGTTTTGTGGGCTATGAAGATATCGAACGAAACCAAGGTAGGTGCACTCACGGCCATCGCTATTACACTCCTGATCCTTGGGTTTAATTTCCTGAAGGGCAAAACATTCTTCAAGACAGGCAATATCGTTTACGCGCCTTATGCCGATTCGAAGGGGCTGATGGTATCCAATCCCGTATTCGTCAACGGTTACCAGGTGGGCTCGGTGTTCGATATCGAGAACAAGGACAAAAATCTTTCGGAGATCGTGGTGGCGATCAAGCTGAAGGACAATTATAATATCCCCCGCAATTCCGTTGCATCCATCAAGGAAAACCCGCTGGGCACGCCAAGCATCGCCATCGTATTGGGCGATCAGAAAGCCTATCTCCAGCCGGGCGATACCATGCTCACCGCTTCCTCGCCCGGTTTACTCGGCGATGTGATGAAAAAACTGGGGCCGGTGGGCGACCAGGTGACCACTACCCTTCATTCGCTTGATAGTGTGCTGAAAAACATCAATTCCGTATTCGATCCGCGTACCAAGAACAATATGCAGCAGCTGATCGCGAACATGAACCGCACTACGGCAAGTCTGATGGTATCCTCTGCCTCCCTCCAGGCCATGCTGAACCAGCAATCGGGCGCTATCGCACAGTCAATGGACAATGTATCCCGCTTCACCAAGAACCTGGCGGATAATAATGAGAAGGTGACCAGTACGCTGTCGAATCTGGAGAAAACCAGTTCCAACCTGGCCAATGCAGATATCAATGGTACGATACAGCGGCTGCAGGCTTCGGTAAACAATCTCAACGGTATCCTGGCCAAAGTGAATTCGACAGACGGTTCGCTGGGCAAGCTCATCAACGACAAGACACTTTACAATAATCTTATCAATTCCGTACGCAGCGCAAACATACTGTTGGATGATCTTCGTGTACACCCCAAACGGTATGTGAATATTTCAGTGTTCGGCAAGAAGGACAAGAGTACGCCCCTGACCGCCCCGCTGAGCGATTCTACCCAGAAGTAACGGATCCATGCTTGCAAATCGACTATACTTTTTACTGATGCTGCTGATCGCCGGCAGCGCTTATGCCCAGCGGGTGCCACCCGCAGATGCCGCCCGCCATGAGGGCAAGAAAATAGATGTGCTGCATGCCGACAGCGCCAAATTTCTTAATGTGGATTCGCTGCATCAGTATATGTCAATGACGGGAAAAGTGATCGTTAAGCAGGGCAATACCCTGTTCTACGCAGATAGCGCCGTTCTGAACCAGATCGACAATTCGCTCGAAGCATTCGGCAATGTCCATATCAACGATGCCGACAGCGTGCATACCTATGCGCAGTACCTGCAATACCTGGGCAAGGAGAAGAAAGCATTTCTCAAAAAGAAAGTACGGCTCACAGATGGCAGTGGTGAGCTCACCACTGAAGCCCTGGAATATGATGTGGACCTGAAGCTCGGCACTTATCTCACGGGCGGCAAACTGGTGAACAAAAAGACCGTGCTCACCAGCACCGAAGGCAGGTACTATGGAGATACCAGGGATGTGATCTTTTACCGCAAAGTGGTACTGCTGGACCCCGAGTATAAAGTGTATACAGATACCCTGCAGTACAATACCAATACGGAGATCGCCAATTTCATTTCGCCTACCCGTATCATCAGCGACAGCGGCCGGCGTACCATCCGTACCAGGGAAGGGTATTTCGATATGAAGAACAAGCGGGGCTTTCTTTATAAACGTTCTGTGATCGACGACAGCACCTACACTTTTACCGCAGACGATATGGCT
The DNA here is from genome assembly GCA_019247775.1 of Chitinophagaceae bacterium. Taxonomy (GTDB): domain Bacteria; phylum Bacteroidota; class Bacteroidia; order Chitinophagales; family Chitinophagaceae; genus Sediminibacterium. The sequence continues at coordinate 3,279 of JAFBAN010000230.1, read as the reverse complement.
GTGGATGATTCTACGAAACTGGGCGAGTTCAGGGGTAACGCAGTGTACCGGGGCAAGGATACTGCGCAGGGCTTCGATCTGATCGCGAATAATATCAAGACAGACCGGAAAAAAGATATCCTGCTGGCAACGGAGAAACCCTTTCTCCTGCTCAAGCAGGGCCGGGATTCCATTTTTATTTCAGCAGATACTTTCTATTCTGCGCGGCTGTCGGATCTCATGAAAACAAGGAAAGTACCGATTATCAGGGACTCTTCCAGTGCGCTGATCGATACCACCCGCACCGACAGCACCAATAAGTTCCTGGAAGCGTATTATCATGTGAGGATATTTTCCGATTCGCTGCAGGCGGTGGGCGACAGTCTGTTCTATTCACTGAAAGACTCGGTATTCCGGTTGTTCAAGCAGCCAGTGGTGTGGGCAAAAGAGAACCAGATCACCGGCGACACGATTTACCTCTATACCGCCAATAAAAAGCCGGAGCGGATACATGTTTTTGAAAATGCGATGGCCATCAGCCGGGTGGACAGCACCGAATATTTCAACCAGCTGAAAGCGACCACTATCAATGCGCTGTTCACAGACGGCAAGATCTCATCCATGCGGGCCAGGGGTAATTCGGAATACGTTTTCTATAACCAGGACGATCACAAGAAATTCATATCGGTGAACAAAGCCACATCCGATGTGCTGCAAGCCCTGTTCAAAGACAATAAGCCCGAGCGGGTTACGCCGATCAGCAATGCCGACGGCACCATGTATCCCATGCGGCAGGTGAATCATGAGGAACTCAGGATCCGCAATTTTAAATGGCTCGACCGTATCAGGCCAAAGAGCAGGTTCGATATCCTGTCGAACTAACTGCTCCGGAAATAACAAGGCCACCAAAAGGCGGCCTCGTTCCGGGAATGTATCCACTAATTATTACCCTGCTCTATAGATGAACAAAAATTCATGCATGGAGCCTGGGACTATTGGATTTTAAAACGGTATCAATTAAAGTTGCTTGCTGTAACTGACAATACAAAACTCGATCAATGCAGGGAGATTATTGCTGGATCAAACAGTGATTTTCGTGTGGTTGTTTCACTATACAAGGGCTGGGATTTTCCCGGGCCGGGCGCCGAAATCACTGACAGCCGTTGAAATTAACGGTATTGTTTCCCGGTGTTTTTCCCCGATTAAAGCTTCCGTTAATAACAAAGCCCCTCTGTTGGGAGGGGCTTTATATTTTTATTATCACTCTTATCCTCGTCCCTTGATCAGCTGCACCGTCTTCCTGATCCCGCCCTGTACCACTTCAGCATAATACTTGCCACTGCTATAGCCGGCGCCGATCTGCAGGGTGCTGTTCGCCCCGATCTTCGACCGGGCATCCACTACCCTTCCGCTTGCGTCCATCACCCGCAGGTGGAGCGGCGTTTCAAAGCGGCTCTCGAACTTCAGGGTGAAGAATGTATTACTTGGGTTCGGCATTACTGTCACTTTCAGATCGGTTTCGGAAGTCTCCGTTTTAACGCTCTCACCGGTTACAGACTGCGTTGATGAAGCTTTGGTGCCAGTCAGTACCGCAGGCGGCGTACCGCAGGCGAAGCTGTTCCAGATCACGGTATTGCCCCGGCTCTCCAGGCTTTCCGCAATGAACAGGCCGGTCATGTACACATCGTCATCACAATCACCGGCACTATGGGCATGGTGATCGCAATCGTTGTGATCATGGCCTCTGTGCGGGCAATTGCCGGCAGTATGCGCCTGGTGATTGCAGTTGGGATGGTCGTCATTATCGGCATCCGTTGAGATCACTTTCAGTTTGCCATCCGGCATGTAGATATTCGCAGTTACCCGGGTATTACCGCCGGTTACGGTGAACTTCTCTTCATCCGATTTCAGGTCGCCCATGTAGAAAGTCACCTGGTTATTGTCCGGGTTCACCCATACTTGGCTGCCTAGGCTCACTTTATTGCTCACCCGGATGCTGGTTGCACCTGCAAAACGGATATAGCTGTTGTTGCCGTTCTTCGCGCCTTTATCGGCCGACAGCGTTTCAATATTCAGTACCGCACTGGTGAATTTGATACTGGCACCTTCTTCCAGTTTCACAGTGCCGAAAGTATTGCCGGTAACGGTTACACTAACGCCTTTTTTAACCGTCAGGTTATTGTAATTACCGTTAATGGTAGCGTTCTGTACCGACGCATTTGCACTGGGCAGGTTTTTGGTGCTGGCGGTATTGAACTGCATCGTCGGAAGTGTTACGGATGCCACACCGATAATGGATTGATTGATCGTTATATTGGATCCGATCCTGTCGATCCGCGGCGCTTTCACGAATGAACCGCTGCCGGTTACCGAGCTGCCCGATTTGAATTCGGCCTCACTGCCATTGCTCATCACTCCTACACTGCCGCTGTTCACCTTATTGTACTTTCCGATCTTCGTGTCTTTGAAGGTCAGGATCGTATAACTGCTGCTCAGGTTCTGTTTCTGAAAATTATAAGAAGCCGCTGCACTGGTACATCCGCCGCTGGTTGCATAAACGGTATAGACGCCGTCTCCGTTAGCAGCACCCAGTTCTATCTGCTGCGTATTGGCGAACAGTGTACTGCCGGCAAACCACTGATAGGTAGTTCCGCTGCCGCCGGATGCTGTCAGCGTGAGTTTATTACAGAATGCATCGGCACTGCTGGCAGTGATCGTTACTGCAGGAAGACTACTTACCGTAACCGTTGTACTACCCGTCCTGCTGTTACCGCTGAGATCGGTAACCGTCCATACAATGGTAGAAACGCCTGTGGCAAAAACCCCGCTGGCATTTGTTCCTGTTCCGCTGCGTACCGTGGCGCCGCTGATCGCGAAACTGATGGAAGCCACCCCGCAATTATCGGACGCGCTGATCGCCGGAACGGTATAGTTACCCGAACCTGTATTACAGAATGATTGATTGGCAGCTGTTGTGATCACCGGTTTTTCATTGTCCACAACCGTTACCTGCTGAACAACCGTTTTACTGAGCCCATGCACATCCGTAACTGTCCAGCTCACATTGGTAGTTCCAACAGGGAATGTAGTAGAAGGATGATCATTGGTCACGGAAGCGACTCCGCAATTATCGTTCACCGCCGGCGCATTCAATACAACCGTTGCACCACAGGAGCCTGGTGTATTGTTAGCAGTCTGATTGCTTACGATAATGGTTGGCAGTTCCGTATCATTTACCACTACCTGTTGCGTAGCTGTTGCTGTATTGCCATGCACATCCGTAACCGCCCAGCTCACATT
>JAFBAN010000217.1 GCA_019247775.1 Chitinophagaceae bacterium | reverse complement strand
TATAATGGCTTTGAGCAAAGCCTGAAAAAATATGCGAAAACAGCCAATATCCCCGGCTTCCGCAAGGGTATGGTGCCGGCAGGACTGGTCAAGAAAATGTATGGCCAGGGCGTATTCAGCGAAGAAGTACTGCGCAAGGTAGAAGGCGAGCTGAATGCTTACCTCAATAAGGAGCAACTCGAGATCTTCGCCCAGCCGCTGCCGATGGATATGGATGCCAGGGCGCTGGATATGAACAATCCAGCCGACTACCGTTTCGCGTTCGAGATCGGACTGAAACCTCCTTTCAATATCGACCCGGCTTCTATTAAAGTTACCAGGTACAATGTAACCGTTACCGATGCCATGGTGCAGGAAGAAGTGGAAAGACTGCAGACCCGCAACGGCAAAATGACCGAGCCCGGTACGGTTACCGGAGACGATAATGTGTTGAACGTAAAATTCATAGAAACAGATGCTGCCGGCAATGAGCTGGAAGGGGGTATCAGCAAAGACAACTCCCTGCTGGTAAAATATTTTTCGGCTGAACTGCGGAAACAATTGCAGGGCAAAAAGAACGATGATACTGTCGCACTCGACCTGGAAAAAGCATTCGACGATAAGGAAAGGGAAGCCATCCTGCACGATCTGGGTCTGACCAAGGAAGACAGTAACCGGCATTTCAAAATGGTGATCACCAAAGTAGGCCTGGTAGAGAAAGCGGAACTGAACGAAGAGCTCTTCAAAGCGGTTTACCCGGGCAACGAAGAGATCAAAACGGAAGCCGATTTCCGCGAAGCCATAAAAAAAGACATTGAGGCACATTTTGCAGCGCAGGCACGCAACCAGATCCATGACCAGATCTATCACCAGCTGGTAGACCATACCGCCATGGATTTCCCCGAAAGCTTCCTGAAACGCTGGCTGCAGACCGGTGGCGAACAGCCCAAGACTGCCGAAGAGGCAGAACAGGACTATCCGACCTTCGCCAACCAGCTTAAATGGACCCTGGTAAGCAGCAAACTGATCCAGGACAATAAGATAGAAGTGCTTCCCGAAGACATTAAAGACTTTGCCAAACAGCAGCTATTCAGCTATATGGGCGGGCAATTAGGCGGCCTGGGCGATAACCAGCAATGGGTAGAAGACTACGCCAACCGTATGATGCAGGACCGCAAATTCGTAGAAGACAGCTATCACCGCATCAGCACCGAAAAACTGTTCAGCCTGCTGGAGAGCCAGGTAACGGCCAATGAAGAATCGATATCGGCTGAGGATTTTGCGAAGAAACTGCACCATCATCATCATTGATTTCTGATTTCCGATTTCTGGTTTCTCGCAAAGCCTGCAATAGGGCCTGTCCCAATCGGAAATTATAAATCAGAAACTGGAAACCAGAAACGAGAAGGCCGGCCCCCCATGGCCCGGCTTTTTTATTGTCAGGTGCTGGATCATCCAGTAAAACGGACTACGGAAGCTGACTAACTGTCCGTGCGGGTGGCTTTGCACAGTATTTGACATGATAATCAATCTGAAAAACCCAAATCTCTTATCTTCAAAGCGAAAACCAGACAGATATGAACCTCGGAAAAGAATTTGAAAGCTATGCCGTCAAACACAGGGGCATCAGCAGCGCCAGTTTACACAACTACCAACAGAACGGGTTCACGAACCTGACGCCATATATCATTGAGGAACGGCCGCTGAACGTAGCGAGCATGGACGTATTCAGCCGTTTGATGATGGACCGCATCATTTTTATGGGTGAAGGCATCAACGACTACGTGGCCAATATCGTTACAGCCCAGTTGCTCTTCCTCGAAAGCACCGACCGGGCCCGGGATATCCAGATGTATATCAATAGTCCGGGCGGTGGCGTTTATGCAGGACTGGGCATTTACGATACGATGCAGTTCATCAGCCCCGATGTGGCTACCATCTGCACAGGCATGGCCGCCAGTATGGCACAGGTGCTTTTGTGTGCTGGCGTACCGGGCAAACGCACGGCCCTGCGACATAGCCGGGTGATGATCCACCAGCCCAGCGGGGCCATCGGCGGACAGGCCAGCGATATCGAGATCACTGCCAAAGAGATCAAAAAGATCAGGCAGGAGCTGTACAATATCACCGCACACCATACCGGCAAAGACCCCGAACAGATCGCAGCCGACAGCGACCGGGATTTCTGGATGACAGCCCAGGAAGCCAAAGAATACGGCCTGATAGACGAGGTGTTGCATACGAATCCAAGGAAAGAGAAAAAATAACCGTGAGACGTGAAACGTGAGTCGTGAGATTGATTGATGAAACAGTACCGACTCACGTTTCACGCCTCACGTCTCACGAAACCATTCACAACCCAAAAAAATTACCTATGATCCAGTCAAAATACATAGCCCCCTATCTGCAGGATGACGACGATGAGAACGAACCCAAGCAGGATACGCCGCCGCAGCCGATCAACGATTTCATGACCAAGAAGCTGGAGCGCATGTTCTTCGAACGGAGAGCAGTGTATCTCTGGGGCGTGGTAGATGATAAATCGGCCCGGGAGGTTGTGTCCAAACTGCTGCTGCTTGACGCCGACAATTCCGGCGAGGAGATCAAATTCTATATCAACAGTCCAGGCGGGGTGGTTACCAGCGGTATGGTCATCCACGATACCATGAAACTGATGAAAAGCCCGGTGAGCACCATCTGCATGGGGCTGGCCGCCAGCATGGGTTCCATCCTGCTGAGCGCGGGCGAAAAAGGCAAGCGGTTCATTTTCCCGCATGGCGAAGTGATGATCCACCAGCCCAGCCTGGGGGGTTATTTCCAAGCCAACAGCGCCGATATCGAGATCCAGGCCAACCAGATCCGCAAGACCAAGGAATTGGGAGCTAAGATATTGGCTACCAATTGCGGAAAGACGGTTGAGCAGATCCTGAAAGACTTCGACCGCGACTACTGGATGGACGCTTCGGAAGCGGTTGCCTACGGTATTGTGGACGCTGTGCTGGACAAAATCTAGCCCGGCACGGCATTTTTAGGTATCTTTTATCCCTCAAATCAAGCCTGGTAGCCTGAACTGCGGTAGCTTTGCAACGGTTTGCCGCAAATACATGTCTGTCCATTGGCACCGGTCCGAAATAATTAGAATATGGCTAAATCTTCTCAATTGCATTGCTCTTTCTGTGGCCGCAGCCGCGATGAGGTTAAGATCCTGATCGCCGGCCAGGATGGTCATATCTGCGAGAACTGCGTGGAGCATGCCCAGGAGATCATAGCCCAGGAACTGACCGCCAAGCAGGAAGGCCCCGGCAATGCTGCCAATTTCAAACTCAATGTGCGCCGGCCGGCAGAGATCAAAAAATTCCTCGACGAGTATGTGATCGGCCAGGACGATGCCAAAAAAGTATTGTCCGTGGCGGTGTACAACCACTATAAAAGGGTCAACAACAAGCTGCAGCCCGATGATGTGGAGATCGAGAAAAGCAATATCATCATGGTGGGCGAAACCGGTACGGGCAAGACTCTGCTGGCCAAGACCATCGCCCGGCTGCTGAACGTACCTTTTGCGATCGTGGATGCGACCGTATTCACCGAAGCGGGTTATGTAGGCGAAGACGTGGAAAGCATGCTTACCCGTTTGCTCCAGAACTGCAACTACGATGTTAATGCCGCCGAACGGGGTATTGTGTATGTGGATGAGCTGGATAAGATCGCGCGCAAAGGCGATAATCCTTCCATCACCCGCGATGTAAGCGGCGAAGGCGTACAGCAGGGATTGCTGAAAATGCTGGAAGGCACCGAAGTGCTGGTTCCCCCGCAGGGCGGACGCAAGCACCCGGAGCAGAAAATGATCAAGGTAGACACCAAGAATATCCTCTTCATCTGCGGCGGCGCATTCGATGGCATCGATAGAGTGATCGCCCGCCGGGTGAACACCAATGCGATCGGCTTCAGCGTAAACAAGGAAGAACAGGAACACCAGCGCAAAAACCTGCTGCAGTACATCAATGCCCAGGACCTGAAAAGTTTTGGGCTGATCCCCGAACTGCTTGGCCGTTTGCCGGTGATCACCCACCTGAACCCGCTGGATACCGAGACACTGAAAAATATCCTCACCGAACCTAAGAACTCACTGATCAAGCAATTCACCAGGTTGTTCGAACTGGAAGGTATTCAGCTGACGATGGACAATGAAGTGCTTGATTTTATGGTGAAAAAAGCGCTGGAATACAAACTCGGTGCAAGAGGCCTGCGCAGCATCTGCGAAAGCATCCTTACCGATGCCATGTTCGAACTGCCCGGCACCGGCGCACAGAAACTGCATATCAGCCTGGATTATGCCGAACGCATGTTCAGCAAGAGCAGGCTCAGCGCGCTGAAAGTGGCTTAATATCCCTTGAAATAGTTGAAGAAAGCAATGGCTATCCATTGCTTTTTTATTTATGGGCACTGTGGGAATAACTTTTGCCTGCATTCTTGGAGGCAGCCAGTAATATTGCTGTAGCCTTTTCTCACCTTCAACTATTTGATATGAATGAACTGATAGACCGCCTGGTAAAAGATGCCGGGCTCAACCCGCAGCAGGCGCAGAAAGCCATTGAGACCATTGCCGGTTTTGTAAAAGAGAAATTTCCCATGCTGGGCGGCGCGGTGGACCAGGTGTTTGCAGGCGGAGCGAGCGAAGATTAGTCCCGGCCGTTTTACTTAACGCTGTACGGCATCCTCACCGTAAACTCACTTCCTTTTCCAGGTTCGCTCGCTACGAGCAACTCGCCGCCATGTTTATGGATCAGGTCGCGGCAGAGCATGAGACCGAATCCGCTGCCTTTTTCGAGAGAGGTACCGGTGGTGTTGTAGTATATCTTCGCATTCACTTTTTCAATGGCTTCGGCGGTCATACCGATACCTGAGTCTTTCACCGTAAGGTACAGCACGTCTTTTTCAGTTCTTGAATTCAGCTCGATATACCCGTTCTCATTGGTAAACTTGATCGCATTGCTGATAAGGTTCCGGCAAACGATGCGCATCATTTCTTTTTCTGCCGTAATGTTGATGCTTTTGTCGATGTTGTTGTACAGATGGATATTCTTTTTCTGCAGGGGCAGCCGCTGCTCGTCTTCCAGGGCCTTGATGAGCAGGTACAGGTTCACATTCACTTTTTCGTTCTGTTGTCCGTTCATCTGTCCCTTGATCCAGAACAGCAGGTTATCGAGCAGCGAGGTAGTGCCGATATACTGTGTTTCGAGCTGCAGCAGCAGTTGATCGGCCTCATCTCTCGGCACCATCCCCTGGTTTACAAGATTCAGGATGCCTTTGGTATTTACCAGCGGGGTACGCAGATCATGTGAGATAATGGACAGCAGTTTATTCTTTGTCTTGTTATCCTCTTCGAGCATCAGGTTCTGGTTGGAGATCTCTTTGTTCAGCAGGTCGAGCGAAGCCGCATTTTTCTCGATGATCTCTGTTTTCTGCTTCAGTTCTTTTCCGAAGAAACGCTGACGCTGGTAGTTCACCAGTGCCAGTACCGCCAGTACCGCTACGATGATAAGGATGAAAGTGCCGACGGTGATCACCAGCAACTGCTCCTGCTGTACCCTTCGCGAACTGCTGACCTCTTTCTCGGCGTTGATCTTCTGGATATCCTGGCTTTTGATCACATCTATGAAGTTCAGCGCGTACACTTTTTCGTTGTCGATCTGCGTCTCGAGTATTTTCACCAGCGAGTCCTGCCACTGTGCTGCGAGCCTGGCATCGCCCTGCCGGCGGTAAACGGTGATCACCTGGGTGGCGGCGTCTTTGAGCAGGCTGTAGGCAGACACGATAGATGCATTGCCATATGTGTCCATGGCCAGGCGCACTGCCGAATCGGCCTTGCGCTGACTGGCAAACAGTGCTGCGAGTTGCAGCTGGCTTAATGCCATCCCATACCGGTCCTGGGCCTGGCGGTCTTTGTTCAATGCGATCCGGAAATTCATTTCTGCGGCTGCGGGATTGCCGAGTTCCTTTTCGAGCAGGCCGAAATTATAGTACACTTTTTTTTCGCCATAG
>JAFBAN010000205.1 GCA_019247775.1 Chitinophagaceae bacterium | reverse complement strand
AGTAAGAAGAAAGCATCTTTTCCTCAACGCCGATGCGCAAATAATACGCAATGGTCATTGAAGCCACCGCCACCAAGGTAGCCCAGCCGGCATTGAGAAAAACCGGCGCTCCGACGATGGCCATAAAAGCACCCAGGTAACTCGGATGCCGCACCCAGCGGTACGGTCCTGAGCGCACCAGCCGGTGATCATTGGTGAGCGTTACTGTTGCCGTAAAATGTTTACCAAGTGTCTGTATCGCCCAAACCCTGATCGCAATACCGCCCGCCAGCAAAACCGCGCCGATGATAGTGAGCAGCGCCGATGACTGCTGCGCGTTGTTGCCGTATGCCCATTCAGACACGGAAGCCACCACACTCAGCGAAGACATTACCAGGATAACCACGATCGACAGGCGGTCGCTGCTTTTGTCCCTTTTTGTTTCCTGGGTGCTGAATGCGGGCTGACTGAGCCAGAGACATCCTGCGGCGATGGCGAGCAGAATGGATTTATAATGCAGGATCAGCTGCGGCCTGGCTGCCAGGGGAGCAAAATTGAGTAAGAGTATCGCAATAACGGTGAAAACAACTTTGTTCATTGCCAGATCTATTTAGGCTTCAGAGGTATCTTGAATTCCTTTTTGTTGGCGCCCCTGATCTCCAGGTCGTAGTGCACTTTGACAGAAATATTTTTAAAAGGTGATTTCTCTTCGGAAACAGAACGCAGGTTCTGGCGAAGGCTCAGCATTTTTTCCCGTTCGCGCGGATGTGCATGCTCAAGCGTGTCGGCGTCGGACAGGAACACGGCGGTGGCGAGCAGATCGAGTTTGGGATAATAAAAAGTGCCGTCATTGCCAACGGTCTTTAATACCGTACTTCCGATCCACTGGTTGAAACGCACGGTGGCAGGCGAGCACAGTGAGAACATGGTGCTCAGTCCGAGTTGCTCGGCAATGACCACAGCAGCGATAGACGGGAACAGGCTGCCGATACCCAGGCCAGCCACCTCTTTCGAATTCCATAATCCGCAAAGTTCGCCTGTGCCATGCTGGGCGCAGATCGCCACAATCTCGTAGATCTTATCATCCATATAGCCGGTGGCGTCTTCGATGGGCAGGCGGGTAATGCCATCTGCAGCGTGCACGCGCGCGCCGCCGTAGAGCTTCTGGCCATCGAGTGTTTCAACAACAATTACGAAGACCGCCGGATTGTTTGCCCATTCGTTATTGGAAGAAGTGACCTTGATAATGCCATGGTATTCGAGTACGCTTTTGTGTCCGTCGATAAATTTCTGGCAGGTCACAGGATCATCCACTGCCCTAAAGGCCCTGATACGAATTTCAGTATTCATTACAGCCTCATCATACATCAGCAGGGGAATTTTGTCACGCAAACAAAATAACAAAACTCTGCGGGCTTTCGCACAATTATTACACGGAATCTGCGTTTTTGCCTAATTTTAGGGGTAGCGTTAAAGCCCGGGAAATCATGGAAGAAAAAAAGATCAACGTGCTGTACGTTGATGATGAACCCAACAACATCACCTCCTTCAGAGCGGCATTCCGGCGTGTGTTCAATATTTTCACGGCTGAATCCGCAGAAGAAGGAAGACAGGTGCTGGACCAGGAACAGATACATGTTATTCTGAGCGACCAGCGCATGCCGAAAATGACGGGTATTGAATTTTTTCAGTCCATTCTCGATTCACATCCCGGACCCATCCGCATTCTCATCACCGGCTATACCGATATCAATGCCGTGATCGACGCCATCAACGTAGGCCAGGTTTACAAATACCTTTCCAAGCCCTGGAATGAAGAGGATGTGAAGAATTTTATCTTTAAAGCTTACGAAGTGATCGAGCTTCGACAGAAGAACAAGGAGCTCACGGAAAAACTGATCGAAGCGAATGAAAAACTCGAGTTCCTGGCCAGACAGAACCTGCTTTCCTGAGCTTAATATTCCAGTTTATACCTCACCCTGTTCGTTACATTAAATCCTGTACTCAGCGTACTATCGAAGGTCATCGTCAGTTTCATATCTGTTAGTGTGTCGATCAAGTACCGGTGTCCTTTCCAACGCAGTTCGGCGTAGGTTGGTATCATGGGGTTGGTAACAGTGGTGTATTTCCCGCCAGGCTTAGGCTGCGGGTAGTTAGCAGTGATCTGCACTTCCGATGAAGTGCCGTCCAGGTTAAAGCTGGTACGCTCATTGGCTAGCTTGTCTGTGAAATGAGAATAAAAATCCTGCACAAGTTGGCCATTCACCGACTTGTATTCGTATGAGAGCGCGTCTACCAGCTTCCAGCGCCGGCCTTCGTTCCATAACATCGTGGACAGCGAATCGGCCACATACACCTTGGCTGTTGCGCTTTTACCGCTATTCACGGTAAGCAAAAAAGTAGTGGTCTGTCGCAGTTGCCCGGTCTGCAGCGAGCCATAGTTGCCCACGATCACACTGTCGAGCCTTACCACAGTTTTCGAATTGGTGCCCGTAACATTCCACCGCAATGCCGAACCATGCAGATAGCCGATCAGGGAATCGAGCGCGATGAACTCTTTGACAGTACCGCTGGGAAGCAGCACCTGCGGCCTTGTGGTATCAACAATATTATCGACCGGATCTACAAATTTGTTGCAGCCGGTCATAGTCATAGCCAATACCCAGGCACCTGCAAAGGCAAGGCTCGCAAGAAGCTTTTTTTCTCGTATCGGACCGGAGGCCAGCATAAATGCCTGTTGGGGGCAAAGCTAGCGTTTTAACTACACAAAAAATTG
>JAFBAN010000202.1 GCA_019247775.1 Chitinophagaceae bacterium | reverse complement strand
GTGGATCCCAAGCGCATGACGGCAGCAGGACGCAGTCAGTACCTGCCCCTTTCTGACAATACCACCCCAGACGGACGCGCCGCTAATCGCCGCACCCGGATTGTAATATTACCCCAGTTGGACCAGTTCTTTAAATTGCTGGAGACGAAGAAGGCATAACTCACCCCTGGCCCCTCTCTACAAGTAGAGAGGGGTGGGGGATTTTCCCGGGATCGGGATATTCTTGACAAAAATGAAAAACGATCGCCCTCTCCACAACGTGGAGAGGGCGGGGTGAGGCTTACAGGGAATTCCATGCTTCCAGGATCTCCTCCGCATGCCGCTTATTCCTCGGCCTCGTAATTACCTTCCTGATCTTTCCTTTTTCATCAATGAGGAATGTAGTACGGTGGGTACCGATATAGGTATTGCCCATAAAGGTCTTCCAATCCCATACCCCGTATTTTTTAAGGATAGTCTGTTTTGTATCTGCTATCAGCGGAAAAGGCAGGTCGTATTTTTTCTCAAACTTTTTATGGCTTTTCACATCATCCTCGCTTACGCCGATGACATGAAAACCATGCGCCATCAGCAACGCATAATTATCGCGAAGGTTGCATGCCTGCTCGGTGCAGGTCGGCGTGTCATCATGGGGGTAGAAATAGAGCACTACTTTCTTCCCTTTATAATCCGACAAGGCGATCGGATTGCCGTTCTGATCGATACCCTTGAATGCCGGAGCTTTTTTGCCTGCCTCTATAATTGCCATAGACCGCAAAAATACAGACCTCTCTGCGCAAACTCCGCTAACTCCCGTTCTCTGCGGTGAAAAAAAGCCCGCATGGCGACAGGCTGGAGTCAGGAATTGATTTACCGCAGAGAACGGGAGTTAGCGGAGTTTGCGCAGAGGATAAAACTCTTCAGGCCCGGGTTCCCGATCCAAAATCCAACATTGAAAATCCCTCCCCCGGGCTTACATTTGCACAATTTATTTCCCGCAACATGCCGAAAGACAGTTCCATCAAATCCGTGCTCATCATAGGTTCAGGTCCCATCATTATTGGTCAGGCCTGCGAATTCGATTATTCCGGTTCACAGGCAGCCCGCAGCCTGCGCGAAGAAGGGATTGAAGTGATCCTGATCAACAGCAACCCGGCCACGATCATGACTGACCCGATGATGGCCGATAAAGTATACCTGCTGCCCCTTACGGTGGAAAGTATAGAACAGATACTGGAGGAGAACAAGATCGACGCGGTGCTGCCTACCATGGGCGGACAGACCGCGCTTAATCTTTGCAAAGAAGCTGATGAGCTTGGCGTGTGGCAGAAATATGGGGTGCGGCTGATCGGGGTGGACGTGGCGGCCATCGACACCGCCGAAGACCGGGAGAAATTTCGGCAGCTGATGGTGAAGATCGGGATCAAGGTGGCGCCCAGCCGCGTGGCCAACAGTTTTCTGGAGGGAAAGGAATTTGCACAGGAGATCGGTTTTCCGCTCGTGATCCGTCCCTCATTCACACTCGGCGGAACCGGTGGGGGTTTTGTGCACAGCAAGGATGACCTCGATGCCGCTCTCGACCGCGGCCTGAAAGCATCTCCGATTCATGAAGTGCTGGTAGAAAAAGCGGTGCTGGGATGGAAAGAATATGAGCTGGAATTGCTGCGCGACTGCAATGATAATGTAGTGATCATCTGTACCGTGGAGAACCTGGATCCGATGGGGGTTCATACGGGCGATTCCATTACGGTAGCTCCCGCTATGACGCTCAGCGATACCAGTTTCCAGGATATGCGCAACCAGGCCATACTGATGATGCGTTCGCTTGGCAACTTCGCCGGCGGCTGTAATGTGCAGTTTGCGCAGAACCCGGAAACGGAAGAACTGATAGCTGTGGAGATCAACCCCCGGGTAAGCCGCTCTTCGGCACTTGCTTCCAAAGCCACAGGTTATCCCATTGCGAAGATCGCCGCCAAACTGGCGATCGGTTATTCGCTGGACGAACTGAAGAACCAGATCACTAAGACCACATCTGCCTATTTTGAACCGGCGCTCGATTACGTGATCGTGAAAGTGCCGCGCTGGAATTTCGATAAATTCAAAGGCGCCAACGATACGCTTGGTCTGCAGATGAAAAGCGTGGGCGAGGTAATGGCCATCGGCCGCAGCTTCACCGAAGCTATCCAGAAGGCCTGCCAGAGCCTGGAGAATGAAGCCATCGGCCTCGGTTATTATGGCAAAAGCCTGATGAAAAGCGAGGAGCTGGTAGAGTATATCAAAACGCCGAAATGGGATCGCATTTTCCGTATTAAGGATGCATTGATGCAGGGCTCTACCATCAAGTCGATTGCCCAGGCTACGCTGATCGACCGCTGGTTTTTATACCAGATCCAGATCCTGTGCAATATGGAAAAGGAGATGGCCCAATACACGCTCGATACCATTCCCGCCGATCTGCTCAAAGAAGCAAAAAAGAACGGATTCGGCGATGCGCAGATCGCCCGCATCCTCCAGGGCCAGTGGACGGATGAGAATGTCTACGAAAAAAGAAAAGCCCTGGGCATTACCCGGGTTTACAAAATGGTAGACACCTGCAGCGCCGAATTCGAAGCGAAGACGCCTTATTTCTATAGTACGTTCGAGAATTGAGGCTTGCTCCTATACAGGCGCTTGACGCCCCTGCTTAATTATTCATTGTTCATTTTCACCACGGCCTGAAGGCCGCGGCAACAGAAGGCCGCGGCAACAGAGGGCCACGGCAACAGAAGGCCGCGGTAACAGTAAGAGCGCTGTAAGAGCAGAGGCGTGGGCAACTCATTCGGGGCGCCATGAAGCTTACTGCATATTATCTTTCAATTGCTCCTGTTGCGGGGAAATTGCCGCGGCTTATTACTGTTGCTGGGGCCGTCTTCTGTTGCCGCGGCCTTCAGGCCGTGGTGAAATCAATTCCAAAAATCTCCCGGAGGACGCTTCCAGCGTCCAGTGTAAATTCGCAAAGATTTGCGGCAAATACGCTTTCGCATTAAACCCCGGCCTGCTATTTTGCCGGATGTCATATACCCGCGTCTACATTCACTATGTGTGGGCAACCAAAAACCGCAGGCCCCTTTTAATGGCTCCCTATCGACAACAATTATTTGATCATATCCGGCAGAACGCATTGCTGAAAGGCATCTATCTCGACAGGATCAACGGCTATACCGATCATGTGCATTGCCTTGTAAAACTGCAAGCTGCCCAGAGCTTAGGCCATGTGGCGCAACTGCTGAAAGGGGAATCTGCGTTTTGGTTCAATCGGCAACCCGGAAACGGCAGGCCGCGTCTGGAATGGCAGGAAGATTATTTCGCGGTATCTGTTAGTTTATCGCAGTTACATACTGTCAGGAACTATATCGAAAACCAGGAAATGCATCATGCGAAGAAAACTTTTGCGGAGGAATACCAGGCATTGCTTAAACAGTTCCTGTTTATAAAAACACTTGAGAATGGCGGCGAGCATTTCAGGGTTAATACGGGACGCTGGAAGCGTCCGGATGATTGAGGGGTGAGATTGGTTCCACGGCCTGAAGGCCGCGGCAACATGAAGGCTGCGGCAACATGAAGGCAGCTTCGTAAATAGCCGGAAAGGTAGATACACAAACTGGCGCGGAGAGTTCCGGATCTACAGTTGCCCATGCCAGTTGTCGGCAAGTAATTCAGCCTGTTCCATTACAGTTTCAATCGCTCTCGGTTGCTTATCCGGCGGGTAGCCATGAATGGTGAGGGTCCTTTTTACTGCTACAAGCAATTGGGCTCTTGCACTTTCCCTGATCGACCAGTCGAGTGTTGTATTCGTCCGCACTTTTTCTGCGATCTCGCGAGCGATCATCCGGAGTTTTTCATCGCCAAGTATTTTAACAGCGCTGTCGTTTGTTTCGAGTGCATTATAAAATGCTACTTCATCTTTGGTAAGGCCCAGGCGTTCTGCTTCGGTATCACTTGCGTTGATCTCACGGGCGAGTTCAATGAGTTCCTGCAATATTTCTGCGGTGGTAAGCAGATTATTCTGATACCGGCGGATAGCCGACTCGAGCATTTCCAGCAACTGGCGACTTTTAACAAAATTGGTCCGCGTTCTGCTTTTGATCTCATTGTTCAGCAATTTCTTCAGCAGTTCGATCGCCAGATTTTTATGACGCATATTTTTCACCTCCAGCAGGAACTGCTCGGAGAGAATGGAAATATCGGGTTTCTGGATGCCGGCCGCATCGAAAATATCGATCACCGTATCGCTGGTCAGCGCTTTATCAACAAGCTGTTTCACAGCAGTGTCCATTTCGAGGTTAGCGGTATTGGACGACACTTCAAACTTGACCAGCCGTGCTTTCACTGCCTGGAAAAAAGCGATCTCATCCGCCAGTTCAACGGCGGAGGGCTGGGGCAGGCACAAAGCGAAAGCCTGTCCAAGCATGGTGACTTCGCGAATAAATCTTTCTCGGCCTTCCGGCAATCCGAGGATATGTTCTTCAGCCTGCAGGATGATCGAGAGTTTTTGCCGCGGGGAAGCCGAAAAGAAGCGTTCGTAATTGAACCGTGTTTCGTTTTTATGATATGCTTCCGCTTCTTCTGCAAGGATGCCTGGCTGCGACAGGCTAGGTTGCGCGAACAGCTGTTGCACAATCTCCATTTTTTCAAGCATGATAGCCACAGCCTGGCTGATATCTTCTGCAGGATTACCTTTTCCACCCGAATCGGCGTAGAACGATAATGCTTTCTTGAGATCGGTGCCTATACCAAGATAATCTACTACCAGTCCGCCTTTCACGTCCTTAAAAATGCGATTGACCCTGGCGATGGCCTGCATCAGGCTATGCCCTTTCATCGGCTTGTCGATATAGAGCGTTTTGAGACAGGGAGCGTCGAATCCTGTAAGCCACATATCGCGAACGATCACCAGTTTGAGCGGATCATGTTCATCTTTCATCCGCGCTGCCAGCATTTTACGCTGCCCTTTACTGGTATGATGGCGTTGCATTTCCGGCCCGTCTGCACTACTGGCTGTCATCACCACTTTGATCACACCCTTGTTGAGGTCGGGATCATCCCACCCGGGCCGCAGGGCTATGATTTCCCGGTACAGATCTACCGCAATGCGTCTGCTCATTGCAACGATCATCCCTTTGGGTTCGGACCCGATATTGCGGGCCTCGAAATGAGTAACTATATCCCGGGCGATATTTCGGATGCGGTTGGGATGCCCGATGATCGCTTCGAGTTTGGCCCAGCGGGCTTTCGCTTTTTGGGTAGCGGATAATTCTTCCGCTTCGGCCGCTTTGTCGAACTCGTCAACAAGCGCCCGGCCTTCGGCAGTCAGTTCTATTTTTGAAAGGCGGCTCTCGTAATAGATGCGGACCGTGGCCCCATCTTCTACCGCCTGCGAAATATCGTAGACATCAACATACTGGCCGAATACCTGCGGGGTATTTACATCGGTACTCTCTATAGGCGTTCCGGTGAATCCGATGTAGGTAGCATGAGGAAGTGCGTCGCGCATATACTTTGCAAAACCGTATGCGATGCGTTGCCCGATCACTTCGCGGGTTCCGGCATCTTTTACATCCCGGGCCACCGCCTCAAAGCCGTACTGGGTACGGTGGGCTTCATCGGCTATGACCACGATGTTCTTTCTGTCAGAAAGCGTATCGAAACTTGTACTTCCATCCTGCGGCAGAAATTTCTGGATGGTAGTAAACACAATACCGCCGCTGGCCACCTTCAATAACTCTTTCAAATGATCCCGGCTCTCCGCCTGCACCGGATCCTGACGCAACAATTGACGGGAGGCAGCGAACGTATCGAACAACTGGTCGTCCAGGTCATTGCGGTCGGTGATCACCACGATGGTCGGGTTCTCCATGTCCAGATGGGTAACCAGCTTGCCGGCATAGAACACCATGCTCAGGCTTTTACCGCTGCCCTGGGTATGCCACACAACGCCGCCTTTGCGGTTGCCGAGTTCATTGAATGGCTCGCCGCGCGCCGGTACGCCAACGCCTACGGCCCTGAGTGTCGATAACACCGCATTGTTGACAGCATAGTATTGATGGTAAGCCGCCAGTTTTTTTTCTGTTGTGATCTGTACCAGCCCTGTTGCGGCATCTTCCCTGCGTGTTTTCTCGAACACGATAAAATTCCGCACGATATCCAGCAGGGTTTCCGGGCCGAGCATCCCCCGCACCATTACTTCTATCTGCGGCATGAACCGTGAAGCTTCTTTCCTGCCGTCGGCCGTTTTCCAGGCCATGTAGCGCGTGAAAGCCGCCGACACACTGCCGGCCCGGCACTCATGGCCGTCGGAAATGATGCAGATGGCATTATAGGTGAACAGCGAAGGGATGGTGGCTTTATAGGTCTGGATCTGCTGGAAAGCGTTGTGCAGGGTCGCATGTTCATCGCCCGCGTTTTTCAGTTCGATCAGCACCAGCGGAATGCCGTTCACGAACAGCAGGATGTCAGGCCGTTTGTTCTGCTGGTTCTCTACGATGGTGTATTGATTGATGGCGAGGAACTCATTGTTCTCCCAATGATCGAAATCTATCAGGGCTACTTCGTGACTGCGTTCGTAGCCGTCCTGGTGATAAGGAATCTTTACTTTCTCCACCAGCAGACTGTGGAAAGCCTCATTGTTGTGCAGGATATCGGGCAGCAGTAAACGCTCCGCCTGCTTCACCGCCTGTTGGACCGCAGCGGCCGGAATATGCGCGTTGATCCGCTCCGCCGCCTTGAGCAGGCGGCCCGTTAATAACACCTGTTCGAAGCTGGTTCGTTCCTGGTGCTGCGCTCCGGGCGCGATGGAAAGCCCGTGCAGGTATTGCCAGCCGGCATCCTGCAGCAGCTCGAGTGTGAGGGTTTCTATGTGAGCTTCATGAAGTCGGCTCATGTTTTAGTTTGATTTCGCCGGAGATGAGTTTGGGGAGGAGCTTATCTCGCAGATTTGACAGCGTTTGAATCTGACAATGGTTGTGATATATCTTACTATCAAGCGGCGCCGCTTTTGCCTCGAATTCGTCAATCAGGCTTTTTGGTGGAATATCGATCTCCATTTTTTCGAAATCGGTTTTGCTTATCGATCCGAAAACAGTTCCTGTGTCGTTGAATTGCTTTATGTGAGATACGATAGACTGCAGTTTGTAAAATGCATAGCTATAATATCCAGGGTTAGATTTATAACGAAACGCTGCGACACCTCTGCCCAGGCAACAGTCGCCCAATGCCATATTGATTTCTCCAACAGGAGCACGCACACTGATCAGTGTATTATACTTCTTTGCAAGCCTTGTTGGCACAGTTGTAAAAACACGCGCCTGTGGAAACCTAAAGCCAAAGTCTGCATTGCCCTGGTAAAACTCAATTCCCTCGCCCTCCTCGTTTAGGGCGTCACCGGGCGGCGATTGCCCCATGGTAAAATCGAATTCGTCTCTGAGCGTTGATCTTATGGTACCTGAATCTGAGCACCCGAACATCTGCTTGAAAATTGTAGTGTTCAAATGTTGGAGTGTGCAATTTTGACGATGGAGTAAGTCTATCTTAGCGTCGATGCCTCCCAGACAATCTGCGATCACTTTCTGTTCAGCTAATTGAGGCAGAATCATATAAAGGAGCTCAAAACAGGATTTCGGCACTCGTTGCCTTCCTGATGTTCCCTCAAAATTGTTCTCTGCAAATTCGCGAACTGATTGCGATCTTGACAAATAAAAAATAAAATCGCTATCGGAAATGGTTGGCTTTCCACGGAATACAAGAAACTCAGTTGAGCCAAACCCTGGTGTGACAACATTGCCGACTTGGCAAATTTTGCCATTTTCCAAACAGGGGGTAATTTTTGCAAACAACGTATCACCACTTTCAAACCTCGCACCGCTGGATGCAACGCGAGTGGTTTTTGCATGGCAATATCTGGTCTCAGAATCCAGATCCTTCATTTCAATAAAAGGATACTCAGACCCTGAAACAAGCCGGACTTTTGGATTTATTTCAACGAAATCTGAAAATCTATATTGAACCCACTCACTCATGCCTTATCATTTATCGGTTGCGTACTATTCCAAACAATCTGGATCTGCGTTCCCCAATCCTTCACCCGAAATCCAAGGCTCTTATGTTTCAGCACATCGCTACCGCGGAATCGGAATGTTTTGCGGAATGGCTTACTCTCGTGCGAAATATTTACCACCAGAATATCATTGTGAGTAAGATTGTTAATGGCCACGCGATAACTAATGGAGCTCGCCAGTCGCGTAGACGGCCGGATGGTCCGGTTACGAATGATCTCTGCCATACTAGATTGTTCAGTTGGTAATAATTCAAATCAATAAAACCAGCCAGCAGGGGGTGCTGTTGGTCAGACGGTCTCATCCGGTAATTCTATCATCGCCAGGCTTTCGCGTATTTTTTTATTTAGCACTTCTTCTTCCGCCATTTGTTTTTCCAACTCTGTCTTCAACGCAGTAAACCGTTCTGCGAAATTGAAATCATCTTCCTCATCAGGCAAGCCTACATACCGGCCCGGCGTGAGCATATAGTTCAGTTTCCGTACTTCCTCTATCGTTACGCCTTTGCAAAACCCCTGCACATCTTGATACTCCCCATCCTCATTCCGCCAGTTATGATAAGCGCCGGTGATCTTCGCCATGTCTTCCTCGCTCAGGTCGCGGTTGCGGCGGTTTACGAGGTAGCCGAGGTTGCGGGCATCGATGAACAATATTTCTCCTCTGCGTTGCCGGAATCCGCCATTGGCTTTGTCCTTTGCCAGGAACCATAGGCAGGCAGGTATCTGGGTGTTCAGGAACAATTTGGTAGGCAGGTTCACGATGCAATCAACCAGGTCCTTTTCTATTAGCGCCTTCCTGATCTCGCCCTCATTATTCGTCTGCGAAGTGAGCGCGCCTTTCGAAAGCACGAATCCCGCTTTGCCTTTGGGCGCGAGATGATACAGGAAATGCATGATCCAGGCATAGTTGGCATTGCCCGGGGGCGGCGGCAGTTTTTCGCCAAGCACAGTCCAGCGCGCATCATCGCGCAGCAGTTCGCCGCTCCAGTCGCTGTCGTTGAAAGGCGGATTGGCAATAATGAAATCAGCTTTCAGGTCCTTATGCGCATCGTTCAGAAAACTGCCTTCATTGTTCCAGCGTACATTGGTACTGTCTATGCCACGGATCGCCAGGTTCATTTTCGCCAAGCGCCAGGTGGTTTGGTTGCTCTCCTGTCCGTAGATGGAAATATGATCCGACGGATGCACGGAAAGCTTGTTCCCGTTATTCTTCCGGTAATGATCCTGGTGATGCGCAATGAACTTTTCGCTCTGCACGAACATACCCCCGCTGCCGCAGCAGGGATCGAACACCCGGCCTTCGTAAGGTTCCAGCATTTCTACCAGTAATTTCACCACACTGCCCGGTGTATAGAATTGCCCGCCTTTCTTGCCCTCGGCCAGCGCGAATTCACCAAGGAAATATTCGTACACTTTGCCGAGTACATCTTTACTCTGCGCTTCTTTGGTTCCCAGTGTAGCAGTTCCGATCATGTTGATCAGTCCGCCAAGCCCGGTCTTATCGAGTTTTTCCTGTGCATATACCTTCGGCAACACGCCGCGCAGCGAGCTGTTATCACGTTCGATGGCATCCATGGCAGCATCGACATCTTTGCCGATGGTAGGCAGACTGGCGCGGTTCTGGATCCAGCTCCAGCGCGCAGACGGCGGCACATAGAAAACTTTTTGGGCGATGTATTCGTTCTTGTCTTCGGGGTCGGCGCCCAGCTCTTTTTCGGACAGCAGGTGCTGATGAACTTCTTCAAAAGCGTCTGAAATGTATTTGAGAAAGATCAGGCCAAGCACCACATGCTTGTATTCTGCCGCGTCCATGTTCTTCCGCAGTTTGTCTGCGGCCTTCCATAGCTTTTTCTCCAGCGCCTCTTCAACCGGCAGTTTCTTGGTTTTGGCCATAAACGGGCTAAAAACTGTCTTTAAACATCAAAAGACTTCTTAAAAGACAGTAAATGTACACTAAAAGACAGAAACTATACTGTAATGACAGGGATAGAACTTTAAGGATAGGAATTTTGAATAGTGAAAGAAATCATCGGTAAACGGATCCGGAAACTGCGGGAGAACAAGGACTATACGCAGGAGAACATGGCTGCCGAACTCGGTATCACACCGGGCGCCTACGCCAAGATCGAAAGGGGCGAAACCGATGCATCCATTTCACGGCTGGCGCAGATAGCGGAGATACTGGAAGTAACAATGTCCAGCCTGTTTAAAGAACAATTCCCCGGCTCTACCCTTGAAGAACAGCAGAACCCATATGGCTTTGCATCCAAGGCCGAAGTGGAGCATCTGGCCCAGCTCATCAAACAGATCAACCGCGAGCTAGAGAGAATACGCGCGGAAATGAATGCGGGGAAGAAACCCAGATCGAAAAATTCCACATAAATCTCTGTGAAGCTCCGTGCATTCCGTGTCTCTGTGGTGAAGCGACGGCATTTTTAGAAAGATGATCTTCTTTCAATGACGATCTCAATTCACCACAGAGGCGCAAAGAGCACAGAATGGCACGGACGCTCCGAAAAATAATCCAGGCTTGTTAAACTTTTTAACAGATTGGCATCATACTTGCTCTACAGATGCAGCGGCAGGACATGTTTTCGTGTCATTAGTGAACCCCGGTATGGTTTTTTGATCAATCAGCATTCAACGAGATAGTATGTACATTCAGAATTTACAGCCGGGACTGGTAGACAACCTTAGTTACCTCACGGTATTGGCAAACAAGAACGGGCGGCTGGTATGCAAGGTGCTCGACGTAGAAGGGCGCCTGGCCAAAACCCTGGTGGCTACCATTAACGAAGGCCGTCAACAACTGGAACTCAACATGGGCGACCTGAACACGGGCCGCTATGTGCTGAACGCATTCAGCGGAGATATCTTCATCAAGTCGATCCGCTTCGACAAACAATAATTAAGTCTTTCAATTGGGGGTATGCATATTGGTCCTGCTGCGAGGCGGGACCAGCTTTTTGGGGTAGTCTGGAGTCTGGAGTTCTTTCAACTCACCCCCGGCCCCTCTCTGCAGGCAGAGAGGGGGGAAGAGATTTTTTCGACGTCATGAATTACCTGTTAGGAACTAAAATCTATCGCCCTCTCTGCCTGCAGAGAGGGAGGGGTGAGTAGTAGTCTGGAGTCTGGAGTTAGGAGTCTGGAGTTTTCTCAACGTCATGAACCACCTGTTAGGAACGGAATCTATCGCCCTCTCTTTCAAAGAGAGGGAGGGGTGAGTAGTAGTCTGAAAGACGTTTTTACCCCTATTCCATCCCGCCGTTGGCGGGACTAACTCCAGACTCCAAACTCAGACCTCAGACTCCGCGCAGCGTATATCGCGGTTCTTTTGTAATTTTCCCGACTGATTTCGATCTATTATTTCACTTTAAAACCAACACTATGGCAATTCCAGTAGTTGATCTCGCAGATTTTACCAGCGGCGATCCGAAGCGTAAGGCCGATTTTGTTCAGGCCCTCGGTAAAGCTTATGAAGAAGTAGGATTTGTGGCGGTTAAAAACCATGGCATCCCCGACGAGTTGATCGCAAACCAATATGAATATGTGCAGCAGTTCTTCGCACTGCCGCTGGAGAAAAAACTGAATTATGAGGTTCCCGGACTGGCCGGCCAGCGGGGCTATACCAGTTTCGGACGCGAGCATGCCAAGGGCAGCGATGCTCCGGATCTGAAAGAATTCTTCCAGTATGGGCAGAATGTGGAAGACAACGATCCGATCAAAGAAGAATATCCTAACAATGTATCCGTATCCGAAATAAAGCCATTCAATAAAACCCTGTACGATGCCTACCATGCTTTTGAAAAAAGCGGCACCGCATTATTACAGGCTATCGCCTTGTACCTCGGGCTGGATGAACATTATTTCGATAAGCATGTACACAATGGCAATTCCATCCTGCGCTGCATTCACTACCCGCCCATCACCAGCGAACCCAAAAGCGCTATCCGTGCGGAACAGCATGAAGATATCAATCTCATCACATTGCTGGTGGGAGCTTCTGCAGACGGACTGCAGATACTTACCAAGCAAAATGAATGGGTGAACGTGACTTCACTGCCCGAACAGATCGTGGTGAATGTGGGCGATATGCTGCAGCGGCTTACCAATAATAAGCTTCGCAGTACTACCCACCGCGTGGTAAACCCGCCGAAGGAACTGTATCATACCAGCCGGTTCTCCATGCCTTTCTTCCTGCATCCCCGCAGCGAAATGAGCCTGGCCTGTCTGGAAAGCTGTATCGATAATGATCATCCGAAAGCCTATCCGGATGCAACGGCGGGAGAATATCTGGATGAAAGGTTGAGGGAGATCGGGTTGAAAAAATAGCAGCTTTCTGAGAACACGGGGTTTTATTTTTTACCGCAGAGGCGCGGAGGCGCAGAGAAGAATTGTCCTCTGCGCCTTTGCGTCTCCGCGGTAAAATCTTACGCTCCCGAGCGGAGCAAGCCGGCACCGCTGAAGCCGCCTTTGCCCATCCCTCAAAAACCTGTAAATTTCCTGTTCTAACGAAGCCTGTTGACACTGATCCGTCATATCCCTTTTCTGCGAGCTGTATTCTGGCATAGTATCACGGCATTCGGCGGGCCGCAGGGGCATATGGGCATGATGATGAAGACCTTTGTGCAGCAGCGCCGGGACCTTACCGAAACGGAACTGATCGAATACAATGGCTTCTGCCAGTTATTGCCGGGCGCCTCTTCCACCCAAACCCTTACACTGATCGGGTATAAACGCGGCGGTATTTCGTTGGCCGTGATCACTTTGCTGATCTGGATCCTGCCGGCCTGCCTGATCATGGGGTCCATGTCTTTCCTGCTCAGTTATCTCGATCGCAACGGACTCAAGCTTGAGATCTTCAAGTTCGTTCGCCCTATGGCGATCGGATTCATCGCGTACTCTACTTTCCGCATTTTCAATATCGCCATTTACAACACCATTACCCAAGTGATCATGCTTGTGGCTACGATAGTCACTTTTCTTGCGTTCAAATCGCCTTGGGTATTTCCGGCGCTGATCGTGGCGGCGGGGATAGCTACCAATTTCAGCGATAAACGAATTCCGCAGAAAGGCGTACCGCCGAAAAAGATCAAATGGGGCAATATCCTTATTTTCTTTGCGCTGTTTGCATTGGCGGGATCATTGTCCGAAGCGGCGAGCAGCGGTAACTGGAAACACCGCAAAGCCATTAACCTGTTCGAGAACGCCTATCGTTTCGGCAGCCTGGTATTTGGCGGCGGCGATGTGCTGCTGCCGCTGATGTACGAACAGTATGTGACCCGTCCCGAAACGAAAAGGGTACAGGAAACGGGGCGTGATGTGTTGAAACTTTCCCGCGAGGATTTTCTTACCGGCTCAGGCATGGTGCGCGCTATTCCGGGTCCCGTGTTTTCCGTGGGCGCATTCACGGGCGGCATGGTGTTGCGCGATGAAGGTATCGCCATGCAGATCGCCGGCTGCATCATCGGCGCCATCGCCATCTTCCTGCCCAGCGCGCTGCTTGTACTCTTCTTTTTCCCCGTATGGCATAACCTGAAAAGATATGCAGTGATCTACCGTTCACTCGAAGGCATCAATGCAGCAGTAGTGGGTATCATGGCGGGCGCTACCTGCTACCTGGTCAAGGATACTTTTCTGGCGCCGCTGATGAAGGGGCAGATGATCGGTATCTGGGATCTGCTGATCGTGCTCGCCACGTTTTTTCTGCTTCGCTCAAAGCGGATACCCGCACCCTTTATCGTTCTCGGCTGCCTGTTGCTGGGCGCGATATTATAGCTTTTCATTTTCGTTGCCGGTTAATAGCCAGCGACTGGCAAGTGGCCGGACTGCCGTTTTCCAGAAATCCTTATATTAGAGCATGGTCACAATAGCACTCTACAACCTGAAAGGCGGTGTGGGTAAAACGGCTGCCAGCATCAACCTGGCATACCTTGCTGCCAAAGACAAATTCAAAACCCTGGTTTGGGATATGGATCCGCAGGGATCTTCTTCTTTCTACCTGGGCGCTGAAGCCGGAAAAAATGAGACCCGTAAACTGCTCGGCAGCGACAGCGGCCTGATAGACGCCGTACAGAACAGCGCTTACGAAAATCTCGATATCATCCCGGCAGATCTCTCGGCCCGGCATGCGGATATCCTGCTGAATGAAATGAAACAGTCAAAGCGCAGGATCTCCACACTGTTGTCTTCGCTGAAAAAAGAGTACGATATTGTTTTTCTGGATTGTCCCCCGGGCATTTCGGTATTGCATGATGCGGTATTCACAGGGGTTGACTGGATACTGGTGCCGAATATTCCCACAACATTGTCTGTGCGTTCGTATGAAACCGTACTGGATTATTTCAAGGAGAACGGGCTGGACAGTTCCAAGATCAAATGTTTTTTCAGCATGGTGGATCATCGCAAGAACCTGCACCATGAAGTGATGAATAGTTTTTACAAGGACAAATATTTTTTCAAAAATTATATTCCATACCTGAGTGATGTGGAGAAGATGGGCGTGAACGAAGAGCCGCTGGAGACTTTTGCGGCCAGCAGCTATGCAGCGCAGTGTTACCGTGATCTCTGGAAAGAGATCAAGAAGACCTGTATCGAATAGCGTTCCTTAAAACAGATCCTTATGAACAGAAAGCTCAATTCCTGGTACAGTCCTGCATTGGGCAAAGACATGCCGATAGCCGCTTACGGGCATTTCGGTTTTGCCCTGCTGCTGATACCCACCGCAGCAGCGGACTATCTCGAATACGAACGTTTTCAGCTGATAGATGCACTGGCGCCTTATATCAATGCAGGTAAGCTTCGGGTGTTCAGTGTAGACAGCATGAACAAGGAGAGCTGGATGAACAACGAGATGGAGCCTTCGCACAAGGCGATCCGTCATAACCAGTTCAACGAATATATTTTCAACGAAGTGGTGCCGCATATCCGCAATACCACCAGCCAGGATATCATGATCTATACCTGCGGCGCTTCGTTCGGGGCCCTGCACGCGATGAACCTGTTCCTGAAAAGACCGGATATCATCAATGGCGCCATCAGCATGAGCGGCGTATACGATCTCACCGAATATACCAAGGGCTTTTTCGACGACCAGGTATATTATAACAGTCCCGCCCATTACCTGCCCAATCTTACCGATGGCTGGTACCTGGACCGGATCAGGGCAAGCCACCATATCCATATCTATACCGGCAGCGGTTCTTATGAAGACCCCGAAGCTTCGCGGCGGTTTGCGGGTATCCTGTACAGCAAGGGCATCTGGTACGACCTCGATATCTGGGGCGCCGATATCACCCACGACTGGCCTACCTGGCGTACAATGCTTCCCTATATCGTAGACACCAAGTTCTGATTACCGGCAAACAGGAATGGTTCACCGTTCAGGAACGGGGTCATCGCATCGAATTCCAAAAGCTGCGTTAATTCGTCCCGGGATCTGGTGCTGCTGTATTAATATTACACGCTAAATCACGGATTTGACCCAAAGGATACTACTCGCTGCTTTCTTGTTGTGCTTACTGTCTTACCTCCCCGGCAGATCGCAGGCGCAGACCGTGACCATCAGCGGCACCGTGTATGATATTACCGCCCGCCGTCCGCTGGAAGCCGTGGCTGTATTAAGCAGTTCCGGCAAGGGCACGATCACCGATTCGCTCGGGCATTATTCACTGACCGTTTTGCGGAAGGACTCCATCTGGTTCTCACTCATTGGTAAGGCAACGATGAAATACCCCGTTGATACGATCAACAACATGAACAGCTTCAATGTAATGATCCATGTATACGCCACGGCACTGCCCGAAGTGAAAGTGCGCAACAATTACTATAAGTTCGATTCCATCCAGAACCGGCGGGATAATGCAAAGGCGTTCGATTTTAAGAAGCCCTCGCTCAGGTTGAGCAACAGCCCCAATTTCAACCCAGGCTCTCTCACCGTTGGTTTTGACCTGGATGAACTGATCAATATGTTCCGCACCAAGCGCAACCGGAATATGGAATTCCTGCAGAAACGGTTGCTGCAACAGGAGCAGGACAAATACATCGATCGCCGCTTCAGCAAAGTGCTGGTAAGAAAACTCACTAAGCTTCAGTCGCCCGAACTGGAGACGTTTATGGTCTATTATCGTCCGAAATATGAGATGATCACCCTGCTGAACGACCTGGAGCTGGGCTATTACATCGAAAAATCCTATGAGCTGTACAAGTCGGATCGCTATAAATGGCAGGGCGGACTCAACCGCTAGTCACTCATCACCGATTATTTAGCGCCCCTAAGCCATTTATACATTGGAAAAGGCCCCGGATATGAATATATTTCTATCTTTAAGCGCCTTTAAATGTTCAGCCTTTGAAACGCAAGCACCTCATCATTTTAGCAGCCATTTTTTCTCTAGCCTGTAAGAGTACCACCAAAAAAGAAGTTACCGTTACCACCGGCGGCGGTAAAGCCGGGGGACAGCCCGTAGTGGTGGATGTGCTGGTAGCCGGTATCAGCTCTATCACCAATACCATTGAGGTGAACGGTACGGTTGTGGCTTCCGAATCTACCGATCTGCACCCCGAAATAGCCGGCCGGCTCACCTATCTGAATATTCCCGAAGGAGCAAGGATCGGCCAGGGCGCGGTGCTGGCCAGGATCAACAATGCCGATCTGCTGGCCACGCTTAATAAATCGCGTGTTCAGCTGGAGCTGGCGCAGAAAACAGAAGAAAGGCTGCGGAAACTGTTATCCATCAGCGGCATCAACCAGGCAGACTATGATGCCGCACTCAACCAGGTGAACAGCCTGAAAGCAGATATGGTGTATACCCAGGCACAGCTCGACAAAACCACCGTACGCGCACCGTTCTCCGGCACATTGGGCTTGCGGATGGTGAGTCCTGGCGCCTATGTAACGCCGCAAACAGTACTCGCTACTTTGCAGCAGACTGACCGCGTGAAAATAGATTTTACCGTCCCCGAAGTTTATACGAGCATGATCCACAAAGGTGGTATCATCAATGTGCAGCCCGGGCAGACAGGCGATATTGGCAAAGCAACCATCATCGCTACCGAGCCGCAGGTAGATGCCAATTCAAGGAACCTGAAAGTACGTGCCGTCTATCTTGGCGGTTCATTGAATCCCGGATCTTTCGTAAAAGTGCGGCTGAATGCAGGAGCTACCACCAACAGCGTGATGGTGCCTACAAGCGCGATCATTCCCGATGCCAAAGCCAAAAAACTGGTGGTGGTAAGAAAAGGTAAAGGTGTGTTCGTTGATATTGAGACCGGACTGCGCAATGCCGGCACGGCCGAAGTGACCAGGGGCATCAAGGCGGGCGATAGCGTGGTGGTAACAGGCGTGTTGTTCGTGCGTCCCAATTCGCCGGTGCGGGTAAGAGGCGTTAAGAAGCTGGAAGATTTTAGTAACTAAATAATTGAAGTCAAAAATCAAAAGTCAAAAGTCAAAAAACCTGCAGTTTCGATTTTTGACTTTTGATTTTTGACTTTATAAACCGTGATCCCACGAGCTTGTACTCATGAACATTTCTGAACTTTCGCTGCGAAGACCCATACTGGCAACAGTGATGAACATCCTGATCGTATTGTTCGGGGTGATCGGATTTAATTTTCTCGCTGTGCGCGAATATCCGGCCATCGATCCGCCGATCGTGAATGTGCGTACTTCGTATGCCGGCGCAAACTCCGATATTATCGAGAGCCAGATCACGGAACCGCTGGAGAAATCCATCAATGGTATCCCCGGTATTCGCAGTATCAGTTCATCCAGCACCAATGGCTCCAGCAATATTACCGTCGAGTTCAACATCAAGGAAGACCTTGAAACTGCGGCCAACGATGTGCGCGATAAAGTAGCGCAGGCGGCCCGTAACCTGCCGCAGGATGTAGATGCGCCGCCGGTGGTCAGTAAATCGGATGCGAACAGCGATTTCATTATCCTGGTTGCGGTGCAGAGCCGTACGAAGGGATTGATGGAGTTAAGCGACTACGCAGAGAATGTACTGCAGGAACGTTTTCAGACCATCCCGGAAGTGAGCTCCGTGAATATCCTCGGACAGAAGCGGCCTTCCATGCGTCTCTGGATCGATCCGGATAAAATGAATGCGTACAATATCGCATTCGTCGATATCCGCAATGCGCTGAACAAAGAAAACGTGGAGATCCCTTCGGGAAAGATCTACGGTACCAATACCGAACTCACCATTCGGGCGCTCGGCCGTCTTACCACAGAAAAAGATTTCCGCGACCTGATCCTTCGCGAGGATGCTTCAGGGATTGTGCGGCTTAATGATGTTGCCAAAGTGGAGATCGGCCCCGAGCAGGATGAATTCAGCTGGAAGCTCAATGGTGTGAGCGCTGTGGGCCTGCAGGTGATACCGCAGCCCGGCGCCAACTATATCAAGATCGCGGATGAATTTTACCGCCGGCTCGCAGATATCCAGAAATCGGAGAAAGGAGATTTCGAGATCACGACACTGATCGATCAGACCAAGAATGTGCGCCGCTCCATCAAGGAAGTGGAAGAAACCTTGCTGATCTCATTCAGCCTGGTGGTATTGGTGATCTTTTTCTTCTTCCGCAACTGGCTGATCGCCATCCGCCCGCTGATCGATATCCCGATCTCGCTGGTGTTCACGTTCTTCATCATGTATGTGGCCGGATTTTCCATCAACGTACTTACCCTGCTGGCCGTGGTGCTTGCAACGGGACTGGTGGTGGATGACGGTATCGTGGTAACTGAAAATATTTTCCGAAAGCTCGAGGGCGGCCTGCCTATACGCAGTGCGGCATTGGAAGGAAGTAAAGAGATCTTCTTTGCGGTGATCTCTACCTCTATCACACTGGCCGTTGTGTTCCTCCCCGTGATCTTCCTGCAGGGTTTTGTGGGAAGCCTGTTCCGCGAGTTCGGCGTTGTGGTGGCAGGTGCCGTACTGGTGTCTGCATTCGTATCGCTGACGATCACTCCTGTTTTGAACGTGTACCTGAACCGCGGTACCGGACATGGCAGGTTCTACGAGCGCACCGAACCCTTTTTCCGCGGAATGGAAACCGGCTACAGGCGCATGCTTACCGGATTCCTGAAAATAAGATGGATGGCCTGGGTGATCGTAGCTGTTGCGGGAGCCATGATCTATTTTATCGGCAGCAATATCCAGAACGAACTGGCGCCGCTGGAAGACAAAAGCACGATCCGTTTCCAGATGACCGGTCCCGAAGGTGCAAGCTATAGTTATATGGTGAAAGAGGGTGATAAGCTCACCAATTTCCTGGACGATTCCATCCCGGAAAAATCATTCGTTTTTGCGGCGGTGCCCGGTTTCGGCGGCGCCGGAGGCGTAAACTCCGGCACAGCACGTATCTCACTTGTAGAACCCGATCAGCGTAAAAGAAGTCAGAGCGATATCGTGAAAGAACTTTCGCGTAAACTGGGGCGCTTCAACAATGCAAGGATCTTTCCTGTGGAGGAGCAAACCATCTCCGTTGGACTTGGCTCGCGCGGTGCGTTGCCGGTGCAGTTCATTTTGCAAAACCTGAACTTTGAAAAATTAAAAGCGGTG
>JAFBAN010000156.1 GCA_019247775.1 Chitinophagaceae bacterium | reverse complement strand
AACAAAAAGAATTGCTACCAGGAAATATTTGATGGCCATAGGCTGCCTGGCATTGCCATGGGTCTCAATACCGCTGGCAAAAGTTTCCAGCTTATCGCTGGTGCGGCGTTTGGGGCCGGCCCAGGCGGAAAAAGCGATCATTGTGAGCACAAAACCCGCTGCAAAGATCAATTGCACCCCTATCGGGAAGTAATTGTCGGCAGAATTGGAGGTGTTGGCGTCAGCCAGGAAATAAAGCCAGCTCATGCGGGAAAATTAAATTCCCGCAAAAATAAGCCAGTGAGGGATATAAAAGAAAAACTCCCCGGTTTGGGGAGCATTTCTTTCAGTATTTTATCAATTTTATTTTCCTTTTCCGGCCGTACCTGCTCCTGCAGAAGTTCCGCCCGATTTGCGGGCCGGCGGTTTGCTGTAATAATCGATCCTTTTCTGCATATCCGCTTTCACATTCTGTGCGTATTTGTTGTTCTCATCCGCAGGATCGGGATATAACGCCATCATGGCTTCTGTCAGCGCCACCACTTTCTGTGCGGTAGCGATGTACTCGTCCACTACCGGTGTTCTGGTACCATCGCTTTTTACCTTGAAATCCGAATTTTTATTCAGCGTCGACATTTTTTTCAGGTAAACGCCCATGATATAGTTCTGGTTCCTGAAAACATCCACCTTGTATTTCTCTTTATCCATGGTGAGGTAGATGGAGTCTAGGGTATTCAGGTAATCCACGCCGGTACCGCTGGTACTGTCGGGGTCTGAAGCGATCGCAGCCAGTTTATAGAAACGGAATGGCTGGGTCTTATCCGGGAACGCTTTGATATATGCTTTGGCATAGTCTATCGTTTGGGGATATAATTTGGCATTGAAAGCCGTGCTGGTCAATGTATAGTAATCGAACTCCGACATCGGCGCTCCATTGCCTTTCAGCGCGATCTGCTTCTGGATGGCATCCAGCTGCTGCGGGTACATTTTAGCTTTCCCGTACAGGGTGGCGATCTGTCCCTGGTAAGCAATACGGTTTACTTTTGAAGTATCGTTTGCCATCGCTTTTTCGAGATAACTGATCGCTGTTGTTTCACTGCCTGGGAATTTGGAGAACACGGTCACTGCCAGTTCATAATCCTCCGGACGGATCTTCGAGGCCGGATTTGCGAAATATTTTTCAAGGTTCGCCTTGGCCTGAACGGAATCACCCAGCCTGTCGTAGTTATACGCATAGAGCAGGTTGATGGCAGGCAGGTTTTTGGAACCGCCGGCCGCTGCTTCCACTTCTTTCAGCTTGGCAAGGCTCTCCTGGTTCTTTTGTGCGCGGAACAGGTATTCTGCGAGGTACACGTCGTTCTCAGGACTTTTATCGGCATTGGCGATATATTTATCGAGATATTCCTTGGCTTTGTTCACATCGCGGCTGGCGTAGTAGTCGAACAGGGCATTGTACACCTGCGGAAAAGCAGGGTCTACTCCGATAGCGCTATTGAAATTCTGCTCGAAAAGTTCTTTGTTATTCTGGCTCTGGTAGATCTTACCGATGCGATAGTACGCGAACGCATTCTTCGGATCGCGGGCCAGCGCTTCCTGGAAGGCTTTCACAGCTTCACCACCGTTCTCACCACCCATTTTGAGATAGTTGATCCCGAGATTGATGTAAATATCGGCGTTTGCAGGATCAAGTACAGCAGCCTGTTTCAGCTTATCGATGGCATACACATTGTCGCCCTTGCCGCTTGGCAATGATGCGTTGGCGCGGCCGATAGCGGCGAGTATGGCAGGATTGGGTTTACCTTTTGTTTTTCCCGAAGTGGCTGTAGATGCGGTAATGGCCTGCTCGAATTTCTGTTTGGCGGAATTCAGATCGCCGCCTTCCATCAGTTCGATCTGTCCCATGCCTACGAGCAACCAGGGATCGCTACCTGTTTCCTGCAGACCTTTCTGGTACAGGGCTTTTGCCTCCTGCAATTGCTGCGGAGTGGCTGGCGTTGCACCGTCTGTGGCCAGGATAGACTGACCTAACCAGTAAATTGTTTGCGCATCTTTCGGATTGGCGTTGTACGCTTTTTGAAATGCGTCCCTCGCGCTTTTATACCTGGCGTAATTCATGTATTTGATGCCCTCCGGAACCTGGGCTGTCAAACACTGGACAGCGATAAATGCTGTCAACATCAGTGAAACGATCTTCTTCATTTTTCGATTTTTATTATTATAGTTAATCCGCGTCTTTGATATTCCCTTTCCTGCTTTTGAAATCCATCTTTGCAGGAGCAAGGAATGCTCTTCTGAAAATCAACTGTCCGCGCTCCATACTCATAAAATTCATCAAACCCGTACCAAGTCCTGTCGCATTTTCTTTGAGGATATAGTACAAGGGCCGTGCCAGCGGGTACTCACCAAATGTTATAGTTGACTGTGAAGGTTTTGCAAAAACATCTTTTTCTTCGCAGGCAACGCATTCGAGCAATGCCATCCGGATCTTTTTCTGATAGGCTTCCTGCTTGGGATCATAACTGTCTCCCACCCAGCTCAGCCCCACAAAACCGATGACATCGGGATTATTGGATACGATATTGATCACTTTCTCACTGTTATCCGCTGCCACTACGTTGGCGCCGAAGGCGGCGCCGTGCAGGATACTGTCCTGCAGGTAACGGACCGTACTGGTGGCATTTCTGCCATCCATGACTGCGGTCAGCCTGTGTTTTCCGCTGAGGATATTGGCCAGATCGGCAACCGTAAACACGCTGTCTTTCGCCGCCCTGTTCATGATCACCGCCACGGCATCATAGGCCAGGATGCCGTACTGCGGCTTGTAGGACAGATTGTTCTTATACGATTCGGCTTCTTTGTCGGTCAATCCGCGGGCGACAATGATCATCCGCGTGCTGTCAGACTGCAAATCCCTGAAACAAGCTGCTTCGGATTTGTAAGAAGCGATGATATGGGTGTTGGGAAAGGATGACTGATATACCTTCAGCTGCTCTTCGATCACGGGCTTGAAACTCTCATCAACGCTGATCTGTATGGTGCCCTTGGAGGGGCTGTCCCGTTCATCCGGTTTTTTCGTACTGCAGGAAGCAAAGAACATCAGGGCCAGTCCATATATCACGTATCGTCTCATCTTAATAATCGCGCTTGATTCCCCTGTATAGCCGGAAACCGCCGTACAGCAGGCAGATCCCTCCAAATAAATACCTGAACACCGCATCTATTGAAGCGAAGAACTCCAGGTTAAGCCGCTCCGCAAACAGCAGTACCACGGCCATGGCCAGTATCAGCGCCGACATTACCAGGTCGTAAGTCATGCGCATGACCCTGTAGCTTTTCTGTTTCCTTTGTTCGTATCCGGTGTCCATGTACCGCCAGTTTAAACCCGGGGACGGGCAATTTAGTTAATAATTTTATTCAGTGCCGATAAAAATGACTACACTCGACCCGACTGTTTGTTAACATTAGGATGCCCGGCCTTCCATTTTCCATAACCATCTGCTTTAAGCTAATGGCCGTTAGCAGAAATGATGGAAATTTAACATAGGCCGCGGCTATCTTTGGCGTTATGAAGATCCTGATGGTCTGTCTTGGAAATATCTGCCGCAGCCCCCTGGCTGAAGGCATCCTGAAACAGAAAGCATTGCAGGCCGGGCTCCACTGGACCATCGAAAGTGCAGGCACTACCGGTCATTGCATCGGCATCCAGCCCCATGCGCTTTCGCAGCAGGTGGCACGCGCACATGGCATCGATATCAGCGCACAGCAGTGCCGCCAGTTCGTGAAGACGGATATGCGCGACTTCGATCATATCTATGTGATGGATGAAGACAATTACCGCGAAGTGCAACGCATCAGCGGCGAGTTATGGGATCCTTCCAAAGTAAGTCTGCTAATGGATGAAGTGCATCCCGGCGCCCACCAGGAAATCCCCGATCCCTGGTACGGCCCCGAACGGGGTTACCATGAAGTGTTCGATATGATTGAGCGGGCTTGCGAAAAGATCGTGGAGCGGGAGGCGTGAGACGTGAGACGTGAGGCGTAAATGGTGAATGGTGAATGGTGAGTATTTAAAGCTGACGTCTCACGTTTCACGTCTCACGATTGACCATTCACAATTCACCATTCACTACCTTTACCCCCTCAAGCAGCAATCATTCATGAGCAAACCGAGCTTACCCCAGGGCACCAGAGATTTCAGCGCAGCGGTTGTACGAAAACGCAATTATATCTTCCAGACCATCCGCACGGTCTTTGAGCTGTATGGATTTCAGCCATTGGAAACGCCGGCTATGGAAAACCTGGACACGCTGATGGGCAAATACGGCGAGGAGGGTGATAAGCTGATCTTCAAGATCCTGAACAACGGCCTCGATAATCCTGCCAAGCAGCAGCAGACCCGGGAGGGTTTCGACAAGCTGCTGGCGGGCAGAAGTTCGAAAGATATCACCGAGCGCGCATTGCGTTACGATCTCACCATTCCCTTCGCCCGTTATGTAGCCATGAACCATGGCCAGCTGACACTGCCTTTCAAACGCTACCAGATCCAGCCCGTATGGCGGGCCGACCGGCCGCAGAAAGGTCGTTACCGCGAGTTTTACCAGTGCGATGCCGATGTGGTGGGAAGCCGGTCGCTGCTCAATGAAGTAGAGCTGGCAGCTATCTATGCCGAAGTATTCAACCGGCTGCGGGTACCGGTAAGCATCCATATCAATAACCGCAAAATACTCGCCGCCCTCGCCGAAACCTGCGGAGGCGCGGATAAAATGATGGATATAACCATCGCGATCGATAAGCTCGACAAGATCGGTATCGACAAGGTAAAAGAAGAACTCACCCAGCGCGGCCTCCAGCCCTCCCAGGTGGCGATCATCGAAAACTATCTCTCCATTACCGGAACAGAAACCGAAAAGATCACCGCGCTGAAAAAACTTATCGGCCACACAGCATCCGGCACCAAAGGGATCGAAGAACTCCAATACGTACTCCAGACTCCAGACTCCAGACTCCAAACTGATTTCACCCTCGCCCGCGGCCTCAACTACTACACCGGCATCATCTTCGAAGTAAAAGCAGATGGCGTGCAGATGGGCAGTATCGGCGGCGGCGGACGGTACGATGATCTCACCGGTCTGTTCGGCGTGCCGGATGTGCCGGGCGTCGGGATCAGTTTCGGTGTTGACAGGATCTATGATGTAATGGAAGAACTCGGTCTCTTCCCGGAAGAAGTGCAGACCGGAACGCAGGTTCTTTTCTTTAACCTGGGCGAAATCGAAAGCCGCAATGCATTTTCACTCATGCAGGAACTGCGTGCAAGGAACGTACGCTGTGAAATATTTCATGAGCAGGCCAAATTCGACAAGCAATTCAAATACGCCGATAAGAAAAAGATTCCCTGGGTAGTCATGATCGGCAGTAAGGAAGCTGAAGACAACACCTGCATAGTTAAAAACCTGGCTACAGGAGAACAGTCTACACTGCCTCAATCGGAGCTGCCCGGTTTGGCTTTTTCTTAACCATACCTGGCACAATCTTTTACCATTTCTGCCAAACCACACCCATGAAAAGAGTGTTCGGCCTGGCTGCTTCAGGCATCTTGCTGCTTTCTGCCTGCAGTAAAAAGAACCATCCCGTTGCAAGTAAAACTCCTGTCCGTAGCAGTACCCATGCTCCTGCAGCCGAATCGAGGCAAACCGAATCTCCGGCAGTGATCAACATCCCGCACGATATTCCTCCGGCCCCTGCGCGTAACATGGCGATGGCGCCGATGATCGTGATAGATGAACAGGGACAGGTGATCACATCCAGGGAAAAATTACCCGCCGATATTGCCTCGAAAGTGGATTATGGAAAGATCAGCCGCGGTTACACGCCCGCCCAACGCCAGAATCTTGTTTACCGATTTAAGCTGGTGCCGCCCCGTGTACTGTATGTGCCCGAACAGTTCGCTACTAAAAATGCGAAAGGCACTTATGTGGTGTACCGAAAAAAATTCTTCTACTGGAAAAAAGCCGACGGCCTTTTTCATATCGATCAGACCTATTACGAATAAGCCGGCTCAGATCAGCATCTGCTTAACATGGTGCTGCATATGCGCAACATAATCGCAGATCAGCCAGGCCAGGGTTTGTGTGCCCGTTTTCTCGTATTGCGGATCTACCGGATGCATCAGTTTCTGTTCAGGGATCAACCTGCATACGTATATGATCTGGCGGTTAAGCGACTGCCAGAGCTGGAGCAGATGCGCCAGCGGCAATTCCTGGTAATTATTGAGCGCTACCAGCTCGTTCTGCTTATATGATATTACTGTATAGGGCTGTTCCTGTATCTGCGCATCGGTAAAGCGCTTCAGGTTATTGATGGCCGAATCTACCAGGTGCCCCAGCAACTGTTTGCGGCTCCATTTACCCGGCGCCGGCTGTTTGCGCAATTC
>JAFBAN010000113.1 GCA_019247775.1 Chitinophagaceae bacterium | reverse complement strand
ATGTTTTTTGATAAGGCTGTCCTTTAACCGGGGAGTATTTTGCCCGATCTGTTCCGTGAGATAAGCCATCTGTGCGATGGACTCAAGAACTGCGCTGTTGTAAACGGCTTTGGCGGGCGCGGCGCCCCAGGTAAAAGGCGCATGACTGCCCACCAGTATCATCTCTACTTCCCTGTGATCAAGCCCGCGTTCCCTGAAACAATCCAGGATCTGAAAACCTGTCTGGTGCTCGTAATTTCCTGCGATCATTTCATCCTTCATCGGGGCCGCGCAGGGAATATCGACGGTGTTGTGATCGGCGTGTGTTGTGCCGTAGATCGGAATGTCACGCAGGCTTTGAGCCCATGCCGTGGCATAAGTGGAATGCGTATGAACGATACTGCCGATCTCCGGCCAGTGTTTATAAAGCACAGCATGGGTGAGGGTGTCAGAAGAAGGGCGGAGATCGCCGGATATTTTTTTCCCGTCCAGGTCAACGATCACCATTTTCTCAGGTGACAGCACATCATATGGAACCCCGCTTGGCTTGATGGCGAATACGCCGAGTTGGCGGTCTACAACGCTAACATTCCCGAAGGTGAACAATACCAGGCCCAAAGCTGGCAATTGCATATTGGCTTCATAGGCAGCTTGCTGAATATCCTGGTAGTTCATGCAATGTCGCGGTTGGGTTTCACAATTTAATTCCCTTGCTCTATAAAAGTGCCGAGCCGGCGGTATTGTTCATATCTTTTCTCGTAGATCGCATTCCTGGCTGCATCGGGTTTATACACTCTTTCAAAACCCTGTCCCATCGCCTGCATGGCCGTTTCCACTTTAGGGTAAATTCCAGCTGCGGTTGCGGCGAACATAGCGGCCCCGAGTGCGCAGGTCTGTTCGCTTTTGTGAATGCGGATCGGCATATTCATTACATCGGCCATCATCTGCATGATGAAACCAGATTTGCGCGCCACACCACCCAGGCCGATCAATCCTTTCACCGGTATCCCTTCGCTCCTGAAACGATCGGCAATACTGCGCGCTCCAAAACAGGTTGCCTCTACCAATGCTTTAAAAACCCGCGGCGCATCGCTGCCCAGATCGAGACCGGTGAAAGCGGCTTTGAGTAACTGGTTGGCATCGGGGGTGCGACGCCCATTGAGCCAGTCAACCGCCAGCTCGTCATTTTCATGCAAGGGCAGCTGCGCGGCTTTTTCGCTTAGCGTGGTCAGAATACTGTCATTGATCTCCGTTGTGAGTCGTTCTGCAGTATCACGATTGATCAGCGCGCTTTTCGCCAGCAAACTGTTCACAGGCCATGCGATGAGGTTCTTGTACCAGGCAAATGCATCGCCGAAAGCAGACTGGCCCGCTTCCATACCGATCATGCCTGGAATAATAGATCCGTTCACCTGACCGCATATACCTCTCACCAGTTTTCCGGCCACTTCATCTGCCGGCGCCACCATCATATCGCAGGTGGAAGTGCCCATCACTTTGCTGAGATGATAAGGCTCTATCTGTCCGCCCACGGCGCCCATATGGCAATCAAAAGCGCCGATACCTACAATAGTGGTGGCAGGAAGTCCGAGGCGTTTCGCCCATTCAGCAGACAAATTACCCACTGCATGATCGGAAGTATAGGTTTCAGTGAATAGCCTTTCTGTAAAACCTTTCAGCAGCGGATCCCAGGAGCTGAAAAAATCATCCGGGGGCAGACCGCCGAATTCGGCAGCCCATAAACTTTTATGCCCTGCGCTGCAGACCCCTCTTTTCATCTGACGAACATCCGTGCCGCCGGTAAGCAGAAAAGGTATCCAGTCGCAATGCTCTACCCAGGAGTAACAGGCATGTCTTAGTTCGGCATCTTCGCGCAGCACATGCAGCAGTTTGGCCCAGAACCATTCGGAAGAATAAATACCGCCGGTGAACTGCAGGTAATTGATGGGGAATTTTTCAGCATGTACATTCAGTTCGCCGGCTTCTTTTACAGCAGTGTGGTCTTTCCACAACACGAACATGGCGTTCGGATTGTTCTCGAAACCCGGCAAAAATGCAAGCGGCACGCCCTGTTTGTTTACGGCAATGGGGGTGGATCCGGTGGTATCGACAGAAATACCCGCCACGTTTGCAGCAGTATCGGCTCCCGCTTTTGCGATGCACTCTTTGATGGTGGCTTCAAGACCTTCGGTGTAATCCGCAGGATGCTGGCGGAACATATGTGCCGAGGCATCGCAATACAGTCCCTGCTTCCAGCGGGGATAATAAAAAACGGAACTGGCCGCTTCTTCTCCATTGCGTGCATTCACGAGAATGGAGCGGACAGAATCCGTTCCAAAATCAACGCCTATCACAAAACGCTCTGCTGACATAGTTATTGAAATAGCCGATCCAGTTGGGGATCGGTATAGTCGTCTATACAAAATCTTATGTTCGGATGCCGCGCAAACTCCTCTCTGCTGTGCAGGGTGGTGATGGCGATGCTGTGCATGCCAGCCCGCTCCGCCGCTTCCACGCCTTTTGGCGAATCCTCGAATACCAGGCAATCGCTGCAAGGGATATTCAGAAGATCCGCGCAGGCCAGCCAGGTTTCAGGATCGGGTTTGCTTTCGCTCACATGATCGGCGCTGACGATCGTATCGAAATACCGGCGCAGGTCCAATCCGTCAAGAACAAAATCAACATTGAACATGATCGCCGCAGAACCGATCGCCATCCTGATGCCGCGCTCCCGGGCTTTTTCCAGGAACTGCGGCAGTCCTTCGATCAGCTTGAGCAACGGCCTGAAATCTTCCTGGTATTGTCTTTCTTTCGCAATACCCATTGCCTGTTTCTCATCAGCCGAGAAACGGCCTGGAAAAATGCGCTCCAGCAATTCATCGTTCTTGCCGTAGCATTCGAGCCTCGCTCTTTCCATGCTCAGTTCTGCCCCCAGCGAGTTGAGTATCCCATGCCATGCTTTGATATGAAACCTCATATCGTCTATCATTGTGCCGTTCAGATCGAACAGGAATGCTTTTACCGCCATGCTCAGATATACCGGTTGATCAGGTTCTCAAGGTATTCCTGTCTGCCGCTGGTAATGGCCGGCTCTCCGTTGGCTATCGCATATTCACGCAATTGCTCCAGTGATAATTTCCCCGCTTCGAAATCTTTGCCCGCGCCTTTATCGAATGACGCGTAACGTTCGCTGCGTATTTTTTTATAGTCAGAATGCTGCAGCACCGCATCGGCTACCACCAGTGCCCGCGCGAACGTATCCATGCCTCCGATATGCGCATAGAACAGGTCCAGCGTGTCTGTTGAATTACGGCGTCGTTTCGCGTCGAAATTGATGCCGCCTCCGCCAAAACCGCCGGCTTCTACGATCACCAGCATGGTCTCAGCCAGTTCATTGATATTATTGGGGAACTGATCGGTATCCCAGCCGTTCTGGTAATCGCCGCGGTTGGCATCGATACTGCCGAGCATGCCTGCATCGGCTGCTATCTGCAGATCGTGCTGAAAAGTATGTCCGGCCAGCGTGGCATGGTTCACTTCGATGTTCAGCTTGAAATCATCCTGCAAACCGAACTGCCGCAGAAAACCGATCACTGTTTCGGAATCGTAATCGTATTGATGCTTGCTTGGTTCGCAAGGTTTGGGTTCGATGAAGAATGTTCCTTTGAAGCCCTGCTTACGGGCATAGTCCTTTGCCGTGTGGAGGAAACGGGCCATATGTTCTTTCTCCCGTTTCATATTCGTATTGAGCAGGCTCATATACCCTTCGCGGCCGCCCCAGAATACATAATTTTCTCCGCCGAGCGCAATGGTGGCGTCAAGCGCCGCCTTCACCTGCGCCGCGCCGTGGGCCAGCACATGAAAATCGGGATTGGTAGCCGCTCCATTCATGTATCGGCGGTTACTGAACAGGTTGGCCGTGCCCCATAATAATTTTACGCCGCTGGCCTGCTGTTTTTGTTTGGCATATTCCACCACCGCCTGCAGCCTTCTTTCGTTTTCCGCAATGTCATTCGTATAATCCACCACATCCACATCGTGAAAGCAGTAATAAGGCATGCCCATCTTGGTGATGAATTCGAATGCCGCGTCCATTTTATCTTTTGCGCGGTCAACAGCATCCGCTTTTTCGTTCCATGGGTACACATGCGTTGGCTCACCGAAAGGATCCCCGCCATTGCCTACAAAGCTGTGCCAATAGGCGCATGCAAAACGAAGCCATTCTTTCATGGTCTTACCGGCCACTATTCTGTTCTCGTCATACCACCGGTATGCCAATGGATTATCGCTTTCCACTCCTTCAAACTTTACCTGGTCTACTTCCTTAAAATATGCTTTGTCTCCGGTTATAACTTTCATTTTGTATCAGTTTTGATCAAGAAATTTATGCTTGCTTTATTTGTTGGTCTAACAATTCTTTCCAGTGGCGGTATAAGGCTTCGTAAGCTACCGAATTTGTAGGTTCTATCAGCTGAAGCCGCTTCATATTTGTGAAGGCTTCACGCTCACTGCTATAGATGCCCGCCCCGATGCCGGCGCCAATGGCGGCGCCCACGCTTCCGTCGCTGGCATACAGCTCCACAGGTACACCCGTGGCATTCACAAAACTCTCCACAAACACCTCGCTCAGGAACAGGTTGGCCCTGCCGGCACGGATCACCGACGGATTCAGTCCGTTCTCCCGCATAATATCCAGTCCATAGCGGAAAGAGAATGCGATACCCTCCTGCACTGCCCTGAACAGATGTGCACTGGTATGTTTGTTGAGATCGATATTGCGGATATGGGCCTGCAGGGTCTTGTTGTTCAGCATCCGCTCCGCACCGTTACCAAAAGGAAATATGGAGAGTCCTTCACTGCCGGCTGCCACGGTGGCGGCAGCATCGTTCATTTCAGGATAACTCATCCGGCCACCGGTATGGTTCCGGATCCAGTTGTTCATGATGCCCGTACCATTGATGCAAAGCAACACACCCAGCCGCTTTTGTTCTTTGGTATGATTCACATGCGCGAAAGTGTTGACACGCGATTGCTTGTCGTAGGCCAGCGAATCACTCACACTGTAGATCACGCCTGAAGTGCCCGCGGTGGCCGCCACTTCGCCGGGCTGAAGCACGTTCAGCGAAAGCGCATTATTCAACTGGTCGCCCGCTTTGTAGGAAACAGGTATCCCCGCTTTCAGCGAAAGCTGCTGCGCAATATCGGCTTTCAGCGATCCGTGTTCTTCGAATACTTTTTTGATCGTGGGCACGAATGAATTGTTTAAAGCGTAATATTCGAATACGTCTTTCGACAATTCATGTTTCGGAAAATCCCAGAAGATCCCTTCCGAGAGACCGGAGATCGTAGTGGTGATCTCCCCGCTTAGCTTCATCGCGATAAAATCGCCCGGCAGCATAAATTTGTCGGTCCGCTCATAGATCTTCGGTTCATTCTGTTTTACCCAGGCCAGTTTGGATGCGGTAAAATTTCCAGGCGAGTTAAGCAGGCCCGACAGGCATCTCCGCTCGCCTATCGCCTGAAAAGCTTTATTGCCGATATCTACCGCGCGGCTGTCGCACCAGATGATACTATCACGCAATGCCCGCTGTTCCTTATCTACCAGTACCAGTCCGTGCATCTGGTATGCGATCCCGATAGCGCCGATATCCCGCGGATCGTAGGATGCGGAAGCATGCATTTTGCGGATCGCTTCCTGCACATGCAGCCACCAGGTTTCCGGCGATTGCTCGGCCCAGCCGGGCTGCGGTGAAGAGATACCCGTTTCAGTGTCGGGGTATTGGGCCGAAGCGATGCATTGCTGTGTGCCGGCATCAACCACCGACACCTTGATAGATGAAGTGCCGAGATCTATTCCTAATAATAACATGACCTGCTTTATTGAATTCTCATTGCACGGTAGCACCGGAATGATTAAAAAAAACCACCAGGGAGAAATCCCCGGTGGGACTGCCTAAATTGCTCACTATTATAACCAAAAATTTACATACACCTGTTATTATTTGCTTTTTGAACCCAGCCAAAGGCTGTAAAAAGCAGGCTTCCTGCCGTAATTGTTATCGAACAGCAATGGCGCATCCGTTTTCTTCTGGCTGGTATTGACCCAGCATCGCTGTCGGCCACCCCATACCGTGAACCCGTATCGCTGCGCGGCGGGTACATTTTGTATAAATGAATTCACTACATATTTATAAACAGCAGCCTGCGCACTGAGCGCCATTGCACTGGCGGTAGGGCCTGTATCGTCATTGGGAGTGGGGCCACCCGCACCTGCTCCGCCAACAGCACTTCCGCCGGCAGTATCGGCTTTTTTGCAGGACAGGATCGTTGATGCTGTACCAAGCACTAAAAAAAATCTTTTTACAGGCATCAGTTTATTTTGGAAATACAGGCAGCAATGCACTAATTTTTGAAAGAAGGGAAGGTGAAAAATTTCACCCGCCCTTCGGATTCTAACTATCAACCACGAAGAAAATTATCCGGTACCGGCGATCAAACCGGGACAGTCTTCTTAGTTCATTCTCTGTTGGTCTGTGCATGATTGAAAGGCGGAACATCCATTGCAGCATCACTGAAAAAACAACTAAAACTCCTTCCTAAAACGCTGAAGCTAATGTCGGAAAAAACTTCGATAATGCAACCGATTGCATAAACTTTTTTTTATTCCTCCGGCAATCATATTAAATAATAATGCATTGCTCAATACTGGCCTCTAGAATGAGTTTGGGAACACTGGACGACGGGCCATGACTTGGGGTACCGCTGGCACCTACTTTATTTGAGCTAAGGCTGCGGCTACGGTTTCCTCGGGCCTTTTGCATAGCCTGTCGGTACAAACATAGATCAGCGTTTTACCGGCCACAAGCTTGT
This sequence comes from Chitinophagaceae bacterium, assembly GCA_019247775.1. Taxonomy (GTDB): domain Bacteria; phylum Bacteroidota; class Bacteroidia; order Chitinophagales; family Chitinophagaceae; genus Sediminibacterium. The sequence continues at coordinate 39,214 of JAFBAN010000113.1, read as the reverse complement.
GCTCGAGCAAGGGAAGCGAATCATCATCGATGCTGCCCATCAACACGATGGTTGGCAGAAAGTACCGGTTCAGTTCCTTATTTTTTTCAAATGCATCCTTACCGGTAACAACAACTTCATAAGATTTTGTCGAAAGAACGGCAGCGAGGCTGCACCACTGAAGATAATAGTGCGGCGCGGTCTTTATTCTTAACGTTACAGCGTTGTACATGTTCAGTGCCCTGGCGGAATAGGTACTGTCGGCAAAGATGGTTCCTAAAGTATAAAGCAGTTTGGCGAACACTGCATTCGAAGAAGGAATGGCATCGTCGGCGATCTCTGTCTTGCGCAGCACGAGCTCATCATTCTTACCGGAGTAGAAAAAAAGATTTGATGTCCTGCTCCCGAAATTTACGATCGCATAATCTGTAATGCGTTTTGCCAGCATCAACCAATGCTTATCGAAGCTTACCTGGTAAAGCCTGGTAAATGCCGTGCCTGCCCAGGCATAATCGTCCAGGAATCCATCAATATATCCTTTCCCATTGTTGAAATGCCGCATTATCCTGCCATCGGCTTTCAGCATCCCTTTCTCGATAAATGCTGCGCAGGACCTGGCTTTTACAAGATAATCTTCAACCCCGGTTGCCGCGTATGCATCTGCGTACGCCTTAAGCGCGATGCAATTCCAGGCCGTGATGATCTTCGAATCGACTGTGGGCTTCTCCCGCCTGCTCCTTTCCCTGCTCAAGGCAGTTTTGACCAAAGCCAGTTTTTTTGCAAAATCCACCGGCCGCAGTTTTCTGCCCACCGCAAATTCGGCGGGCGTTTTTTCTGCATACAGGATGTTGAGGCCCTGCTCCCAGTTGCCCTCATCGGAAACATGAAAATAGTCTGCGATCGCCTGGTCGTTATCCACGGCAGCAAGGAAATCTTTTTTTCGCCAGGCATAAAATGCGCCCTCCCCTGCTTTGGTGTCGGCATTCAGCGAACTGTAATATCCGCCCCCCGGGGCTGCTAATGTTTGCCCGATAAAATCCAAAGCCCCGATCATGATCTCCCGGTAGAAACTATCACCGGTTACCTGGTAGGCATGCGCATACAGGCTTGCCAGCTGGGCATTGTCATAAAGCATTTTTTCAAAATGCGGGATTTTCCAGGCGCTGTCTGTCGTATACCGGGCAAAGCCTCCTCCAACATGATCGTGTATACCTCCAAGCGCCATTTTGTTTAATGTGACTACCGCAGCCCGCAAAGATTCTTTCCGGTGACTGATATAAAAATCCTGCAGCAGAAATTCGGCAAATGCAGGTGTGGGAAATTTCTGCGGCCCTTTGAGTCCGCCATAGGTAAGATCGGCGTGCCTGTAAATATCATTGTATAACGCTGCATATTCAGGGGCCGTATGTTTACCAGATAACGTATCAACTCCTAAATGATCTTCCTCTGCAATTCCATTCAGCAGGGCATTGGCCTGTGTAACCACGAGCTCATGTTTTGCAGCATAGGCTTTTGAGATCCCTGACAGCACGCCCAGCCAGGCCTTTTTTGGATAATAAGTGCCCGCGAAAAAAGGCTTTCCGTCCGGCAGTGCAAACGCGTTCAACGGCCAACCGCCATTGCCCGTCAGCAGCTGCAGGGCATTCATGTAAACCTGGTCGATATCCGGTCGTTCTTCGCGATCTACCTTGATACACACAAAATTTTCATTCATCACCCTGGCAACTGCCGTATCCATGAAAGATTCCTTTTCCATTTCGTGGCACCAGTGACAGGCTGCATAGCCAATGCTGATCAGTAAAGGCTTGTTCTCTTTTTTTGCTTTGTTAAGCGCTTCCTCACCCCATTCGTACCAGTCTACGGGATTGTCTGCATGCTCCTGCAGGTAGGGACTGGAAGCGAATTGCAACCGGTTCGGTGTAACACCCTTTTTCCCTGAGCATGACCATAGTAACAGGATCGCGCAAAGCAGGAATAGTTTTAAACACTGCGGTAGGCTGCCGGACATAAACTGTTTCTATTTAAGTCCTTTAAAAACACGCAACCGGTCATTGTTGGCGCTTACAAGAATGGCCCAGCCCGCGCCGAATTTTATGGCCTGGATATCTTTTACATTATAAGGCGTGAAGAACCCGCTTTCAGCCGGTTTGAAACTCCTGAAATTCATTTTACCGTCGCCTTTGAGGAATACACCTACTCCTGCGTCTGCAGGCGTTGTTTCAACTTCCACATCGAATTTGTTTCCCGAAACAAGGATATCTTTTTTGCCATCGCCATCGAAGTCTTTTACCACCAGGCCATTTACCGTGGAAAGCTGCGCTTCCACCGGCAATTTCTTCGGAGTAAGTTTTCCATTGTCGTTCACGAATACAACCGTAGAGAACATATGCGCCTGGTAGTGCAAAGCTGTTTTCATTTCTTCCTCGCCCAGGATCCCTGTCAGATCGCTTTCAGCAAACGACAGGTATGACGGGAACTTATTGGCGATCATCGGGCACTGCTGCGACGTGCATTCACGCCCTCGGATCGGCACCATCATATTGTTAAGATGCTTGGCCAGGAAAATATCGTTCGTGCCATTGCCATCGAAATCTTTTGCATACACTTCGAAAGGCTTTTCCATACTCGCCTGGAATTTATAATTCAAACCCAGGTTTCCCGCGATCAGATCCATATCGCCGTCCCCATCAATATCCTCAGCGATCAGTTTGTTCCACCAGCCCTCTGTACCCTGCAGTCCGTAACGGGCAGAAACATCTGTCATTTTTCCGCCGGCGTATTCGAATGCTTTCACCGGCATCCATTCTCCCGCAAGGATCAATTCAGGTTTTTTGTCGCCATTGAGATCTGCCCAGACCGCCGATTTTACCATCCCTGCCCTGGAGAGCTCAGGCGCGATCTGCTTTGTCCGGTCCACAAACTTTCCCTTCTCGTTTATTAATAAATAACTTTCCGGAGCCTGCGGATATTTATGCGCCACTACTTCTCCGCCTCTGAAAATATCGAGGTCGCCATCTCCGTCAATATCAAACACGGCAATGCACGAACCGCTGCTGGCTGTAACCGGCAATACCGACCTGGTAAACCCACCTTTCCCATCATTCAGGTAGAGCCTGTCCTGGTACATGGGTGATCCCTCATTAAATTCACTGCCTCCGCTTACAACATAGAGATCGAGATCCCCGTCTCCATCCACATCGAACAAAGCAACACCCATATCTTCATAAGCCTTATCAGCCTCGAAAGCCGGAACTTTGACATTAATAAATTTCCCTCCTTTCTGCAGGTACAACTGCCCGGCCTGGTCTTTTGCTCCGCCCACATAAAAATCTTCTGTTCCATCTCCGTTTACATCGCCTGTTGCGATAAAAGGTCCGCTGCGACTGAACTCATGAGGCAGCAGCACCTGGTCGCTGTATTCGTTGTATTTATTTTCCCTGTGTACAAAAGGCGTTGAAAGTAACTGGTCTGTTGCATTGGCGAAGAGGGGCGCGTATACGGGATTGTGATTGATGCCGGTAACAGCATCTTTGTAATGCACCGGCACAACTGCATTAGCCGCAAGGTTCTTAAGCGTGTTGGACCTGCCAGCCGGCCACACGATCACCGCGCTGTCTACTTTCGCCTGCTTTCCGAGTCCGAAATGAACAACCGGCTCATTGCTCGAGAGATAGCCCCGCACCAGCTTTTGCTGGAAAAACTGCTGGAGCTTACCGTCGTAATACAGAGAAACTTTTGCTCCGATCCCATCCGGGTTTTTGGCAGGACCATCCAGTTTCAGCCGAAGGAAATTATTTTTTTTGTCGGTAACGTTTTTGTAAAGATCGGCTTCACCATCGAGATTGTTGATGACGAGATCCACATCGCCGTCATTGTCGAAATCGGCAATAGCTGCGCCGTTCGCAAAAGTGCTGTCCTTAAACCCCCAGCGTTCCGATACATTTTCGAACTGCAGGCCTCCTTTGTTCCTGAACAGGTAGTTCCTGACCTGAATGGGACTGTAAATACTCATGTAATCCTTAAATCCTTTTTCAAACATTTCCTGCGCCGAGGAATACTTCTGCATATTCGCTTTGATATACAGATCCTGTTTCTGCTGAAGATCTCCATCGAACAGATCACGCCGGTAGCCGTTGGCTACAAATATGTCCTTGTTGCCATCGTTGTCGAAATCAGAAGCAAGGGTTGCCCAGCTCCATTCTGTTTTGGAAATACCAGCCATTTGCGACACATCGGTAAAGAATCCATTGCCGTGGTTGAGGTGAAGCACATTGTGCATGTATTGTTTCTGGAAACCGCTGTCTACGATGGCCCAGAAGCCCTGAACGTCCATTCTTGGCATGGATACTTTCGACCGTTTATAGTTCTCGGGAAGCATTTCCATCACAACAATGTCTTCGAAGCCATCATTGTTGATATCGGCGATATCGGCGCCCATAGAGAACAGGGAAAGATGGTTGGTCATGTTCTTCACTTCGTCCTTGAACGTACCGTTCTTCTGGTTGATGAACATGTAATCATTGTCCGCATAATCGTTAGAAACGAAAATATCGGTATAGCCATCATTGTTAAGGTCGGCTGTAACAACAGACAAGGCATAGCCGTAGCTATGGCTGATACCCGCCTGTTTGCCTATCTCGGTAAACTTTCCATTGTCGTTGCGATAGAGTTTATTCCTGCATTTTTCAGGTGGATTTCTTTTGCCGGATACCATCCGCGAGAGGCCTAGATAAAAAGAATCGGGCCGGCTGGTCAGGTACATATCCAGGTCATTGTCATTATCCATATCGAAAAAAGCGGCATGTAGTGAATATCCGTCATCATCCAGCCCGTATTTTTTTGCTTCTTCCGTGAAAGTGAGGTTATGCTGGTTGATGAATAACAGGTTCCTGCGGTCTTCATCCGAATCCTTGTATCCGCCGCGGCAAACATAGATATCAAGAAAGCCGTCGTTATTGATATCTACAAGGGTAACCCCGTTCTTCCAGCCTCTTGGAGCAGCCACACCGGCGCTTTCCGTCATATCCTTGAACTTGAGGCCGCCCTGGTTGATATATAGTTTATTGGGGACTTCGTTGCCTACGAAATATATATCCAGCAGCCCGTCGTTATTGAAATCGCCGGTTGCCACGCCGGCTCCGTTGTATACATAAGCGAACGAATCAAAATAATTCCGCTGGTAATTTTCATCTACGGTATTATTAAAAGTGATCCCGCTTTGGGAAGAGGACACTTTTTCAAAAACATGATCTTCAGCGGCCGGCTGATCTTTCGATGCATTGCCGGTACAGCCCGTAGTCAAAGCGACAACAAGAAAAATGATTCCACCTGCCATCGCCGGCAGTGTTAACTTGTTTAAGTTCATACGGCTCTGTTTTCAGGCTACCCGCCGGTATAAAGTAAATATTTTTTCCAGACTGCATCGGCTACTTTTTTACCCAGCTTCAGGCCTTCCTGGTTCTCGCATTGGATATGATAGCCGCCCAGTACGCGTGAGTTACCGGCCATGACTGCTGTTTCTGAAAATGTAGGGAATTTCAGTGTCACTTCCGGACCGGTATTCTCCGGATCGGTGTATTCTCCTGGTTTACGTTTCACTTCAATTCCGAAATGATCACTGCCCGTATACAATCGCAATATGGTGGCGCAGGCGCTGCTGATGCTGCTATGTCCTGAAATGTAGCTGGGAAAAGGCGGGCATAAGAATGTTTCCGGGGAATAAGGGCGCCAGTCCTGCCCCAGCATTTCCACCTTTCCTTTACCGGGGCCTCCCCAGCCTTCTATCTTTTTGTCCTTGAAATAATAATGCACCAGGCTATAAGGGCGTGCAAAATCATATTGCATTTTGGTATCCCAGCACGCAATAAATCCATCCATTGCCGCAGCTTCTACGGCAAAATACATTTTTACATCCTCGTCGAGCGTATGGTTATCTCTCACCGAAACATCCTGTGCGAAAATGAACCAGTGGCCTGCCTGCTGAACAGACCTGGGACCATCGCGCATGAACTCGACCAGCGCTTTTTGTTCATTGCTGAGATTCGCCTGCAGATCTACAACTTCCTTCACTTCTTTTACCAACTCAGGCGAGCCGATCACAGGCGGTGGTTCGCAACGGAACTGACTGCCTGAATCCAGTAAAAGCGGTTTTACCTTCCCCCAGTGCGGCGTTAAACAGGCGGGCGCAAACCTGCCGCCTTTTCCATCTGAAAAATATTTGGGCTGCCAGTGTTTCAGATCGTTAAGCGTATCAACGCTGTTCACCGGTTTGTATCCTGTGTAGTCGGAATAAATTGAGCCGGCTGAGCCCGGCGCAGTACCGGTTTGATTGGAGCCGTCATTCATTCTCGCGTCGATGATCGTTTTGGCCGCAAGGTTGCCGATGCCTTCCGGCGTTGCAGGATCGAGTGAAGTGTTGTCGGGATCAAAACCGAATTCCTTCATTTTATTTCGCAACATCACCGAATCGGAAAAAAAATAAGTGAGCATGGAACGATAGGCCGCGTAGCTGATCGCTTTTTCCTTGTTTTGCAGGGTCCGCTTTTCTTCGGGAACCCGGTCTACATGCTGCAGGTAAACAGGTTTTGCCTTCGCATCATATCTCGACCATGCATCGAAGACGGAGGTGCATACCAGCCCGAGTATCCTCGAGGTAACCGTAGGGCGGGGTCTGAATTTCTGCGTATCGTTTGCAGTTGCCAGCAATATCACCTGGCCCCATTTGTATGCCATATTCGATTCGCCGCGGGGCTCGCCTGTATTCTTATTGCTGTTGGCACAGGAACAGGCCATCATCACAAACAACAGCTTTAAAATATTTTTCATGCCTTAGTCAATAATCTGTTTAACCATGCAGGCCGTAAATCCCATCAGCCTGTTTAGAAATTAAAAATAGGATCGTTGCACAAGAGCGACACGGATTTATCCGCACATCCTTCGCACAATAGCCACATCGTTTCAAAACAAAACCGAGGAGTAGCAATCTATTCCCCGGCTTTGATATCAGATCCATTATTTTATTTATACAATCCCGAACTATTGGTATCCCGGATTTTGCGGGTACTTGGGTCCTTCTGTAACAAGATCGATCTGCGATTGCGGTATCGGTCGCAACATATTGAACGATTGCACGCCAGCCGCAGCGCCATTATCAGTATTGTACAATTTAACACGTTCGACCAGTTTCTGGGTGCGCGACAGATCCCACCAGCGGGTATCTTCGGCAAACAGTTCCCTGCTTCGCTCTTCGAGTATGAAATCGATAGTTACCTGTCCGGCAGTGATCTGCTGGGCCGCAATATTCGCTGCCAGCTGGCCTGCAGTCTGGCCTGGCTTCAACGCCGCCCTTGTGCGCAGCACATTGATCATTGCCGCGGCTTCGGCCGGTTTACCATCTTTCAGATAGGCCTCGGCGGCGATCAGGTACAGCTCTGCAAAACGGAACAGGATATAAGGGCGGTCTGAATAATCGTTCATATGTCCCCTGGTAGAATCATCGAATTTCCTGACGCTCGGGAACAATGCAACCGTGGTTTTCACCGTAGCTCCCGGCAGGCTTTCAGCTTCCAGGATGATGCCTTTGAATGCAGCCCTTTCCGCTGCTGACACAACCCTGTCCGCCATCCAGATAGCGGTATCTACCTGGTTGATCAGGGTACCGCGTGGTGTGGTTACCCCGGTTGATCCTTTTACAGATTCCGGTATGCTGTTAGATAGCCAAACGGTCTGGAAAGTACCATCGTACCTGGAGTCGGTTGCCCTGTTGGCAAAAGCCACATCCAGTACATATTTCAGGTTAGGCCTCAAACGAACGAATGGACGTCCGTTCTCAATATCCCTTACCGTAACTGCGGCGCCGCCTGCGGCAGGATAGTTGGCGAGCAGCGTAGGGTAGTTAGGCCTCCAGAAGAAATTAGACTTGTTCTCATTACCGTTAACAGCGCCCGCACCCACTGCTGAATTCTGACCGAATTTCAGGTCTTTGGTGTGATCGATAACCATCAGCACTTCCGGACCATATTCATTTCCTTCCCTGAACACATTCCCAAAATATGGAAGCAGGTCGAGGTTGTAGGTTGCTTTTGCATCGATAACGCTTTTGGCAATGGTATAGGCCTGCTGAAAATCTGTAGCCTGGGCTGCAGCGGACCAGCCTCTCCAGAGATATGTTTTAGAGAGCAGGAACAAAGCTGTTGGCTTGGTAGCGGGTTTGCCCATGCCTGCTGCCGGCACATTGGGCAGATCGGCGGCAGACTCCGTGAGATCTTTGATGATCTGCGCATAAAGATCCGCCAGCGGCGCCGGTGCATCTGCCGCAGAAGGAGAAGTGTTGAAAGTTGTATGAAGCGGTACGGCCCCGAATGTGGTAACCAGGTAATAATAGCAAAAGCCGCGCAGGAACTTCGCCTGTGCAAGCAATTGTGTTCTGGTTGCGGCAGGTATATCTGCTGTTGCGCCGTACTGCAATACACCGTTAGCAGTATTTATGTCGATGAACAGCGTATTCCAGAAACCGGCATAGTTCTCAGTATTGCTTTTTATCACCGGGTTGTTATATACCATCCATGACTGGGCGCTGCCATCGACGGATCCGCCTAACAATGCCTCATCCGTGCCGCCGTTGAACAGCTGCGTCCAGATCTGTGTAGCCCACTGGCCGCGGAAGCTCTGGTAGATACCGGCAATACCACCCTGAATACCATCCGCAGTTGAGAAGAAGGATGGCGCGAAACTGGTTCGCGGCTGCTCCTGCAACAGCTTTTTACAGCCAAAAGCCGTAGCAAGCACTATGCAGAGCAGAAGAGCGTATTTTACTTGTATATGTTTCATTCTATAAAAATTTAGAAATTAAAATTTCAGGTTTACACCAAAAATTATCTGACGGGTTGGCGGCACGCCCATGCTCACAGTAACCGCGCGCGAAGGAACAGATGTTGCACCACCACCCTGGGTTCCTACCGTGGCCACATTCACCTGGTTGCCTTCCGGATCCAGTCCGAGATGATCACGCACCAGCGGCGACCAGAGGATGAATGGATTCTGTGCAGAAACATACGCCCTCAGAGAGCTGAAACCTGTTTTGCCCAGCAACCTGCTGCTGAAAGTATAGCCAAGCTCGATCGTTCTTACCTTAATGAAAGATCCGTCCTGATAAGTTAATGTAGAAGTGTATTGCAGACCATCTACGCCCGCATCAGGCTGAGGAAATGCATTGGTAGGATTCCGCGGTGTCCAGTAATCAACTTTCAACTGGTTTACACGGCTGTTCAGGAAGAACGGATAACCGTTGCCGCCGCCATCGGCGGAGAGGTAACTGGCTATCACTGTTTGTCCGAAACGTCCGAACAACACGATATTAAGATCGAAATTCTTATACTCGAAACGGTTGCTCAGGCCAGCGACCAGCGTTGGCTGGAAATTACCAACGATCTGACGATCGGCCGCGGTAATGGAACCGCTGTTGTCAAGGTCCTGAATTTTTATATCGCCCGGTTTTACGCCGAAAGTCGCAGCTTTCGCGGCTTCGTCCGTTTGCCAGATCCCTAATTTCTTATAGTCATAGATAACGGTGATCGGCTGTCCAACGAACCATCCGTTGCCCAGATCCTGTGTAAGTCCGCCCTGCAATTCATCGATCCTTTCCCTGTTAAAGAAAGCATTGAAATCTGTGGTCCAGGAAAGTCCCGATTTACTTCTCATGTTCACGCTGCTGAGTGTGAACTCCATACCATGCGATGATGTGGCGCCAACATTCGTAAGGATCGAGTTGGTACCGTTACTGCGCGGCAGCTGGCGTTGGAGCAGGATATCCGTTGTCTTCGTATTATAGTATTCGATCGATCCGGAAAGACGTCCGCGGAACAATGAGAAATCAAGACCGATATTCAGTCCTTTTGTTTTTTCCCAGGTAAGATCGGGGTTAGGACTTGTATTGATCAGGTATCCGTTCACCAGATTGGTTCCTACGTTGGTGCCTGAACCGAAATTGTAAAAACTGCTCGAGAGACTTCCCAAAGTGGTGTAAGGGTTGATACCGGCATTGGAGCTGATACCCCAGCCTGCTCTCAGTTTCAAAGTAGAGATAAAGTCCGCGCCTGAAAGAAACCGCTCTTTATCGATATTCCAGCCCACCGAAACCGCGGGATAGGTTACCCACTGGCGGCCCGGCGCCAGAACAGAGGCGCCATCCGTTCTTACAGTTGCAGTAAGAGAATATTTATCGTTGTAAGTGTAGATGGCGCGGCCCATATAACCGATCACTGCAGACTCGCTGAAGTTGCCGCCCTGTGCGTTAATGGTGTTTACCTGCTGCCAGTTATAGTCCTGCATGAAATCTGCCGGTACACCTACCCCATTGAACTGCTGCGACTGGAAGCTGTTCTTCTGGATCTCCTGTAAAGCCTGTACCTGCAGCTTATGTTTTCCCGCAAATGTATTGGCGTATTCCAGTGAGTTGTTCACGGTGTACTGCCAGCCTTCTGCGTTCGACTGGCTGAGGTTGGAGCCTGCGGTGTTGGTATTTGCATTGAACACTGTGTTGGGTCCGGTATAGTTGCTGTTGAAGGTCTGCGACCAGCCATAACCGAATGTGGTCCTGAATTTCAACTCCGGTAAGATCCGCACTTCTCCATAGAAATTATGCTGGAACTGGTACCTGCGGGAGAAAGCTTTGATCAGATCATTGTTACCGATAGAAGTAAGCGGGCTGATCTGCTGATCGTCCACACCCTGCGAAGTTGCAGGTTTGAAATTGATCGTGCCATCATCATTATATGGCTTGAATAAAGGTCCCAGCCTGGTGGCCGAACCATATGCATTCGTCCCGAGCCGGTTTGAACGGAGCAGGGTATTGAAACTTGTAAAGCCGACCTTGAGCCAGTTATTTACTTTGTGATCGATGTTTACGGTGAAAGAGAACCTGTTCAGGCTCTGGTCAGATATGATGCCGGTTTCATTATAGTAACCGCCACCGAAATAATATTGTGTTCTGTCGTTGCCGCCTCTTACACTGATATCATGGCTTTGACGGATACCTGTTTTAAGTAACAGTTTCTGCCAGTCGGTGCTCACGCCTGCGGTAAGATTGGTTTGCTCGATAGCCCTGAGCGAATAAAGGCTTGCGCCGGCAGTAACCGAATTACCTTCAGCCGCATCAGCCTTGAACTGCGCATATTCGGCGCCGTTAAAAAGCCGGTAGGTGCCTATCGCACTCACTGTGCCTACATAACCGCTGTAAGTGGTAACAGGTTTCAGCGATGCGGTGCCCCGCTTGGTGGTGATGATGATAACGCCATTCGATCCCCTGGAGCCGTAGATGGCTGTAGCGGAAGCGTCTTTAAGGATATCGAGGTTTGCAACGTCTTCGGTATTGATATCGTTGATACTTCCTCCGTATACCATTCCATCCACCACTATCAGGGGGTTGTTGTTTCCGGTAATGGAGCGGTTACCCCGGATGCGGATCTCACCGCCGGTGCCGATCGTATTACCATTTGTAACGATGTCCACACCTGCTGCCCTGCCCTGGAGCTGGTTGAAGAAGTTAGGGGCTTTGATCTCGTTAAGTGTTTCCCCTTTCACCGAAACGGTTGAACCGGTAACATCCCTTTTCTTTTGGGTACCGTAACCGATTACCACTACCTGGTCGAGCTCATCAGTGCCAGGCTGAAGCTGTGCATCGAGCGTAGCGGAGTTGCCTACCCGTAATTCCCTGTTCAGATAGCCAACATAAGAAAATACCAGGGTGGCATTTACCGGAACGGAAAGAGAATATTGACCTGCGGCATTGGTACTGGTACCCGTGCTGGTACCCTTCACAACTACCGATGCGTTGGAAACAGGCTCCCCTTTCTCATTGGTTACCCTTCCGGTAATTGTTTTCCGCTGTCCCTGTGCAAGCGCATCATCGTGAACGATGACTGCCAGACCCGCTACCAGTAACAAAACAAGGCAGGATCGAAGCAGATGCATCGCCGCTGACTGCGGTCTCATAAGCAAGAATTTCATAACTGTTGTTTTAATTGATAATTGAAATGGACGCTGCCTACCGGGTTTCATCGGTTAGGCGCCAAACCGGATCTTGTGGAAGGGGGTCAGCTGGTGTTCATATTGGCATACATTAAGGTTAGATAAGTGTTGATTCATTGCCTGTTACGGTAGCCCGGTTACAATCGGTTGCAATGCTGAGAGATAGGACGCTCCTGGTCAATGAAACGTGCTTTCTGCCTCTCATACAGCTATGGAGGTGGAAAAAAACTGATCTTCTTGTAATGCGGTCCCGGACGATAAGAGAAGCGGTCGCGGAACGAAGACAATACTATCGGTTCGCCTATGAAATTCTGACTGGAAAATGATGATGAAGCGGGATACAAAAAACGACGGGCTGCCACCCTGGAACAGTTTGTGGCAAAGGCTATACGCAGGTAACTCGTGGATAGTTTCAGCATAGCAGCAACCGGTTTCTGATTGGGGTAAGGGAGCATTTTCCGGAACCCGCAACTAATGTAGGAGGTTTTTTTGAAATTGTAACCGATTGCATAAATATTTTTTTTTCGGGCCCATTCCTGCTGTCGGTTATCTTTAAATGATGGTACAGCACCGCGACATCACCATATATGATATAGCCAGGGAACTGGGCATATCGCCGGCCACTGTCAGCCGCGGACTAAAAGACCATCCGGCCGTTAAAAAAGTCACCCGGAAAAAGATCCAGGACCTGGCCCGGCAGCTGGGGTACCGGTCTAATACTTTTGCCAGCAGCCTGCGGAAAAAACGCACCGATACCATCGGCGTGATCGTGCCCAGGCTCAGCAGCTATTTCATGTCGAATGTGATCGCCGGCATGGAGCAGGTGGCCACTGCCGAAGGCTATAACCTGATCATCAGCCAGTCGTCCGAAAGCGTGCGCAAGGAAACGGCCAATATCACCACCATGTTCAACAGCCGGGTAGACGGGCTGCTGGTATCGCTCTCGTATGAAACGGAAAACATCGATCACTTTTCGCCTTTTCTCAACAAGGGAATTCCGGTGATCTTCTTCGACCGGATCCTGGAGCATCCGGCCTGTATGGGCATTGTCATAGATAACTATAAAGCGGCCTACGACGCCACAAAACACCTGCTGCAGCAGGGTTGTACGCGGATCATGCATATCGGCGGCAACCCCATCAGCCATGTATACGCCGAAAGGCTGAAAGGTTACCGGAAAGCGCTGAACGATCATAAGATAACGCCCGATCATAAACTGATCCTGACCATGAATATGAGCGAGCAGGCAGGCATCGATGCAGCCCATCATATCCTGAAAATGAAACACCGCCCTGATGCGGTCTTCTCTGCCAATGATGCCTGCGCTATTTACTGCATGCTCACATTGAAGAAAGCAGGCATTCGCATCCCGGAAGACATGGCTTTTATCGGCTTCAACAACGACCCGATGAGCAAGGTGGTGGAACCAAACCTTACAACTGTTAACTATCCGGGTTATGCAATGGGAGAAGCCGCAGCCGCACAACTGATCAACCATCTGAATGGCCTCTCCGCCATGCAGTCTACCAATATTATTGTATTACGTTCCGAACTTATTATAAGAGCATCCTCGCTTAAAAAGAAACCAAAATCCTAAGCGCTTTTGGATTTTCCTCTTATATTGCAACCGATTGTAATTATGAGCCGAGAAAAAGAGATAACCATCTACGATATTGCCAGAGAACTGGACCTGTCCGCCGCTACCGTAAGCCGGGGCCTGAAAGATCATCCTGCAATCAACAAGCACACCAAGAAGAAGATCGCCGACCTGGCCCATAAACTGGGGTACCGCTCCAATACATTCGCCAGCAACCTGCGGCGGCAGCGCACGAACACCATCGGGGTGATCGTACACGAGCTGAACAGTCATTTCATCACCTCCGTACTGGCCGGTATAGAAAAAGTAACCACAGAAGCCAATTACGACCTGATCATCGGTCACTCTTCCGAAACCTATAAAAAAGAAGCCGCCAACGCCATGAACCTGTTCCATAAAAGGGTGGATGGCCTGATCGCTTCCCTGGCTTACGATACTGAAAGCCTCGAACATTTCGAGCCCTTTGCCAAGAAAGGAATCCCGGTGATGTTCTTCGACCGGGTATTTGAAGAAGGAGAAGGAACGAAAGTGGTGATCAATAACCAGAAAGCCGGCTATGAAGCCACGGCCCACCTGGTAGACCAGGGTTGTCGCAAGATCGCCCATGTAACGGCTAACCTTAAACGGAACGTATACGCCGACCGTTTGAAAGGATACAAACAGGCGTTGATCGAGCATGGCCTTGAATACGATGAATCACTGGTCATCATCAACGACCTGAGCGAGGAAGCCAGTATTGAAGCGGCCAAGCAGATCATGAACATGAAACCGATGCCCGACGGCGTTTTCATCACGAACGATTTCTGTGCCGCGGTATGTATCCAGACATTCAAGGACGCCGGGGTGCGCGTGCCGGAAGATATCGCGGTGGTCGGGTTCAATAACGATGTGATCAGCAAGATCATCCAGCCCAAGCTTACCACCATCAATTATCCCGGTATTGAAATGGGCGAGATCGTGGCGCGTAACCTGATCAACCACCTGCACGGTATTTCGAATATCAATCTTACCAATACCATCATCATCAAGTCAGAACTGATCATAAGAGCCTCGTCGATGAAGAAGAATACCTGAACCGAACAGCCTTAGAAACAGCTTCACCGAACTTTTCTTCTGCCGCAGTTCATACGGCGGGTAATGATGACAACTGATCAATGTTGGTATAAATACCTGCTGTTATGAAACAGAAATGGATGGTGCTTGTATGCCTTACAGTAGTGCAGATCGTATCCGGTCAGTCATCAATAAGCGAAAAAGCCAGTCCCGGGTCTTTCCCTCTGGCGGGCGATATACCGGCAACCATCGTAACAGATGCCAATGACCACTGGCTGGTACAAAAAGCAGCTTCCCTTCTCCAGGCCGATATACTGGCCGTTAGCGGCAAACAACCCCTTATCTCCAATACGGTAAAGGGCTCCGGAAAAAATATTGTCCTGATCGGTTCGCTCGACAGGTCCGGGCCGATCGCCGAACTTTTAAGAAGCGGCAAACTCCAGGCAGACCGGATCAAAGGCAAATGGGAAGGATATCAGATACAAGTGCTGAGCAAACCGATGCCGGGCGTAGACAAAGCGCTGGTGATCGTCGGCAGCGATAAACGCGGCACCGCGTATGGCGTGTTCGATATTGCGCAGCAGATAGGTGTTTCGCCCTGGTACTGGTGGGCCGATGTGCCGGTAAAAAAGAAACAGGCTATTTATGTGGGCGCCGATCTTCACAAAGCCGATGCGCCTGCCGTGAAATACCGCGGCATTTTTATCAACGATGAAGCGCCTGCCTTTTCCGGCTGGACCAAAGAAAAATTCGGCGGCGTTAATCATACGATGTATGAGAAGATGTTTGAGCTGATCCTTCGCCTGAAAGGCAATTATCTCTGGCCGGCCATGTGGGGCAATGCATTCAACGACGACGATACGCTCAACCCGGTGATGGCAGACAAATGGGGGATCGTGATGGGCACATCGCACCATGAGCCCATGCTGCGTGCGCAGCAGGAATGGAAACGCTATGGTAAAGGCGAATGGAACTACCAGAAGAACGACACCATTCTGCGCAATTTCTGGCGCAAAGGCATCGAGAACATGCGCAGCCATGAAAGCATCGTAACGGTGGGCATGCGCGGCGATGGCGATATGCCCATGACCCAGGGCAGTAATATCGCGCTGCTGGAAAAGATCGTGGCCGATCAGCGGCAGATCATTGAAGACGCGACTAAGAAGCCGGCATCAGAAACTCCGCAACTATGGGCACTGTACAAGGAAGTGCAGGACTATTATGATAAAGGCATGCGGGTACCGGATGATGTTACGCTATTGTTGTGCGATGACAACTGGGGCAATATCCGCAAGCTTCCCAAATTATCAGATGCACCGCGCAAAGGCGGCTACGGCATTTATTACCATTTCGATTATGTGGGCGGACCCAGGAATTATAAATGGATCAACACCAACCCCATCGCCCGGGTCTGGGAACAGATGCATCTTGCCTATGAATACGGCGTGCGGAATATCTGGATCGTGAATGTGGGCGATCTGAAGCCGATGGAATTCCCCATTTCTTTCTGGCTCGACTATGCCTGGGCGCCCGATCGCATCAAAGCAACCGATCTGCAGAAATATACGGAGCAATGGGCGGCAGCGCAGTTTGGAAAGGAACATGCAGCGGAGATCGCCGTTATAATTTCAAAATACACCAAGTATAACGGAAGGCGCAAACCGGAGTTGCTGGATGCGAATACTTACAATATCCTGAACTACCGCGAGGCCGAAAGGGCTGCTGCAGATTACAGGGCTATACTAGCAAAGGCGGAGGGAATTAGAACGCAACTCCCATCCGAGTATCAGGATTCCTATTTCGAACTCGTACTGCACCCTGTAAAAGCCTCTTCCAACCTGCTGGATATGTACCGGCATGTAGCCTGGAACAGATATTATGCTTCCGTAAATTCTCCCCGCGCCAATGCCGAAGCCGATTCGGTAAAACAACTTTACGCGAAAGATTCACTGATCAGCCGCGAGTATAACGCTATCGCAGGCGGCAAATGGAACCATATGATGGACCAGACCCATATCGGCTATACTTACTGGCAGCAACCCAATGTTCAGAAAATGCCGGAACTGAAATATGTAGCCGGTGCGGCGGAAATCGACTCGTACAATAACTACCAGGAAAAAAATGCGAAGAACCTGATCCCGAAAAACCATGGTCTGAATGTTTTCTTTGAACGTGATGGATATATTTCCATAGAAGCTGATCACTACTCCAACGCGGTCAATACAGATGGCATCAGCTGGCAGGTATTGCCTGATCACGGCAGGACAGGATCAGCTATTACCATCATGCCAGTAACAGCGCCCGAACAAGCCCCTGGAAAAGGCCCCCACCTGGAATACGAGTTATATTTCTCCCAGGGCGATTCTGTTAAACTGCAGGCGTATTTCTCGCCTACACTTAATTTCCATAACGACGAAGGACTAAAATATGCAGTATCCTTCGACAACGAAAGCCCGCAGCTTGTCTCCATCAATAAAGACGACAATAACCAGCGCCTCTGGAACGATTGGGTAGCGAACAATATCATCATCAAGAACACAAGACACTTCATTCCATCGGCAGGTAAACATGTTCTGAAATTCTGGATGGTCAGCCCGGCCGTGGTATTACAGAAACTGGTAGTGGATGCGGGCGGCGTTAAACAGAGTTATCTCGGTCCGCCCGAAACAAAATAAATCATCAAGCCATTTAATAAACCATCGATTATGCTGCGTCATTCAACAACCGCGTTACTCCTGCTGGCATCTGTTGCCGCTTTTGGTCAGGCCGGGAAAAAGAAACCCATTTCCCAGCCGCTGGTCACTCATATTTATACTGCCGATCCTTCGGCGCATGTGTTCAATGGAAAGATCTATGTGTATCCTTCCCACGACTATGAAGCCGGCATCAAGGAAGACGATCTCGGAAGCCATTTCGCGATGCGGGATTACCATATCCTGTCAATGGACTCCATCGGCGGAAAAGTAACTGACAACGGCACCGCACTCGATATCAAAAATGTGCCCTGGGCGGGCCGCCAGATGTGGGCGCCGGATGCTGCCTATAAGAACGGCACTTATTATCTCTACTTCCCTGTAAAAGACAAGCAGGATATTTTTCATATCGGCGTAGCCACCAGCAAAAGCCCGGCAGGGCCTTTCAAAGCCGAGCCAACGCCGATCACCAACAGTTTCAGCATCGATCCTGCAGTCTTCAAAGACGATGACGGGAGCTACTATATGTATTTCGGCGGTATCTGGGGCGGACAATTGCAAAAATGGACCGGCAACAAATACGATGCGAACGGCCCATTGCGCAAACCGACTGAGCAGGCCATATTGCCCAGGGTCGCAAAGCTGAATGCAGACATGAAAAGTTTTGCGGAATATCCCAGAGAAATAAAGATCGTGGATGAGCATGGCAAGACCTTTCTCGAAAGCAATAACGACAAACGTTTCTTCGAAGCTTCATGGATGCACAAATACAAGGGCAAATATTATTTTTCCTACTCCACCGGCGACACGCATAATATCTGCTATGCCATCGGCAATTCGCCATACGGCCCGTTCACTTATAAAGGCATCGTGCTGAAACCAGTAGATGGCTGGACAAACCATCATTCAATTGTAGAGATCAAGGGCAAATGGTATCTTTTTTACCATGATGTGCAGTTGTCGGGCAAAACGCATCTGCGCAATGTGAAAGTGACCGAACTCAAATACAATCCGGACGGCACCATTCAAACGATCAACGCTTATCAATAAACAAAGCCAAACCATTCACATGAGAAAAATATTCTTACTGGCCGCCATCCTGTCTTCGGGAATGAGCCGGTCGCAGAACACGGTCGTGCTGCAGGCCGACAAAGGAAAAGATATCATCAACCGTAATATCTACGGCCATTTTGCCGAGCATCTCGGGCATTGTATTTACGGCGGTTTTTATGTAGGTGATAACAATACAAAGATCCCGAACAAAGACGGTATCCGTCTCGATGTGATCGACGCGCTCAAAAAACTGAAAGTACCTGTGCTTCGCTGGCCAGGCGGATGTTTTGCCGACACCTATCACTGGAAAGACGGCATCGGTCCCAAAGACAAACGTCCCTCCATGCTCAATGTGTGGTGGGGCAATGTGAAAGAGGACAATAGTTTCGGCACCAATGAATTCCTCAACATGTGCGAGATGCTGGGCGCGGAACCCTACCTCAGCGGCAATGTGGGCAGCGGCACGCCGCAGGAACTGTCCGACTGGGTGAAATATACCACCCATATCAATGGCACCAGCCCTATGACAGATCTGCGCCAGCAGAACGGCAGGGCCAATCCATGGCATGTAAAGTACTGGGGGCTCGGCAATGAAGCTTGGGGCTGCGGCGGCAATATGAAACCGGAATGGTATGCGAATGTCTATCGCCAGTACGCCACGTTCATGACCAGCTGGAGCAATACCGACCGCATTTTCCGCATTGCCTCCGGCGCCAGCGATGCAGATTATAACTGGACCGAAACCCTGATGCGCGATATCCCGCACAATATGCTGGACGCAGTAGGCGTACACCATTACTCCGTGATCAGCTGGAATAAAAAAGGGTCCGCTACCGGATTTTCCGAAGAAGAATATTACACCACCATGCAGCGCGCGCTCGAGATGGAAGAACTGGTGAGCAGGCATAGCGCTGTAATGGACAAATACGATCCGCGCAAACGCATTGCCATCGCTGTTGACGAATGGGGCGGCTGGTACGATGTGGAGCCGGGTACCAATGGCGCTTTCCTGTTCCAGCAGAACACCATGCGCGATGCCATGATCGCCGGCGCCACGCTGAACATTTTTAACAACCACTGCGATCGTGTGCGGATGGCCAACCTGGCGCAGATCATCAATGTGCTGCAGGCTGTGATCCTTACCAATGAAGAAAAGATGATCCTTACGCCTACCTATCATGTTATGGAGATGTACAATGTACACCAGGATGCGACCATGCTGCCGGTTTCGGTTACCAGTGCCGATTATAAAATGGGTAAGGAAAAACTGAAAGCTATCTCCGCTTCGGCTTCGCGCGATAAGAACGGCCTCACCCATATCTCGCTGGTGAATATCGATGCGAACAATCCGCAGGAAGTAAGCATTAACATCGAAGGCGGGAATTATAAGAATGTGAGCGGCCGGATACTCACTTCAGACAAGATGCAGAATTATAACAGCTTCGACAATCCGGGAAGAATTAAGCCAGCTGCGTTCAACGGCGCGGCTTTGAGCGACTCAAAACTGAAATTGACATTGCCACCGTTCTCCGTGGTAGTACTGGAATTAAAATAGTGCTGGCAAAATATTACCGCGGAGACGCAGAGGCGCTGAGTTCTTACCTCCGCGCCTCTGCGGTAAAAAAACAATCTACATCTTCAACCCGCCCGATATGAAAAAGACATTAAGCATATTCCTTCTCGCAACAGTGCTCACCAGTTCAGCCCAGACAGATTACAAATCCCTCCCCTTCTGGAACCCAAAGCTGTCCTTCGAAGCCAGGGTGAATGATCTTGTCAGCCGGCTCACCCTCGATGAGAAAGTGCTGCAGATGCTGAATGCAGCTCCTGCCATTCCCCGACTGGGGATCCCGGCATATGACTGGTGGAACGAGGTGTTGCATGGTGTAGCGCGGACGCCATTCAAGGTAACGGTGTACCCGCAGGCCATCGCCATGGCCGCTACCTGGGATACCGGTTCGCTGGCTATGATGGCTGATTATTCTGCACTCGAAGGACGCGCCATTCACAACAAAGCCATCGAACTGCATCGCGAGAATGAGAGGTACCTTGGGCTTACGTACTGGACACCCAATATCAATATCTTCCGCGATCCACGCTGGGGCCGCGGCCAGGAAACCTACGGTGAAGATCCATTCCTCACCGCTACCATGGGTAAGGCTTTCGTGCGCGGCCTCCAGGGCGACGATCCCAAATACCTGAAAGCAGCCGCCTGCGCCAAACACTACGCCGTTCATAGTGGACCCGAACCTTCCAGGCACTCCTTCGATGTATCGCCTTCCATGCACGATCTCTGGGATACTTACCTGCCGGCCTTCCACGAACTCGTTACCAATGCGAATGTTGCAGGCGTCATGTGCGCTTACAATGCTTTCCAGAAACAGCCCTGCTGCGGCAGTGATGTGCTGATGACGAATATCCTGCGCAATGACTGGAAATTTACAGGCTATGTTACCTCCGATTGCGGCGCTATCGACGATTTCTTTCGCTTCCATAAAACACATCCCGATGCCATGAGTGCGGCCGCCGATGCGGTGCTGCATGGTACCGATATCGACTGCGGCAATTTTTCTTACAAAGCCCTCGGCGAAGCGGTGAAGCAGGGCAAGATCACCGAACAACAACTGGATGTTTCCCTGAGAAGATTGTTCATGATCCGCTTCCGCCTGGGCATGTTCGATCCTCCTTCCATGGTAAAATATGCCCAGACGCCGGCTTCCACGCTCGAAAGTCCCGAGCACAAAGCGCATTCCCTGAAAATGGCGCGCCAGTCGATCGTATTGCTGAAAAATGAAAAGAATACGCTTCCGCTGAGTAAAAAACTGAGAAAGATAGCGGTGGTAGGTCCGAATGCGGATAATTCAATCGCCGTGCTCGGCAACTACAACGGCACTCCCTCCGAGATCGTTACCGCATTGCAGGGCATAAAAAACAAATTAGGTACCGGCGTTGAAGTCGTGTACGAAAAAGCGATCAATCATACCAATGACACACTATTGGCCTATGCAGACATGCGCAACCAGTTTTCCTTCGAGGGGAAGCCTGGATTTAAAGCAGAATATTTTTCCAACAAAGACCTAAAAGGCGATCCCGACCTGGTCCGTACCGAAGAAACAGTTGACCATAACTGGCAGGAAGGCGAGCAGGTAAACGGCAATATCCGTGCGCTGAATTTTTCTGCACGCTACACTACCAATTTTACCGCAGTGGCAGATGGCGAAACTACTTTCGAAGTGGAGGGAGACGATGGCTATCGCTTTCTTGTAGATAACCGCGAGATCATCAATGCCTGGACCCGTAACCGGTTCGGCGCCCGTAACTATCGTCTCAAAACTGAAAAAAATAAATCGTACAGGATCACGCTCGAATACCAGCAACTGGAAGGGAAAGCCAGCGTGAGGCTTCGCACGGGCAATTTCGAACGCACCAACCTGGCTGCACTTGCCAACCGTCTGAAAGATGCAGACGCCATCATTTTTGTGGGCGGCATCTCTCCCCAACTCGAGGGCGAGGAAATGCGGGTGAGCAACCCGGGCTTTAATGGCGGCGACAGAACTTCTATCCTGCTGCCCGCCGTGCAAACCGAAACACTGAAAGCCCTGGAAAGCACCGGCAAACCGGTTGTATTCGTACTGATGACCGGCAGCGCCGTCGCCATTCCCGAGGCAGCGAATATTCCCGCTATCGTGAATGCCTGGTATGGCGGCCAGTCTGCTGGTACGGCCATCGCCGATGTTCTGTTTGGCGACTATAACCCTGCCGGTCGCCTGCCGGTTACTTTTTACCGCAGCGACGCCGATCTTCCCGATTTCGAAGACTATTCGATGGCCAATCGTACCTATCGCTACTTCAAAGGAGAGCCGCAATTCCCTTTTGGATATGGTCTCAGCTACAGCAATTTCCGGTACGATGAACTGAAAGCGCCGGTAACCACTGCGGCAGGCAGAAAAATTTCTGTAAGTTTAAGAGTCACTAATACGGGCAAAATGGACGGCGAGGAAGTGGTGCAGTTGTATGTTGCCCCCAACGGAGCCCAGGCGGCAGCGCCGATCCGGATGCTGAAAGGATTCAAACGGGTTGCACTAAAAGCAGGCGAAAGCCGCATGCTGCAATTCGAACTTACACCGGAACAGTTATCGGTGGTGGATGAGAACGGTGTACTACGCCAGCAGAAAGGAAAACTTATGATCAGTGTGGGCGGCGGACAGCCCGGCGTAAAACTGAAGACCACATCCAATACACTAAGTTCAGCCATCACAGTTTCATAAACCGCAACAAATACATGGCGCAGAAATTAAGAAGTCAGGACTGGTTCGGCAGGAAGGACAAAGACGGGATCATCTACCGCAGCTGGATGAAGAACCAGGGCATGCCAACGGATATGTTCGATGGCAGGCCCGTTATAGGCATATGCAACACTTTCAGTGAACTCACGCCATGCAATGCCCATTTCAGGGATCATGCAGAATCGGTAAAACGCGGGGTACTGGAAGCAGGCGGCTTCCCGGTCGAGTTCCCCATCATGAGCCTGGGTGAAACGCTTTTAAAGCCCACCGCTATGTTGTTCCGTAACCTCGCCAGTATGGATGCGGAAGAAAGCATCAGGGGCAATCCTATAGACGGTGTTGTACTGCTAACAGGTTGCGATAAGACCACTCCCTCTACCGTAATGGGCGCGGCCAGCGTAGGACTGCCAACCATCGTTGTTCCGGGAGGACCTATGCTCAATGGCCGGTACAAAGGCCAGACGATCGGCAGCGGAACCCATGTCTGGAAGTTTGACGAAGACATGAAGACGGGTAAAATGAGCCAGGAAGAATGTGAATATGCCGAGAGCTGTATGAGCCGCAGCATCGGCCACTGTATGACCATGGGTACGGCCAGTACGATGGCCTGTATGGTTGAATCGCTCGGACTTACGCTCCCTGGCGCAGCTGCCATACCCGCTGCCGATTCAAGAAAGAAAGTGATGGCCCAGCTTAGCGGCAGACGTATCGTGGAAATGGTAAAAGAAAACCTGACGATAAACAAAATATTGACAAGACCGGCCTTCGAAAATGCGATCAAAGTGAATGCAGCAGTGGGAGGCTCATCCAATTTTATCATCCATCTGCTGGCCATCGCAGGCAGAATTGGTGTTGACCTGACGCTCGACGAGTTTGATGCACTTGGCAGTAAAATACCACTGCTTCTCAACCTGATGCCTTCGGGCAGTTATCTGATGGAAGACTTTTATTACGCCGGCGGTCTGCCCGTGATCCTGAACGAATTGAGCAACGAGCTTCATAAAAATGTTGTTACCGTTACAGGAAAAAATCACCACGACAATATCAATGGCCTCACCGACTGTTACAACAGAGATGTGATCGCTCCTATCTCCAGCCCGCTTAAACCGGAAGCGGGATGCGTAGTGGTAAAAGGCAATCTCGCAGAAAACGGAGCCGTTATCAAACCTTCTGCCGCCAGCCCTTCACTGATGCAACACAGAGGCCGCGCCGTAGTATTCGAAAGCATCGAGGACTATCATGCACGGATAGATGACCCTGAACTGGATATTGATGAGACCTGCATAATGGTGCTGAAATATGTTGGCCCTGTGGGATATCCGGGTATGCCCGAAGTAGGCAATATGGCCCTGCCGAAAAAGATCCTGCAGAAAGGGATAACGGATATGGTCCGGATCAGCGACGGCCGAATGAGCGGAACTGCCTATGGCGCCGCAGTGCTGCATGTATCTCCCGAGTCGGCCATTGGCGGCACGCTGGCCCTGGTGCAGGATGGAGATATCATTGAGCTGGACGTATCGCAGCGGAAACTGCAGCTTCATGTGGACGATGCCGAACTGGCGAGAAGAAGGGCTGCCTGGAAAAAGCCGGCCCCGGCCGCAACAAGAGGCTATGTAAGCTTATACATCGATCATGTGCTGGGAGCCGATAAAGGGGCCGATCTCGATTTTTTACAGGGAAGCTCCGGAAGCGAGGTGACCAGGGATTCGCACTGATGCCATATTGATACTTACCTATATGAAAAAACTATTCATTCCGCTATTGCTTGTCACCTGCATAGCCGGCTGTCAGCAAAAGCCGCAGGAAAAAACATATCAGACAACAGGCAGCATCGAAAGGCTGGACCCTGCGCTGGATTCCATCATTTCGAAAGATGCGAAGATCGAGATCATTGCCGACAGTCTCGACTGGAGTGAAGGCCCGCTATGGCTGGAGGGCCAGAACATGCTTCTGTTCTCCGATGTGCCGCAGAATACGATCTACAAGTGGACGGCGGCGCAGGGCATGCAGGTTTATCTTGAACCTTCCGGCTATACAGACACCGCGCAGCGGGGCGGAGAGATGGGATCGAATGGCTTGACGCTGGATCAGAACGGCAAGCTTATCCTCTGTCAGTGCGGTAATCGCCAGGTAGCGGCTATGGATGCATCGCTCGATCAACCCGCTGCAAAATTTTTACCGCTGGCAGACCGGTACGATGGTCACAGATTCAATAGTCCGAATGATGTGGTGGTTAACAGCGCGGGTGAAATTTTCTTCACCGATCCCCCCTACGGCCTGGAAAAAAATATGGACGACCCCAAAAAAGAAATCCCTTTCCAGGGTGTATACAAAATAAAAGCAAACGGCGATGTGATCCTGCTCACCGACAGCATCACCCGTCCCAATGGCATTGCATTTTTCCCGGGTGAGAAAACCCTGCTGATCGCCAATTCAGATCCGGATAAAGCCAACTGGTATGCCTATGATGTCGATGGAGACAAACTCGTCAATGGCCGCATCCTGCTAAGCGCCAATGGCTATGATAAAAAATTAAAGGGTCTGCCGGATGGAATGAAGATCGACAGGAACGGTAATGTTTTCAGCGCAGGCCCCGGCGGTATCTGGATCTTTAACAAGGATGGCAAAATACTGGGTAAGCTGCATGTAGACAACGCTACTTCCAACTGCGCATTCTCCGCCGATCAAAAAACATTGTACATCACCAACGACATGTATGTATTGCGTGTCAGGTTAAGGTCCTGATAAAACAGGCAGTTATCCGCATGAAATTATACAAGACCAGTAAGGGCATTACGATCGAAAAGCAAAACCTTTTTTATCACCTGCCCGATGAGCATTGGGACGAATTCATCAATGATGATGCACTCCGCCAAAAAATGGAACGGCTGACAGCAGGCGCTGCAGGCGCCGGATCGATGGCTGGCACCATCCTGCCCCCAGTTGGCGATAAGCAGGAACTCTGGGCCTGCGGCGTTACCTATCTCCGCAGCAAAGTAGGCAGGCAGGAAGAGTCGAAAGCCGCAGGCGGCAGCGATTTCTACGCCAAAGTATATGAAGCAGAAAGGCCGGAAGTATTTTTCAAATCCACCCCCCATCGCATCGTAGGTCATGGCGACAAGGTGAATATCCGCAGGGATTCGAGCTGGGATGTTCCCGAACCTGAACTGACGCTGGTGGTGAGCAGCTCCGGAAAGATCGTGGGTTATACGATCGGGAATGACATGAGCAGCCGCAGCATCGAAGGCGAGAACCCGCTCTATCTGCCTCAGGCGAAAACTTATGATGCCTGTGCGGCACTGGGCCCCTGTGTGTATGTGCCTGAAAGCAGACTCGAAAACGCAACTGTTTATCTTGATATCATCCGCAATAAAGAAACCGTGTTCAAAGGTTATGTAGGCATCGACCAGATGAAAAGAACACCTGAAGAGCTTGTTGGTTTTGTATATCGCGAATGTTCTTT
Source organism: Chitinophagaceae bacterium (assembly GCA_019247775.1). GTDB lineage: Bacteria > Bacteroidota > Bacteroidia > Chitinophagales > Chitinophagaceae > Sediminibacterium. The sequence goes on along the minus strand of JAFBAN010000113.1, from coordinate 13,063 downwards.
TCCGCATGGCTGCCTGGTGATGACGGGGACGGGAATTGTGCCCGGACAGGATTTCACCCTGCGATCCGGCGATGAGATCAGGATACAGATCGAACCGATAGGGACCCTTGTAAACACCGTACGATGACCATAACGATCCGCCAATGACCTTCCTGATCATCTTATTCGCGATCGCACTGCAGGTTTTCCTGACGGTGAAAAAGATAAGCCCGTTCCTGTCGCTGCTGTTCGTCACGATCCTTACCGGCTTATTGCTCGGCATGCAACCGGCCGCAGTGATCTCCTCTATAGAAAAAGGTGTGGGAAGTACCCTTGGCAGCCTGGCATTGATCATTTGCCTCGGCGCTATCCTTGGAAAGATCCTGGAGATCAGCGGCGCTACCGAGCGCATTTCTTCTACACTGATCAATGCATTCGGCGAAAAATATATTCAATGGGCGGTATTGGTTACAGGGTTTTTGATAGGCATACCCCTTTACTACAATGCCGGCTTCGTAATATTGGTGCCGCTGGTTTTCTCCATTGCAAAAAGGACCGGGCTGCCCCTGCTGTACATCGCGATCCCCATGGCTGCATCGCTCTCTACCACCCATTGCTTTCTTCCACCGCATCCGGGTCCGGTGGTATTGATCGGCGCGTTTCATGCAGATACAGGTAAAACACTGGTATATGGCATCTGTATGGCCATTCCTGCCGTGTTGATAGCCGGACCGCTGCTGGGAAATATTTTGAAAAAAATAAAAGTAGATACAACCGGGTTTCTCGGCGAGACCGAAAAAAAAGCAACCCGTCAATTACCCCCCACGCTCTCCAGCTTCGGGGTTGCTTTATTGCCGGTGGTGTTGATCTCGCTTTCTGTGATCGCCGCGCAGATCTTTCCTGCCGATAGTGGAGTGAGAAAGATCATCGCATTTTTCGGAGATGCCAATATTGCCCTGTTCCTGGCTGTGATCGTAGCCATTTACTATTTCGGACTGAAGCAGAAGCGCAGCATGCCTGAAGTAATGAAATGGTTGAATGATGCAGTGGCAGGCATTGCGATGATCCTGCTCATTATTACAGCTGGCGGCGCATTCAAACAGGTGCTGATCGACAGCGGCACCGGGCAGTATATTGCCTCATTCAGCAGCAGGCTGCAGATGCCGCCACTGGTGTTCGCTTGGATCCTGACCGCATTATTGCGGGTAACGCTCGGATCAGCTACTGTTGCCGGCCTCACTGCCGCCGGTATTGTTTCGCCTCTGGTGGCGACAGGTCATGTAGCGCCCGAACTGATGGTGCTGGCTGTTGGCGCCGGCAGCGTATTCGGATCGCATATCAACGATTCCGGATTCTGGATGTACAAGGAATTCTTCGGGCTTTCACTCAAGCAGACCTTTCTTTCCTGGACGGTCATGGAAACCCTTATCAGCATTATCGGACTGGCGGGTGTGCTGGTACTTCAATTATTCGTCAGCTAATCATTCAACATGAAAAAAATTATCAGCCTCCTCGCCTTTGCAGTCTTTGCTCTAACCCTGATGCAATGCAGCAGCGGAAAACAAATGCACACTGCCGCTTCGGGTAGTTTTGACAGCACGCTTGGATTGAAGGATTATTTCGCAAAATATTTTACAATGGGTGTAGCTGTAGCTCCGCGCTCGATCAAAGGAGATGAAGCCGCGCTTATCCTGAAACATTTCGGCAGTGTTACACCGGAGAACGCGATGAAAATGGGGCCAATACATCCCCGCGAGAATGAATATTTCTGGCGCGATGCCGATTCCATCGTCGCATTTGCCAGGAATAATAACCTGAAAGTCCGCGGTCATAATCTCTGCTGGCACAACCAGGCGCCGCGCTGGATATTCACGAATGAAAAAGGCGATACCGTTAGCAAAGCGGTGCTATTGCAGCGGCTCAAGGACCATATTACCACGGTGGTGAACCGGTACAAAGGACAGATCTATGCCTGGGATGTGGTGAACGAAGCCATCTCCGACAAACCCGGCGAGTACCTCCGTCCCTCTGCCTGGTACCGGATCTGCGGTGAGGAATTCATTGCGAAAGCTTTTGAATATGCACATGCAGCGGATCCGAATGCCGTATTATTTTACAATGACTACAACGAGATCAATCCCGTAAAACGCGAGAAGATCTACCGGCTGGTAAAAAGCCTGAAAGATGCAGGAGTGCCTATCCATGGTGTAGGCCTTCAGGCACACTGGGCGGTTAATGAACCCAGCGCCGAGGAACTGGAAAATACCCTGGCAAAATTCGCCAGTCTCGGCGTACAGGTACAGATCACCGAGCTCGATATCTCCGTTTATGACAAAGAGCACAATGCGAGGGAACGCAAGCCCGAAGATGCGACCACTGAATTCACTGCCGAAAAAGAATCCAGGCAGATCGAGATGTACACCCGTTGTTTCAGGGCTTTCGAAAAATACCGGAAAAGCATTACAGGCGTTACCTTCTGGAACATCTCAGACCGCAGCAGCTGGCTGGATAATTTCCCGGTAAGAGGAAGAAAAGATTATCCTTTATTATTCGATAAGAATCTACAGCCTAAGAAAGCGTATTGGGAAGTGGTGAAAACGGCCAGGTAATTTTGGAATTTTGGAATTTCGAAATTTTGGAATTTAAAAATGCTGCTGCCTACGGGTAACCTTCATCAGACGGGCCCCAATTTCAAAATTTCGAAATTCCAAAATTCCAAAATCCTTCAGCTCTGAATATAACTCTGCAACTGCGAGATCGTCTCCTCCTGGTTGCGGATGGTCTCGGTTACAAGATCGTTGATAGAGACGATCCCGGCCAGTTGCCCGTTCTCGATAACAGGAAGATAACGGATATGGTTATCCGACATCAGTTGCATGCAGAACTCCACGGTGTCTGATGAACGTACCGGCGGAAAATCGCTCGACATGATCTCGCCCGCCGGCGTATCGCTGGAATGGCGGCCTTTCAGGATCACTTTACGTGAATAATCGCGCTCGGTCATGATACCGAGGAAGGCGTCCTTGTCCATTACCACCACAGCGCCGATATTCTGCTCGGACATGATGCGTAATGCTTCAATTACAGTGGTATCGCGGGAGATGCAGGTAACACGGCTCCCTTTCCGGTGCAGGATATCGCTGACCTTTCTCATATGGCTGATTTTACCAAAAGTTAAAACAAATGCCGGGCAACCCGAAATCTGTTTTGCGTCCGGCTTCTGGTATTGACAATCTGATGTTAATAGGCTAAAAATCAGCAGCCTATACTTTACGATATCCTGAGGGCGCCCGGCCAGGATTTAAATAAAACTTAACTCACTACAATCAAAGGCTATTTCTACATTTATTGTCTAATTAACCTCTATATGAAAAAAATCCTTGTTGCACTGACCGGCCTGATCTGCATGGCCACATTTGCGACCGCGCAAACAAAAAAGCCTTCGAAAGAAACCAAATCTGCAAAAGTTGCCACGGCGCCTGCTAAAACAACGCCGGCAACTGCGTCCACCAAACCCAGCGACGCCAAACCGGCAACCGGTCCGCTTAAAAAGGACGGCACACCCGACAAACGTTTCAAAGAGAACAAACCCACAGCCGGCCCGCTGAAAAAAGACGGAACGCCTGATATGCGATTCAAGGCAAACAAAGACGCTGCCAAGAAAAAACCCAAATAGAGATCCCACCAAACAAAAATGGCTGCCAGTTGGCAGCCATTTTTTATTTGCTACTATTCAGCATTAATCGGTCTTCAACGCCTTGTCGATCATAAACACCATCGCAGTGCGATGAGCTTTTGTTTCTTCATTGGCAGTTGCAGGCGCTGCGGCGAGTCTGGTCCGCAGTTTTTTGGCAGTATACAGGGCAGCCGCTTTAGACACATTGTCGGCAGGAGAATTCTCAGCCATCAACTGTGTAAGTCCGCGTACAAATGAACCCTGCAGGTACTGACGGTATACGTTTACGTTGCCGTTCATGTCTGCATCGAAGATCGCTTTTGTCAGGTCGCTCATTACCTCTGCCACGCTGTACTGGTTACCATACAGACGGGTATTGGTGATACGCTGCAATGTGGAAGGATTCATGATATGCGCCAGTGTACCATTCACCTGTAAGGCAAGTACATTGTTCGTTACTTTGAAATCCTCGCCATTGCCCGGCTGGTTAAAGCCGCGACGCTGGATCTGCAGATAAGGATATACCTGCGCGTCGGCATCAAACGCATTCGGCGCAAATACATACTTGCTCATGATATCCATCGCCTTTTTCTGTGTTGTCAGTGATACCGGCGTATAAGGCTTGGTAGTTGATTTCTGCTCAGGATAGCTCCTGTCGATATACACACCGCCTACATAGCGGCTAACTGCATTGATCATGTTGTTACGCTGTGCATTCAGGGTGTTGTAGCGGGCGCGGAGTTCGCCATAAGACTGGCCCTCTTTGCTATACTTGCCCACCAGTTTGCCCATCAGGTTATTTACCAGCTGGAATCTTTCTTCAGCATAACCGAGTGCATCGCTGGTAAGATCGTTGATGTTGACGCGCGGATCCATTGCTTTACCCGGAGCGCGCATATCATCTCCGTCATTACCGAATGCCAGTTTGGGATCGCCGCTGCGGGAGAGGATCTTGGTCAGACCGGCTTCTTCTGTTCCCGGGCTGAAAGGCGTATACCCATACTCAATAGCCCAGAGATCATAAGGGCCAGCTTTTGTTGTATAGTAATCACCCTGCTTGCTCCTGTCGAGCGACACATTGATGGCAGGATAATCCATCACCGAGCCTATCAGGCCGATGCTGTGGGTAATGCTGGTATTGTTGATCTCTGCAGGCGACAGCATCTGGCTGCTCTTCATGTTATGGTTGAGGCCAAGTGTATGTCCCATCTCGTGCATGATCAGGTAGGTCAGGAACTGCCTGTGCATTTCCTTGATCTCTGCAGCAGAAGCTCCGCCCACTTCCAGCGCAGTAACACCGGCGGTGTATTGCATTTTCAGTTCGTTGCCGATGGTGCAGTTATCATAATTGTTCATGTTGATGCCGGGAAAACGCAGGCTCGGTGTTTGCTCCGCGCCTGGCGTGCCATTATACAGATCGTCGAAGATCGGGGTAGCGCTGCCTGAGAACCATTCTACAGTGATATCTGCTCCCAGGATCTGTCCGGTGCGGGGGTTCACAAAACTGGGCCCGATCGCTCCGTATGCAGGCTGAGCAGAAGATACCCAGCGGATCACATTGTAACGGATATCTGCAGGATCCCAGGTTGCATCATCAGGCATGATCTTCATCTGCACGGCATTTTTGAAACCGGCTTTTTCGAAAGCCTCATTCCATTTCAATCCCGCCTGCATAATGGCATCGCGGTATTCGAGCGGAGTGGTATTCTCGATCCAGTACACCAGTGGCTCTACAGGCTCACTCAATGCTGCATTGGGATCTTTCTTCTTCAGGTTCCAGCGATTGATCATATCCTTGTAAGGAACAGGACTGATGCTGGTCTGGTCATTACGCTGCTGGGTGAAGAAACCCACACGCGGATCGTCGCGCCTTGAAACGAAATCATTCTTCGGCATTTCGATGAAGCTGTGCTGCATCCTCACGCGCACATAACGTGCATCGGTGATATCGTTGCCGCCCTGTGCCAGCGTAGTTGGATTGTCATAAGACAGATCAACCACTACATCCGTGTTCTCAGGGAAAGAACGCAGCGCCGCATATTTCGACTTTGCAGGATTCAACTGTCCGAGATTGAATGTAAAAAGAGCAGCCGGGCTTGGCGCAAAGATCGGCTTTACCGGATCGAGCTTTTCACTCAGGAACAACCCATCGCCGCTCACCAGGTACCCCAGCGAATCTTCGATGGAATATTTGTCGAGATAGAAAACCGCTTCGGGCTTATCTACATCGGCCGTTTTGCTTACCGGGTTGTTCTTATCGTAAAAGAATCCGGTGTTAACGATAGAGAACTCGAGCTTGTCGAAGGCTTTCTTGATCTTGAACACCGCAGTCTGACGGTGCATGCTCTGGTTCAGGAACAAAGCAGTAGGACCGCTGATCGAGAAACTCTGGTAGATGAATTCTTTGTCGAGCTGATCTTTCCGCACATACATCTGAACACTGCCGGTAGCAGTATCCTGGTAAAGTGTGAACAGACCGTCGAGTTTTTTATTGCCCTTTGTCTTTTCCGCCACAGTGGGCTTTTTTGGAGCCGCAGGCGCAGCAGCTTTGCTGCTATCTCCTGCCGGCTTCCCGGTATTGCCCATCATGGGTTGCTGCGCAGTTGCCGTAGCCAACACAAGACCGGACGCCATAAACGTGACCATGATCTTTTTCATAAGCATTGCTTTTAGTAGTTTGAGCGAATAAATTAGGAATTAATCGGAAGACTACAAGGCGGATTCCCCAATTTTTACACGAAGCGTGACTGGAAGATATAAACGGCCATTTCCCGCAACTGAAGCCCGTATTGCTGTCGGAATTTTACCGTAACGCCCTGTCTGCGATAGCTTTAGCGGCGATCCAGCCACTGGTCCAGGCATGCTGAAAATTGAATCCGCCGGTGATCCCGTCCACGTCCATGATCTCCCCGGCAAAAAAGATCCCCGGCCGGATCCTGCTTTCCATGGTATTGGGCTCTATTTCAGCGAGTTTAATGCCCCCGCAGGTCACAAATTCCTCCTTGAAAGTAGTCTTGCCGCTCACGGGAAATTCCTGCGCGGTCAGGTTCCTGATCAGCCTGTTCTGGTCTTTTGATGCGAGCCCCGACCATTTTTGTCCCGGATTGATACCCGCGTCCTCGAGCAGCCATTGCCATAGCCGGGCAGGCAGCCCGAACGGATTTCTGGTATGGATGTTCTGTCCGCCATGCTCACTGCGCAGCTGCGGCCACTGTTCGCGTAACGTTGTTTCGCTGTATTCCGGCAGCCAGTTCACCTGTAAAGTAAACCGGTAGTTCAGGTCTGCGAGCTGCCGCGCACCCCATGCGGAGAGCCGGAGAATAACCGGACCACTCATGCCCCAGTGTGTGATCAGCAGCGGACCCTGCTCTGAAAGTTTTGTACCCTGTATTTTCACGACCGCTTTTTCTACGCTCACCCCCATCAGTGCTGTGACCGGGTTTCCGGGCATATTGAAAGTGAATAAAGATGGTACGGGTTCGGCGATAGAATGACCGAGATCGTGCAGCCATCCGAACATGGAGGATTTGGGGTAGCCGCCGCAGGCGAGAGCTATATAGTTAGTCTGGAGTCTGGAGTTAGAAGTCTGGAGTAGATAGCCGTTGGGGGAAGGAGTGATCTTTGTGACTTCGGTTTGCATCAGAATTTCTATTCCGTATTTCGAGGCTTCTTTGAGGAGGCAATCGATGATGGTTTGGGAATTGTCGGTGGTGGGGAACATGCGACCGTCGCTTTCGGCTTTCAGCTGCACCCCTCTTTCTGCAAACCATTCGATGGTATTCGTGGGACTGAACCAGTGAAGTGTTTTCTTGAGGAAGTTTTGTCCGCGGGGATATTTTGTACTCAGTTCGGGTATATCGAAACAGGCGTGTGTAGTATTGCAGCGGCCGCCGCCACTTACTTTCACTTTCGCCAGCAGCTTATTCGATTTTTCAATGATCGTTACCTTAAGACCGGGATTCATCCTTGCTGCATTTACCGCGCAGAAAAAACCCGCTGCGCCCCCTCCTATTACGACCAGTTTTTTCTGTTCCATAACTATTGCATCTGCATAATGGCGGCGAGGGTCTCTATACCGTTCCAGAGATTGGCAATACGGATATTTTCATTTTCGGCATGCTGGTTATTATCATGATTGGCGATGGGAACGGTAATGGTCTTCGCATTAAGGTATTTCTCAAAAACGAACAAAGGCAGGCTTCCGCCCATCGATGGCAATAACACTACCTGGTCCGAAGTGGTACTCCTTACTGCCGCGATCACTTTTTGTACCGCAGGAAGATCCATCGGCGTACGCTGGGCATTGTATCCATCGCTCGGCGTAACCTTTGCGATCTTTGCATACCGGTTCCTTTCTGCATCCGTCGGCTCATGGTCGATCACATAGTACCCCTGCTCTTTGATATGATCAAGAACACGCTGTTGCTGCTTCTGATAATCATTGCCCGGCACCAGTCGCAGGTCCAATACAGCAGAAGCCGTTACAGGGATCACATTAGCTGCTTTTGCGCCGATGTTCCCGCTCTGCATTCCATTGATATTGAGTGAGGGCATCATGATCGCTTCGTTCAGGGTTACGCCCGGCATTTCTTCTGTAACGAATTTCAATTCCTTTTTCATCTGATCGCCTACGGGTGGTATAGCAGCCAGCGCTGCGTTCTCTTCTCTTGTCAGGGGAACAACATCGTCATAAAATCTTTTTACTGTCACCCTTCCTTTTTCATCTTTCATGGAGGATAACAGTTTCGCGAGCATCAGTCCCGGATTGGGCGCCCAGTTACCGTAGTGTCCGCTGTGCAGGGGCCGGGAAGGTCCGTACACCGTCAGATCCATACGCGTATCGCCGCGCACACCGAAAGAGATCATCTTCTTTCCTGACTGATGCACCGGCCCATCGCAGATGATCCAGAGATCGGACCGTAACAGCGTTGTATATTTTTGAAAGATCTCGTACAAATGCGGTGAGCCAGCTTCTTCTTCGCCCTCGAAAAAGAATTTGATATTGTAGTGCAACTGTTGCCCCGAACGCTGTATCGCTTCGAATGCAGCAAGGATAGCCATCACTCCTGCCTTATCATCGGAAGCGCCGCGGGCATACAAACGCCATTCGGGATCGTAGGTATCCGTCCAGGGAATGATCGCCGCCCCTTTTTCGAGTGACCCATTGGTCAGTTTGGGCATGAAGGGACTGAGCTCTTTCAGCCATTGCGTGCTGTCTACCGGCTGCCCGTCATAGTGCGCATAAAAGGTAAGGGTCTGCGTGGCTCCGGGAGTCAATACCTCACCATACACAGCAGGCGGAGCCGTGCGGGTATCGGGCTGAAGTAACTGTATATTGCCGATCTGCCGCTGTCGCATCATCTGCACAATGAACTTCGCATTTTCACGGAGATGCTGGGTATCGACGGCAATATTCGGAATGGTCAGGAATGCGAAGTATTCGGCCATCCAGGCTTTCTCGTTCTGCCGGCGGACGGCACGGATCTTCAGGGTTTGCGGAGATTGCGCAACCGCAAGGATTATCTGAATGGAAAACAGGAAAAGGCAGCAGAGTTTTTTCATCTTGCCGGTTTCGTGTAAGATACTCAAAAGCTCAGTAATACGAACTGTTGAGCTCGGCATTGGCTTTCTCGGCCGCTTCAATGATACTGTAGTCTGAAAGGATCAGGGCCTTATTCCGTTTGATACATACATCGTGTTCGAAATGAACGGAGGGCTGCCCGTCGCGGGTACGGATCGTCCAGCCATCATCTTCCGTGTATACTTCTTTGGTACCCATATTGATCATGGGTTCGATAGCCAGCACCAGGTTCTCTTTTAATTTGGGACCGGTACCGCGTTTGCCATAGTTGGGCACTTGCGGATCTTCGTGCAGGTTTCTGCCGATGCCATGGCCCACCAGTTCCCGCACCACGCCGTAGCCATGCTTTCGCTCCGTATGCTCCTGCACTGCAAAGGAGATATCCCCAACGCGGTTATTCACGATCGCTTTTTCGATGCCTTTGTAAAGTGATTCTTTGGTAACGCGTACAAGCTGCAGTACTTCCGGGCTTACATTACCCAGGATGAATGTGTATGCATGATCGCCGTGCCAGCCATCCAGGATCACGCCCATATCAACCGTAACGATATCACCTTCTTTCAATGGTACTTCATTGGGGAAACCATGTACCACCACATCGTTCACCGAAGTACAGACATTATGCGGATAGCCCCGGTAATTGTAAAAAGAAGGAACGGCTTTATGATCGCGCACAAAATCATTGCAGATCGTATCGATCTGAAGCGTGGTCATACCGGGCTTCAATACCCGCGCCACTTCGGTAAGCGTTTTACTTACGAGTGTGGCCGCCTGCTTCATCGATGCGATCTCTGCTTCTGTCTTATGTAACATCATATTCGGTCGTCGGGTCATCGTTAAAAAAAACCTGCTGCAAACTGCCAGCAGGTTATTATTTGAAGATCTGGAACAGTTCCGGAATTAATCCAGTACTGCATTCCAGGTCAGATGGTAGTAGTAGAAACAGTCTGTCTTCCCTGCACCCGTCCGCTCTTCATCAGGCCATCGTACTGGCGCATCAGCAGGTAAGTTTCGATCTGCTGCAATGTATCCAGGATAACGCCCACCATGATCAGCAGTGAGGTACCACCGAAGAAAGAGCTGAAGCCCTGCGTTACACCGAGTTTTTGGGCGAAACCAGGCATGATACCAACCAGTGCCAGGAAGATCGCACCGGGCAGCGTGATCTTGTCCATGATAGACCCGATATAATCAGCAGTAGGCTGACCAGGTTTTACACCTGGGATGAACCCGTTGTTGCGTTTGAGGTCTTCAGATATCTGCTTAGGGTTAAATATCAATGCCGTGTAAAGGAAAGTAAAACCGATCACCATCACCGAGTAGATCAGCATATACCAGACATTGCTATGGTCATTGAATATCTTGACGATACCCTGAGCCGAATCGATGTTGGTGAACGATACGAGCGTTGGCAGGAACATGATCGCCTGTGCAAAGATGATCGGCATTACGCCGGCGCTGTTCACTTTTACCGGCAGGAACTGGCGGGCGCCGCCGAACTGACGGTTACCCACGATCTGCTTGGCATAGTTTACCGGGATCTTGCGGACGCCTTGTACCAGGATGATCAGGCCCATGATAATGGTAACCAGGATAGCGACCTCGATCAGGAATATCAACAGACCACCACCACCGCGCTGCTCTTTCGCCACGAATTCCTGGATGATGGATGCCGGCAGCCTCGAAAGGATACCGACCATGATAATGATGGAAGTACCGTTGCCCAGACCTTTATCCTGGATCTTCTCGCCCAGCCACATTACGAACAGGGTACCTGCCGTTAATGTAACCACAGTTGAGAATCCGAAGAAAGCTTTATAGGCAGGCATGATCGCTTCTGCATAACCGGGACTGTTCAGGTAAGCCACATAAGCGCCCGCCTGGAAAACAGTAACGATAACGGTGAGATAGCGTGTCCACTGGTTGATCTTCTTACGGCCGCTCTCGCCCTCTTTCTGGATCTTCTGCAGTTGGGGTACCAGGATGGTCATCAGCTGCATGAAGATGGAAGCGGAGATATAAGGCATGATGCCGAGAGCCAGGATGGAAGCCTGCGAAAAACCGCCGCCGGCGAACATATCGAAGATACCCAGCAGGCCATTGCTCTTGGCGGCTTTCTGGGCCACTTCTATTTTATTGGGATCGAGACCAGGTAATACGATGTGATTGCCGAGCCTGTAAGTGAACACCAAAGCCAGCGTGACAACGATCTTGCCGCGCAGTTCTTCGATGGCCCAAATATTCTTTAATGTCTGAACTAATTTTTTCACTGAATTGCAATTGTAAGCGTTAACACTTAAAACCGAAAAGACGCAGGGAATGCGTCTGGCAATTTACGTCAAAATTATTTGATAATCTCAACGGTGCCGCCGGCTGCCTCGATAGCGCCTTTTGCTTTTTCGCTGGCCGCGTTCACTTTGAAAGCCAGTTTGGCTTTCAGTTCGCCGGTGCCCAGCAGCTTCACCTTATCGGTGCGGCCTACCAGTCCATTGATGTACAGGTTCTCGAGCGAGAATTCAGTGAAACCGTATTTCTCCACCAGCTGGTCTATCTGACCCAGGTTGAACACTTTGTATTCGATACGGTTGTTGTTCTTGAAACCACGCTTGGGGATACGACGCTGGATCGGCATCTGGCCGCCTTCATGCGCCATTTTGCTCTTGTAACCGGCGCGGCTCTGACCACCCTTATTACCTTTTGTTGATGTACCGCCTTTACCGGAAGCTTCACCACGACCGATACGGATCCCTTTGTGCGTTGCGCCTTCTGCAGGCTTGAGTGTGTGTAATTTCATTTTATCTGATTTTGAACTTACGGGGAATCACCCCTCGCAATAGTTAATTAATAACTCGCAATAGTTAATTAATAATTAGTAATTAATAATTAGGCGAAAAATAAAATGAATAACGGGATCGCTCCAATTATTCATTCAATTATTAATTGCTAATTATTAATTGTTAATTGTCTTAAGCAACGTCTTCCACTTTCACCAGATGGCTAACCTTGTTAACCATGCCCAGGATCTGCGGCGTAGCTTCTACTTCTTTGGTGGCATGCAGCTTCTTTAGTCCCAGTGCGATCAAAGTCTGCTTCTGACGCTCCGACCTGTCGATACCGCTTTTTACCTGTGTGATCTTGATCTTTTTCATACCCCAAACCCCTAAAGGGGCTATTTATTTTTTGAATAATTGTGTTAACCCAACTCCCCCTTCAGGGGGCCGGGGGTTTATCCATTGAATACTTTACTCAGCTTGAGACTACGGCTCTTCGCCACCTGAACCGGTTCCCTCAGCAGGCCCAGCGCTTTGATGGTTGCTTTTACCACGTTATGCGGATTGGCAGAGCCCAGGCTTTTCGCGAGTACGTCGGTAACGCCGGCGCTCTCGAGTACGGCACGCATGCTGCCTCCCGCGATCACACCCGCACCATGAGCGGCCGGTTTGATCAACACTTTGGCAGCGCCTTCCTTCGCCCACTGGTCGTGGGGGATGGTTCCATGCATTACCGGTACTTTCACCAGGTTCTTCTTGGCGTCTTCGATACCTTTTGAAATGGCTTCCTGAACCTCTTTTGCTTTACCCAGGCCTTGTCCTACCACACCGTTCTCATTGCCTACAACTACCAGGGCAGAAAAGCTGAAAGTACGGCCGCCTTTGGTGGTCTTCACCACGCGGTTGATGGCAACTACTTTCTCTTTCAGTTCCAGTTCACCACCGGATTTCACCTTATTTACGTTTACTTTAGACATCTATCTAACGATTAAAATTGTTGTTCTAATTAGAATTGCAGACCTGCTTCGCGTGCACCGTCAGCTACTGATTTCACCC
>JAFBAN010000133.1 GCA_019247775.1 Chitinophagaceae bacterium | reverse complement strand
AGCGGGCAAATACCGGGAGGCCCTGGTACTGCTTGAGAAGGGCACCAAGGCAAATCCTTTGACGGGCTATTCCGAATTCCTCGAAGCGAATGTGTACTTCCACCTGCAGAAATACGACAGCGCCGCCATGTTCGCGGAAAAAGCATTCTACACCAGGCCCAAGGCAAAGACCTATTACCAGACGCTGATGGCGGTACTGTCTATGACCAATGACAGCGCCAGGATCCAGAAAGCGTTCAATGAATACAATGCGCACCGGATGCATCCTTTCGGTTGGGACTTATACATCCGCGCCATGCTGAAAGTGAAGGGCTATCCCATCGTGCCCAAACTGCTGGCATTTGCCGACAGCGGTCTCAACCTGTTCAAAGGCGATGCAACCGATACTTTGCTGAGGCAGCGCAAGAACGAACTGCAGGCGCTGAAAAACAATGCAGCTACCAGTGGTACGAATGCAGCCAATCAGCAGGCGCTGCTCCAGAAGCTGGCCAAAGCGCAGGACGTGTACAATAAAGCGATCGCCGATTTTGCCAAAGCAAAAGCCGCAACGCCGCCTGCAGACAAGCCGCTCTATCTTGCTGCGGCAGCCAATTTTCTGAAAGCAGGCGAGCTCTCGCCGAATAATTATGTGATCTGGGAGAATGCAGGCATCTGCTATTTCAATATCCATGAATACAGGAAAGCCATCGTTTATTTCGACAAAGCGATCGAAATGAATGTATCGAAGGATGGCAAGAGCGAATACTTCAAGGGCGCATCGCATTATAACCTGGGCGAGAAAGACGGCGGCTGTAAATGGATAGCGCTGGCTGCCAGCAAGGGTTATTCGGAAGCGGCGGCAGTGCTTAAGAATAACTGCAAATAGGCATCGTCCAATAAAAAATGTCGGAGCAAACGCTCCGACATTTTTATTTCTATACTGTCTTCTGTAATGTTTAATCTTCCACTTTCACTTTACCCTTGGCTTTCGCGATCACTTCTTCGGCGATATTGTTCGGAGCCGGAGAATAGTGGCTGAACTCCATGGTTGAAGTAGCGCGGCCTGATGAGAGTGAGCGCAGCTGGGTTACATAGCCGAACATTTCGCTCAACGGCACTTTGGCCTTGATCACCTGCAGGTTGGCACGGCTGTCCATACCTTCCAGCATACCGCGGCGGCGGTTAAGATCGCCTGTAACATCACCCATGTACTGGTCGGGCGTGAGTACTTCCACACGCATGATCGGCTCGAGCAATGTGGGCTTGGCTTTGCGGCCTGCTTCGCGGAAACCGGATTTGGCACACAATTCGAACGACATCGAATCGGAATCCACATCGTGGTAGCTACCGTCGAAGATCCGCACTTTCATATTGTTTACCGGGTAACCGGCGAGTACGCCCGTTGTCATCGCAGTTTCGAAACCTTTCTGGATCGCAGGGATGAATTCTTTGGGGATCGATCCGCCGAAGATATCGTTCACGAACTGGAAATGTTTGCCTTCGTTCTCTTTCATCCATTCTTCATCAGCAGGGCCGATAGAGAACTGGATATCGGCGAATTTACCACGACCGCCCGACTGCTTTTTCAGCACTTCACGGTGATCGATGGTGTTGCCGAATGCTTCTTTGTAAGCCACCTGCGGCGCACCCTGGTTCACTTCCACTTTGAATTCGCGGCGCATACGGTCGATGATGATCTCCAGGTGAAGCTCACCCATACCACGCAGGATGGTCTGACCGGTATCTTCGTCGGTATTAACACGCAGGGTCGGATCTTCTTCTACCAGTTTGGCGATGGCCATACCCATTTTATCAACGTCGGCCTGGGTCTTAGGCTCAACCGCGATGGCGATCACAGGCTCAGGGATGAACATGTTCTCGAGTGTGATCGGATGATCTTCATCACACAGTGTATCACCGGTCTTGATCTCTTTAAAACCAACCGCGGCGGCGATATCACCGGCTTCGATGAAATCGATCGGGTTCTGCTTGTTGGCGAACATTTTCATGATACGGCTGATACGCTCTTTCTTACCGCTGCGCACGTTCAGTACATAAGAACCTGCGTCGAGGTGACCGCTGTAACAGCGGAAGAACGCCAGACGACCCACGAACGGATCGGTCATGATCTTGAAAGCCAGGGCTGCGAAAGGTTCTTTCGGGTTTGGCTTGCGCACGATCTGTTCTCCGGTATCGGGGTTGGTACCCACGGTATCTTCGATATCCACCGGGCTGGGCAGGTAGCGGCAAACTGCGTCGAGCGCGGTCTGTACGCCTTTATTCTTGAATGAAGAACCGCACATCATCGGCACAATGCTCAGGTCGATGGTGGCTTTGCGGATCGCTTCATGCATTTCGTCTTCCGTGATGCTGTTGGGATCGTCGAAGAATTTCTCCATCAGCTTGTCGTCGTATTCTGCAACCGCTTCCACGAGGTTCTGCCTCCACTGGTTGGCTTCTTCGATCATATCGTCCGGAACAGGGATCTCATCGAAGGTCATGCCTTCGGTTTCCATATGCCAGATGATACCTTTCATTTTGATCAGGTCCACCACGCCTTTGAAATTATCTTCGGCGCCGATGGGCAGCTGCAGGGGAACGGCTTTCGCGCCCAGCATTTCCTTCACCTGGTTAACAACCATGAGGAAGTCTGCACCTGAACGGTCCATTTTGTTTACGAAACCGATACGCGGAACCTTGTAACGGTTAGCCTGGCGCCAAACGGTCTCCGACTGCGGCTCTACGCCGTCCACTGCAGAGAACAGGGCGATCAGACCATCGAGTACGCGCATGGAACGCTCTACCTCCACGGTAAAATCCACGTGTCCGGGAGTATCGATGATATTGAAATAGTATTGTTTGGTATTGGCGTCTGCTTTGCCTTTTACAGTGGGGAAATTCCACTGGCAGCTTACGGCGGCAGAGGTAATGGTGATACCCCTCTCCTTCTCCTGCTCCATCCAGTCTGTGGTAGCCGCGCCGTCGTGTACTTCACCGATCTTGTGGATCATACCCGTGTAGCGCAGGATACGCTCGGTTGTGGTGGTCTTACCGGCATCGATGTGAGCGGCAATCCCAAAATTGCGTTGTAGTTTCAAATCCGCCATAAAATGTATTTATTTTTTCGAGCGGCAAAGGTAGGAATTATAGCGATTGCAAAAAGGTTTACGAAAGATTAAATTGGCGTGGGGATAAGAAAGTAAAAAGTCAAAAGGCAAAAGTCAAAATAATTGGTTTTGACTTTTGCCTTTTGACTTTTGCTTTCGTAACTATATGATTATCAACTATCTGGCTGGTCTCACGTTCACCAGCGCGATATCGCAGACCAGGGCTGAGTACGGTGGTACATTGCCATTTCCCTGGGCGCCATAAGCCTGGCTGGCGGGTACCAGGGCACGAACGATGGCGCCTTCCTGCATCTGCAGGATCACGTCGCGCATACCCGGCATCATTTCGGATACCAGGATCATATAAGACTGTTTGCTTTTGTTGGCGTCTTCTATCACGGTGCCATCAGGCAGCTGGCTGCTGAAATTCACTACCACGGTATCGCGGCCCGATGGCGTTCTGCCCTGGCCCGGTTTTACCACGGTATACATCACTCCCGAAGGCAGCTGACGGTAATTGGTCGTTTTCTGGGCCTGGGCGAACAGTTTCTGCTCGAGGATCCGGCCTTTTTCCTTGCGGAATTCGTCCTGGTAAGCCAGCAGCCATTTCTCTGCATTGGCTGCATCGATCATGGTCTTTTTCTTCTGGATCACATCATCGATGCCTTTCTTGAACATCGTGGGATTGGTGATCACGAAGCCGGTGCGGGCAAACAGCTGCTGCATCATATAAACACCCAGCGCGTATTGCGTGGTATCTTCCAGTGCCGAAGTTTTGGGGGCGGGCCGCTGGCTCTGGCTGAAAGCGGAACCTATAAAAGCTACACAGGTAACGAGTAAGATCGTTCTTTTCATATCAGTTGTTTTATGCATTAAAGATAGTTATTCAGGCGGATATAACTAATTTTTTAGTTAATGATTAACTGTTTCTTTTTACCAGTACCAGTTCTACCAGCATTATCAGGGCGCTGTTGGGAGGAATAATGGTACCGTTGCCTTTGTCGCCATAAGCCATTGCCGAGGGGATATACAATTCCCAGATAGATCCTTCCGGCATCATCTGCAGCGCATCCGCGAGGCCGGGCATCACCGATTTAGGCATGGTGGCGATGGCGATCTTTTTGGAATAAGTGTCTTCGAACAGGGTGCCATCGGCCAGGGTGCCTTTGAAATTGATGATCACGGAGTCTGACTCCGAAGGCCGGATGCCCTTCCCCTGCTTATGAACAAAATACTGCACGCCGCTGGGAAGCTTACCCAGACCGGGTTTGTCTTTCAGGTTGGCAAACAGCTGCGCCTCCAGCTTTTTGGCCACATCTTTCTGCACGCTTTGCTGGTAACTGGTGATAAGCGGGCCTACGGCTTCATCCTTTATCTGCCGCGGCTTGTTGCGCAGCATATCGTTCAGGCCGGTCATGAAAAGTCCCTGGTCCAGGGTAACGAATCCGTTCTTTACGATCCATTGCCCCATGAAGACGCCCAGTGCATATTGAACAGAGTCGTCCTTTGACCTGAGTTTTGGTACAGGGCCCTGCGTTGCCGGGTTCTTTTGTGCATTAGCCGACAGCAATATCAAACAAAGGGAAAGGATCAATAAGCATCTCATAGCCCTAAATTAATTAAATGTGTCCGAAATATCCCGGCAGTTTCTCATTCGGTCTGCAGCGGAAATGTTATCTGTTCACGATCTCCATGATCGCATTGGTAATAACGCACGAAGTAGGCGCCGAGCCGAACTGGCAGGTAGCGGAGATGATATTGCCGCTGGTAGTCGTATTGATCGTCGATGCGGTTGGCAGGATAACCTGTGTAGCCGTGGTTGAGATACCGGTTGTACCGCTGTTGACCAACTGCAGCAGGCCGTTCGTTGCGCCCGATGCGCCAACACTTCTTACCGTCATTTCTAGAACAACCCTGAACGGCGCCTGTGCACCGGTAGTTGCGCCTGCTGCACCGGCAAACGAAAGTACCTGGGCATCGCCTGTCGTTCCAAGCGTACCTGTCCGGATCCTCCATGTAGGCGTTCTGGCAACACCGCCCGGGCTCATAAAGCCGTCGATCGTAACCCTCACCACCGTTCCTGCAAGCAACCTGTCTGCAGAGAGCGGCAGTGAGCTTACCAGGATCGTTTCGGTAGTAGTATTCAGGTTGGTAGATGTCAATGCCGCGCCGATACCGCCGCCGGTGATAAAGCTGTTGGTGGTAGACTGGTTCCAGGATGCTGCCGTTGTACCGCTGTTGAGTACACAGGTTACGAGCAACTGTGAGTTAGGCGTCAATACCTTAACCACCTGACCGCCGGAAGAGTTAACGGTAACATTACCGGTACTGTTGTTCAGGATAAAGAATGACTGGCCCACCTGCATGGTTGTTGCCACTGGAAGTGTTACGGTCTGCGTTGAGCTGCCGGTGAATTCCTGGATATAGTTGCTGTTAACGGTCAGCGTAGTGGTACCTGCAGCCGTTGCAGTAGTGCTGAAGCCAGGGTTAAATGATTTTGCAGTAGCCTGTCCGCTGATGGAGAGGGCACTACCCTGGATGCTGCCGGTGGCAGTGATGCCTGCACTGCTTACAAATAACCCGCCGGTGCCTACTGTAATGCCACCCGTTCCCGTTGTGCTTATATCTCCCGCGGTGATATTACCGGCAACTGTAATACCTCCCTGGGTAACAATATTTGAAGCGGTAATACTGCCGCCAATACTAAGGCCACTCGCAGAGATCTGACCGGTGGTTGATATATTTCCACCAGCCACAATGCCCGTTCCTACAGACAAACCTCCCGTAGTAGTGATCGCCGATGCGGTAATGCTGCCGCCGACACTGATACCGCCGGCAGAGATCTGACCTGTGGTGGATATATTTCCGCCGGCTACAATACCGGTTCCTACAGATAAACCTCCTGTGGTAGTGATCGCTGATGCGGTAATGCTGCCGCTGGATGTAATGCCGGCTGTTGACAGGGTTCCGGTAGTGGTAATGCCCGCACTGCTTACGGTAAGGCCACCATTACCGATGATCGCATTACCGGTACCTGTGGTGCTGAATGTACCCGCCGTGATGCTTTGTGCAGATGTGATATTACCAGAGGTATTGATATTCGTTGGATTGAATGATCCCGTGATGGCCAGGTTGCCGCCTACGGATACATTGCCGCTGGTAGTGATAGAGGCCGCTGCGATGCTTCCGCCTACGCTGAGTCCGCCGGCAGACAATTGTCCGGTAGTAGAGATATTACCCTGGGCTGTGATGCCGGTACCCACAGATAAGCCGCCGGTTGTTGTGATCGAAGCTGCCGTTATACTGCCGCCAACAGTCAGGCCTGCTGCAGATAAGGTTCCGGTTGTGGTGATACTGGCACTGCTGACAGAAAGGCCACCGCTTCCGATGATCGCATTACCGGTACCTGTGGTGCTGAAGGTACCCGCTGTGATGCTTTGTGCCGAAGTGATATTTCCAGCTGTATTGATATTGGTTGGGTTGAACGAACCGGTGATTGCGAGGTTACCGCCTACCGATACATTGCCGCTGGTAGTAATAGAAGCCGCTGCGATGCTGCCGCCTACACTGAGTCCGCTGGCAGACAATTGTCCGGTAGTAGAGATATTACCCTGGGCTGTGATGCCGGTACCAACAGATAAGCCGCCGGTTGTTGTGATCGAAGCTGCTGTTACACTGCCACCAATAGTAAGGCCTGCTGCAGATAAAGTTCCGGTTGTGGTGATGCCTGCGCTGCTGACGGTAAGACCGCCGTTTCCGATGATGGCATTGCCGGTACCTGTGGTGCTGAATGTACCTGCCGTAATGCTTTGGGCCGAAGTGATATTTCCTGCGGTATTGATATTGGTTGGGTTGAACGAACCGGTAATTGCAAGGTTACCCCCTACCGATACATTGCCGCTGGTCGTTAAGGAAGCTGCAGTTACACTGCCGCCAACAGTAAGACCGGCTGCGGATAAAGTGCCGGTAGTAGTGATACCTGCGCCGCTGACAGTAAGACCACCGTTCCCGATGATCGCATTGCCGGTACCCGTGGTGCTGAATGTACCCGCCGTGATACTTTGTGCCGAAGTGATGTTGCCACTGGTATTAATATTCGTCGGATTGAATGAGCCGGTGATGGCCAGGTTACCGCCTACCGATACATTTCCGCTGGTTGTCAACGAAGATGCTGTGATGCTGCCACCTACAGTGAGCCCGCTCGACCGGATAGTACCGGTTACAGACAGATTACCTGCATTGGTTTCACCCGCTGTGCCCACCGATATGCCGCCGGTAGTGGTCAGCGATGCCGCCGTAATGCTGCCGCCTACCGTTAAGCCTGCAGCGGATAATGTTCCGGTTGTGGTAATGCCCGCGCTGCTTACAGATAAGCCGCCGCTTCCGATGATCGCATTACCGGTACCTGTGGTGCTGAATGTACCCGCCGTGATGCTTTGCGCGGAAGTAATATTACCCGAGGTATTGATATTCGTTGGATTGAACGAACCCGTGATGGCAAGGTTGCCCCCTACCGACACGTTGCCGCTTGTTGTGATCGATGCGGCCGTAATGCTGCCGCCGACCGTCAGTCCCGACGATCGTATGCTTCCGGTTACGGACAGGCTACCGCCAATGGTCGCCCCCGTACCGACCGATAATCCTCCTGTTGTAGTTAATGCTGCCGCTGTTACGCTGCCGCCTATGGTGAGTCCGGCCGCGCTGACGGTTCCCGAGACGGTGAGCTGCGAAAGTGTGCCTATGCTGGTGATACTTGCGAGCGCGGTAGAACTCAAGACACCACTTAACTGACCTGCTTCCACGGTTCCGGTCACAGACAGGGTGCCTGCATCCACATGACCGCTTGCGATAAGGTTATTGGTCTGCATCAGGGTGGCCGCATCAATTTCGTTCAGACTGAAGTCGGTCAGGTTCTTGTATTTCACTACCTGGCCATAGCGTGCATAACCGGTATTGACCTGGTCGCCGTACATCATCTGGGCAGTATCATAGATAGTGATCTTATTCTGCCAGATCGGGAAGTTGGCGGTATCCTTGATCAGGAATGTCTGACCCACTTTTGCATAGCCCGACATCATCGTAGCCGTATCGGAGATCTTCATCCTGTTATTGAGCATGCCGAGGGTATCGTTGTATTTAACCACATGGCCGTACCGCGCATAGCCTGAAAGCATACTGGCGGTGTCGATATATCTTACCACACCGCTGAAGCTGCCGGCGGTAACGGTACCGGCAACCGTCAGATTTCCGAGATAGCCGCTTGTAGCGGTGATGCTGCCGGCTTTCACCTGATTGGTTACGGTAAGTGCTGTTTGTGTACCCAGCGTGGTAATATTCGGCTGGTTGGCCGTGGTAATGGTAGAGCTGATCGTTTTGCTGTCAATGTTATTGGTGACAGTCAGATTGGTCAGTGTACCCAGCGTTGTAATGTTTGGCTGGTTGGCCGTAGTAAGCGTACCGCTGATGGTGTTAGCCGTCAGGTTACCTGTGATCGTCAATGCTGAAAGATTACCCAGTGAGGTAATGCTGTTCAACGTTCCCGGAGCCAATATTCCGCTGAATGTACCACCTACGATATTGCCTGTTACGGTAATATTCTGAAGACCGCCCAGTGTGGTGATCAGCGGCTGGTTACCGTTGGTAAGTGTACCGCTGATATTTCCTGCGTTGAGCAAACCGCTTACTGTTAAGGCAGTCTGTGTGCCGAGGGTTGTGATCAATGGCTGGTTGGCATCTGTAATAGTAGCGCTGAGGGTCTTGGCGTCGATATTATTGGCGACGGTCAGGTTAGTCAGTGTACCCAGCGTAGTGATGTTCGGCTGGTTAGCTGTAGTCAGTGTACCGCTGATGGTG
>JAFBAN010000114.1 GCA_019247775.1 Chitinophagaceae bacterium | reverse complement strand
ACCTATGATCCGCATTTTAAAGAGCAGAGCACCATCAAAGTAGCGCCGAAAGAAGAAGGCAAGGCGGAAGAAAAGAAAGAAGAGCTCAAAAAAGAAGAAGCGAAGCCGGAAGAAAAGAAAGCTGAGTAAGCCAGGCTATCTCATCATATTAAAAACCATCGCCTGTAAGCCGATGGTTTTTTTATACCAACTGCAGTATGAATAAAAAAGCATTACTGGGTCTTTCAGTGGCGTTGCTGCTGCCCATTTGCTGTTACCTGGTGCTGAAATACGCGAGCGACCGTGCTGTGGTAATGCCCAGGCACCTGCTGATGGATACGGTGATCGAGCATACCGACAATGGCAAGCTCAGTACCGATACCATCTGGCATACCACTAAAAATATCCGGCTCGTAAACCAGCTGGGCGATACGGTGAGCCTGTATGATAAGCCTGGCAAGATCATCGTGGCCGATTTCTTTTTTACACGATGCGCCGGTATCTGCCCGAAACTTACGAAGAACATGTCGCTGCTGCAGCAGTCGTTCATCCGCGGCGGCGATACCCGCAAGAAGATCGATACCTCCATTGTTCAGTTCGTTTCGTTTACCATCGATCCCAACCACGACAGCGTACCGGTGCTGAAAGCCTATGCGGATAAATTTGGCGTAAGCCACGACAACTGGTGGATGCTGACCGGCAACCGGGATTCGATCTACCGATTCATCTTCGAAGAACTGAAAGTAGATAAGTACAGCGAGGAGCCGATCAGTCCGGATTTTGTGCACACCAGCCGGTTCGTGGTGCTGGACCGCGATTATAAAGTACGGGGCTATTACAACGGGCTCGATTCGAATTCGCTCTCGCAACTGGCCCGGGACATCGGTTTGCTGATGCTGGAGAAAGATAGAAAGCAACCCAGCACCGTATTCCGCGAGATCATTGACCTTAGCTGGTTATGGCTGCTGGTGGTATGCCTTATAATATTTTTCATGTTGTATATGCGCAGCCGGCGTAAAAAGAGCGGCTGATCAAACTGCTGATTATGCTTCCTCCTTCCCTTCAAAAAAATGATAAAAGAGCCAGATGGCTGATCGGCATCTTTTCGATAGTTGTTTTTGTGCTGGTCAGTGTGCTCAGCAGGTATAAGCTGAATATAGAGCTGGGCTTCAATGTTCACATCTTCGCGATGATCAATGCCGTGCTGAATTCCATCATTGCCGTATTGCTGCTGGCCGCTTTATGGGCGGTGAAAAACGGGCAGTACCTGCTGCACAAAAAGCTGATGATGGTGGCGCTGATCCTGTCGGTACTGTTCCTACTATCCTATATCGCCCATCATTTGCTGGCCGGCGAAGCGCGGTTCGGCGATGCGGATCATGATGGGATTGTATCGGCCCAGGAACTGCAGCTGGTGGGCAATAGCCGCATGGTATATTTCTTTATCCTGAGTACGCATATCCTGCTGGCAGGTCTTATCCTTCCTTTTATCCTGTTCACCGCGTACCGCGGACTTACCGCAGAATTCGACAAACACAAAAAACTCGCAAGGATCACCTGGCCGCTCTGGTTCTATGTAGCGGTTACGGGGCCGGTGGTGTATTGGATGATCAGCCCGTACTATAGGTAGTCTGGAGTTAGGAGTTAGGAGTCTGGAGTAGGTTTTTGGTGTTTGTGGATTGACACTTATGGCATTTCTGTCGCTATAGTTCGTTATAAATGGAATCAACCCCAAACCCCAAACCACAGACGCAGTCTCAAATCTCCAATTCCACCGCCGGGTCCCAGAAATGTTTTGCGAACTCCACCACCTGATTGTTCTTCACTTTTATTTTTTCTTTTTTGAGCAGTTCTGCCATGCGGGTAGGTGATCCGAAATGGGCGCTGCCGGAGAGCATGCCCTGGCGGTTAACGACCCGGTGTGCGGGCACTTTGGGTTTAATTTTTCCCGCGCCATTCATGGCCCAGCCTACCATACGGGCGCTGCCTTTGGGGCCGAGAAATGCGGCGATGGCGCCGTAGGAGGTGACACGGCCGCGCGGGATCAGTCGCGCCACTTCATACACCTGTTCAAAAAAATTATTGTCTTTCCGGCCGCTGGGAAGAACGCTGCGGGCTTTTTCGACTGCTGGTTTTTTTGCGGGCACATCAGGTGTTTGCAGCAATTTACAGAATTTGCTCAGGCAGCCATCACCGGTTTTACGCGGGACTGCCGGTAGCGGTTGATCGGCCTTACTACCCAGGCATTGATCATGGCAGCGGCCGCAATGCTGATGACCAGTGTGGTCAGACTTACGGGCAGCACCTGCAGGGAAGGAAATTGTGATTGCAGGGTCTTAAGCGTGGAAAGTACCAGCATATGCACGAGATAAACGGGATAGGACAGCTCTCCAAACCGGGTATCGTATTTGAAAACGCGCTGGGCGTTGGTAATTACCGGCAACGCCAGGAATACCACGGCATAGTAAGCTTCCCGTTTTGGAAAACTATTGGAGACGTATGGATAGAGAACGGTTGCCGCTATTGCTGCAGCCAGCACAAGCCTCACGGCGCCTGCGCTGATCTCTATCCTTTGTTGTGAAAAAATATAAAGCCTATACGCCATATTGCCTAGCAGGAAAAAAAGCAGCTGGGAGGGAAAGAACCGGAAAATCCATGGATCGTAAGGAAGGTGCAATCCATCCAGCAGCCAGACCCGGAGCGCCAGCACCAGTACCATGATGATCAGTACCACATACATTTTTCTCCGCACCAGGAATGGGGCAGTCAGGTAAAACAATAGTTCCACCGCCAGCGACCAGCCTTGGGGAATAAAAACAAAGCTGAACACAAAAGGATAAGCTTTCAGGAAATCGGTGGTGAACACGAGTGCGCCCGTTGCCTTGTTGAGGATCATAAACCCGATCATATCCTGCCCAAACAGGGCCAGGTTGGTGAAAGAGAGAAAAGCAATGGCCCCCCAATTCAGCTTGTAATGCACCAGTTGGTATAACACGAAGACCGGCTGGCCGGTGCAAAGCCAGACGATGAGTTGCATCATCACGGTCAGCAGGAGGATGGTCCAGTAGGAAGGATAGATCTTGAGCAGCCGGTTCGTAATAAAAAGCGAGTAGCTGTTGTTTACGCCGGTATATTTTTTATTGAGCACCAGCGACATATAAAAACCCGAGATCAGGAAAAAACTTTCCACTGCAATTCCGCCGCCGACGAACTGCAGCCCGGCGGTGTTGGCGTGGAAAAGAAGAACGGAAATAGCGAGGAATAATCTGAGAAGACCCATAGAAGCATTAAGGATCGTAAGTTAAGTGGTTTCGTCCTGGTTTCGGCGATCGAGCAGTTCGGATCTTTTTGGTTCGGGCACCGAAACATAATTGTAAGGGCAGTGCAGACAACCAAGTCCGCAGCAATAGCCTTTTTCCAGGTGATATTTTTCTGTCAGCACCATATAGCCATTGGCGTCATAATAAAAGTCCACGCCTTCAGTCAGCATCCTGCTCACGGTATAGTTGTTTTAGGATATCATCTTTTTCCAAAGGCAATTCCCTGTCGACGCGAAAACAGATATAATGTACCCTGTTGCTCTGTGCGATGTCGAGACTTTCATAATGCGTTTTGATCTGCAGTTCGGGTTTGACAACGGGTTGGGCGTATACATCCGCGCTCTCTTCGATCAGCGCAAGGTTATAAAGGCCGATCACATCCAATGTAAATTTATAAAGATCGGGGCTGTCGGTCTTGAGATGGACGATGCCATCCGGCGCAAGCACCTGGCGGTACAATCTTAAAAATCTCGGATGGGTCAGTCGTTTTTTGGCTCTCGAACCGCGCAGTTGCGGATCGGGGAATGTGATCCAGATCTCTGATACTTCTCCGCCGGCGAAATAATCGGTGATCTTGTCGATATGTGAACGAACGAATGCCACATTCCGGAGCCCTTCATCCAGCGCTGTTTTTGCGCCGCGCCAGATACGGTTGCCCTTGATGTCCATCCCGATAAAATTGCGTTGGGGGTAGAGCCGACCCAGGCCCACGGCATATTCTCCCTTGCCGCAGGCCAGTTCAAGGGTCAGTTTCCCGGGGTTCCGGAAGAATCCTGACCATTTTCCTTTCATATCCTGCGGATACTCAAGCACATTGGCAAAATGCCGGATCGCTTCGAAACGAATTAATTTTTTTTGTCCCATGAGCTGCAAAAATACGTTACCCCGTGTCTTGGTCATGAGAAAGAAATGAATAATATAAAAATTGTTATATATTTGTTTCAATTAATATTAAAATCGCAACCATGACTATCCAAAATCCATTGCTTTACCTGGACCCTGGTTCAGGCAGCCTTCTATTCCAGGTGATCCTTTCGGCTATGCTTACTGCCGCTGTCTTCTTCAAAAAAAGCATTCATTTTTTCAGACATCTTTTTGCCGGTTTCAGAATGTACCGACACAAGAAACGCGCTGAATGAAACAGGCCATCTCTTACAGGGATAACAGCGGTTTTGTCATTCTGAAAAACGATTCCGTATTCCGTTTCGTATCCCGGGAGTATGCCGCACAGTATGATATGCTGATGCAGTCCGGCTTATACCAGGAGCTGGTGGATGAAGGATTGCTTATTCCGCACCGTGAGAACCTGATGACTGCCCAAGAAAAAGCAGCCTATCACAAAGTGCTGGTTCCCGAGCGAATCTTCTGCATTACTTATCCTTACGAATGGACCACAGAGCAATGGAAGCAGGTGCTCCTGCAGTTCCTTCAGATCAATACCATGGCACTCAGGTATGGCATGATACTTAAAGATGCCACACCTTTCAATTTCAGTTTTCAGGGCAGGCATTGCATTTTTATCGATACGCTGTCTTTTGAATTTTACAAGGAGGGCACGCCCTGGATCGCTTACCGGCAGTTTTGCGAGTCGATGCTCGGGCCGTTCGCCCTGATGACCTTTAACCACGATAACTGGGGCAGGTATTTATCCGCGTCTATCAATGGGTTCGAATTGCCTTTTATCAGCCGCAACCTGAAACGCAGATCGTGGTTTGATCTCACCGCTGTCTTACATCTTCACTGGCACGCAAAGTATACCGACAGGGATGGCGGCGCCCATCGAAGCTCTATGTCGCGTCAGAAGCTGCAACTGTTATGGAGTATGCTGCGGCGGGGTATCGGTAAATGGAAAACGAAGAATGCAGGCAGGCGCTGGACAAAGTACTATGATATTGATATCGCATCCACCGAGTATATGGACGATAAGACCGCTCAGCTGGTTTTCGTGTTACAGGCCCTTCAGCCCCGCAGCGTGATCGATCTTGGAGCAAATACCGGCAGGTTTTCCCTGCTTGCTGCGCGCTATGCCGGGCAGGTGATAGCAGTGGAAGCCGATCAGGCCTGTGTGAGAATATTACAGGAGCAGCTTGCTGCACAGTCCCTGTCGAATATTACAACCATACTTGCCGATATTGTCGTACCAACACCAGGCCTCGGCTGGAACAACAGTGAGCGTTTGCCGCTGCTGCATCGGCTGCAGGGTGAGCTTGTGATGGCGCTGGCGCTGGTACATCATCTCTGCATTGCAAGAAATATCCCCATCGAATTCGTGGCGGAGATGCTGGCGGCCATCTCCCTAAATTACGCAGTGGTTGAATTTATTCCCAAATCAGATCCAAAAGTAGCCGGTATGCTGGCGGGCCGTGAAGACATTTTCAACGACTATCACGAAGAATCCTTCATCCACCATTTCAGCCGCTATTTCGTACTCATGCGCTCCCACGCCATTGCTTCTTCGGGACGAACATTGTTTATATGGAAGAAAAAATGAGCAGTCTCCTCAACAAGCCAATCTACCCGTATCTCTACCTGCTGGCTTTTCTTTCCTACAAATCCGCGCGATACCTTCCTTCCTTTTCGCTGATCACTGCATTGTTGTTCCTGCTGGTGACTATGACCGGTTGTGCAATATTGTGTTTTGTCTTTCGCCGGGTTTCGGGTTCGGCATACGCCGGCCTTGCCGCGGGGCTGCTGCTCGCCTCCATGCTTCATGTAGCCAGCATCGCTCAATTGGCAGGCTACCAGTATAGCTATATACCGCGCCGCTTCTATATATTTTTCTATGCGCTTGTTTTGATAGGTATAGTATTGGCGCTGGTGCTGCTGCGAAGGATTCCGGATAAACATGCCGCCAGGCTGAACCGGGTTGCCAATATCTTCCTGCTGATCATCAGCGTGATCTTCATTGCCCAGGCCGCAATCATCCGGCCCTGGAAGAACGACCTGAAGCCTCGTAGCAACTCCGCCCTGTCGCTGCCAGCCGACAGCAGAAAGGATATCGTCTGGCTGCTTTTTGACGAGTATGCTTCCTCTGCTTCGCTGGAACAGCAGTTCGGGTTCAGAAATCCGCTGGACAGTTTTCTGCAGCAACAGGGCTTTTTGGTGCTGCCTCGCATGAAAACCAGGTTTAATAACACACTGTTCTCAGTCAACGCAATTTTTAATGAAGACGACAGTGTTATGCCCTCGAGCTTTTATTCGGGCATGGCTATGATCGGCAGCAGTTCCTGGGAGCAATTCCTGGAGCGATCGGGCTATCGGTTTATCAATCTCGGCATTTTCGATATCGGCGCGTCGAAAAAATTTTCCGACAGAAGCGGCTATCCCGATACTTACCTTGAACAGTTGATAACAGGTAC
>JAFBAN010000031.1 GCA_019247775.1 Chitinophagaceae bacterium | reverse complement strand
GCTGGCTTTCCAGTCGAGGCGGATATAGGAGTTGAGCTTGATCAGGTGATTCACCACCGGTGATGCATCGGCCGGGATCTTTGCAGAATCTACCGCGGTGTAATTCCATTTTTCCGCTTCATACATCAATCCGATTCCGGCATTGATCTCCCATTGATCCCCTTTCCAGAAATTATAGCGCAGGTTGGCGCCGGCCAGGGCCCGGCTTTCGAGGCCGCGTTTGTTATCCCATTGGTATTGCAGAAAAGTCTCCGGCTGAAATTTATTCTTGTAATCATGCCGGTAACGCAAATGAAAATAGCCGGCATTCAGGATATCATCAGGGCCATTGTAAGTAAAGCGATAGCTGGCCGCGGCAATGAGTAATTCTTTTTTCTGCTGCAGCATCATTTCAGCCGTGTTGGTGGCATCGTAGAGCGTAATGCGCTGTTTGTCTATCTCGAGCCCGGTGCTGAAATGAAAATCAAGTTTTGCTTTTTTCACATAGTCTGCGGTGTCGGACCTGTCTATATTGAGGATCTGTCCGAATACCGATGCGGGCAGTATCGCCAGGCAGCATCCCAATATCTTCAGACAGTTTCGCATTGTTCGGCTAAGATAGCGTTATGTTTCAAAATCGGGCATCGATCCGAGCGGATGGGCCTGGCCGTCCAGCAAAGAGAATGCATGTGTTTCCCGGCCGTTGGTGATGACGAGAAAGCTTGCCCGGAGGCTGATATTGTAATTGAGGGTTTGCCGCAATACCGCTTCATTCAGCGGAACATTCATTTCCTTGCATTCGATCACCATCCAGGGCCGGTCGTTCTTAAAGACCAGGAGGTCGAATCGTTTGCGCAGTTCGCCCAGCATGATCTCTTTCTCCACAGCTATCAGCGATGCCGGATATTTTTTTACCTGCAGCAGGAACTGAAGCATGTTCTGACGTACCCATTCTTCCGGAGTAAGGCGCACCCATTGCCTGCGCTGGGGGTCGAAGATCAATTCCCTGCCGGCTTCTTCTTTGATCCGGAAATCATAAGCTGGGTAATCGATCTTGATCATTGAGTTTGCCCGCGGCGGGGATTTTTGTATTTTTGCCAATTAACTTTTTCAAAGATACCGATGGTATTGCCAAATTGCGGCTTATGAAAACAAAACAGGATATCGTCAATAACTGGTTGCCCAGGTATACCGGAGAAGCGCTTGAGAATTTCGGGAAGTACGTGCTGCTCACCAATTTCAGCAACTATGTAACCATGTTCGCGAAATGGAATAAGGTGGAAGTGATCGGCACCGACAGACCCATGCAGTGTGCAACGGCGAACGGTATTACCATCATTAATTTCGGCATGGGCAGCCCCGGGGCCGCTACCGTGATGGACCTGCTCACCGCCATTGAACCCGAAGCGGTGCTGTTCCTCGGTAAATGCGGCGGTTTAAAAAAGCGGAATAAGATCGGCGACCTGATACTGCCCATCGCCGCCATCAGGGGCGAGGGTACATCTAACGACTATTTTCCGCCTGAGGTGCCGGCCATGCCCGCTTTCGCCCTGCAAAAAGCCATCTCTACCACTATCCGCGATTATAAAGTAGACTACTGGACCGGCACCGTATATACGACCAACCGCAGGGTATGGGAGCACGACGATGAATTCAAAGCCTATCTCACCAAAGTACGGGCTTATGCCATCGATATGGAAACCGCTACTATTTTCATGGTTGGTTTTTACAATAAAATTCCGACCGGCGCCCTGCTGCTCGTGAGCGATCAACCCATGATCCCCGATGGCGTAAAAACAGAAGAAAGCGATAAAAAAGTGACTTCCGAGTACGTTGAAAATCACCTCAAGATCGGCATCGACTCATTGAAGCAACTGATCAACAAAGCGCAGACGGTAAGACATCTGAGGTTTTAGGGAAGGTTTTAGCTGTTAGCCATTAGCTGTTAGCAGATTTTCATAACGCTCAGGTATTTCTTCTTGTCGAAGAAAACAAGCCAACGGCTAACAACTAAAAGCTAACCGCTGCTCTCTAGTCTTTCCATAGAAACGGAAACAATATCACCGCCAGCGCAACTACCAGCAGATCAAATCCGACCAGTAACAATACCAGTTGCCAGTAGCCGGCCTGTATCACACTGCTGAAAGCAGCGGTGGAGATCTTCATCAGCAATAATAACTGGGGAACGATCACCGGGAAACCCATGATAGCCATCAGGGCCGATGACTGCTGGGCCTTGGCGGCGATGGCAGCGAGGAAGGTGAAGACCAGGCTCAGGCTGAATCCGCCCAGGCAGGTGACCAGCAGGAACTGAAAAGCGTTCTCGAAAGGATTGCCGAGCAAAAGCGAGAATACCAGCAGGCTTAACAGGCTCATGAGCACCATAAGCATGGCATTGAAAAGCAGTTTGGCCAGCACAAAATCGCGGGCGCTGCTGATGGTATAGAAATAAAGCATGCGACCCCTGTTCTCCTGGATAAAACTCTTGGCAACCGCATTTACGCAAACAAAAAGCTGTATCACCCAGAACAGGCCGTTCCAGGTCTTTTCTTCCGGCTGGCCCATGGAAAGGTACACAACGAAGATGGTTGAGGCGACGTAAAGCAGTATTCCGTACAGCGTATACTGCTGCCGGGTTTCGAGCAGGAGATCTTTTTTGACAAGGGCTGCTATGCGTCGGTTACTTTTCATGGGCGCAGACCCGGCAACGGGGTTCATAAGTTTCTTTTTCGCCCAGCACTACCTGGCCTTCCTGCTCTGTTTTCCGGAAAGACACATTGGCGATATTGCCGCATTTCATACAGATGGCGTGCAGTTTGGTGATATAGTCGGCGATAGCAAGCAGGTTGGGCATCTGCCCGAAAGGGCGGCCGAGGTAATCCATATCCAGGCCGGCCACGATCACCCTGGTGCCGCGCAGGGCCAGCAGCTCGCACACGTGCATGATCTCATTGTCAAAGAATTGCGCCTCGTCGATCCCCACCACATCAACCCCTTCGGCCATCAGCAGGATGGTCTGGGAGTTCTCGATAGGGGTGGACTGGATGGCATTCGAATCGTGGCTTACCACTTTGGTCTCATCGTAGCGGATATCGATAGCCGGCTTGAAAATCTCCACTTTCAGGTTGGCGATCTTGGCCCTTTTGAGGCGGCGGATCAGCTCCTCGGTCTTACCGCTGAACATACTGCCGCAAATAACTTCGATCCAGCCCCGTCTCTCCCCCGATAAATGTGGTTCTATGAACATGAGGTAAAATAAATTATACAGGAAAACGTTAGTAACTTTATATGCCTTCTATTGGTAACCCTCAAATGTATTACATCCGATGGAAAGAGTGGGCACGTTGATCAACAAACTGAAAGAACAGTTTGAGCAGGAAGCGGGTGCAGATAAGCTTGCTGTAACGGCGCAATTGCTGCTGGCCGAACTGCAGAAGAACCGTGCAGGATCGAAGGTGGGCAGCAAGGTATCGGTTGTATTGCCGTCCGTTTCTACGGGGCATGAAGAAAAGACCGAACCCGCAGCGGAAACAAAAGAAACAGGGACCAATTGGTTATTCGAGACGAACGCCGAGATCCCAACCCTCGCCCATCAGCAGGAGCCTGCAGCGCCTCGAAAGAAGGAAACCCATACACCGCGTGAATCCAGGGAAGTGAACAAAATACACGCTGCGCCGGTTGAAAGCCTCAACGAAAAACTCAAAGAAGACAGGACCGAAGTGATGACCACCCTGCAGGAAGCGCCAGTGCGCGATCTAAAAAAAGCGATAGGTATAAACGACAGATACCTGTTCGTGAATGATCTGTTCCGCGGGGATGAAAACATGTATGAGCGCAGCATCAAGACCATCAATGGGTTTAATATTTACCCCGAAGCCCAGTACTGGATCCAGCGCGAGTTGAAAGTGAAACTGAGCTGGCCCGATAACAGCGAGACCGTGAAACTGTTCGATCAGATCATCAAAAGACGGTTTTCCTGAATCCAGCGGAGGATCTTTCCCGTTGCTCCCGCTTTTTGCCTGGTATAATCTGCCGCAGCGCGGCCTGCTTTTTTGCAACGCGTCGTATCCGTCAATAACTCTGTAAGATAAGCTTCCAGTTCCAGCGCATTCTCAACGCTGAAGGCCCCGCCGGCTTCGATCAGCTCGTCCGCCTCGAAATATTTGTCGTATACCGGTCCGAACAGAACAGGCTTCCCGTATACCGCAGGCTCCAGGATATTGTGAATGCCGTCATCCCCAAAACCGCCGCCTACATAACAGACGGTTGCATAGCGGTAGAGCCGGCTCAGCATCCCCATATTGTCGATGATCAGCGTATTGATGCCCGCAGGGCGGGGATCTGTTCTGTAAGTGAGCAGGTAGGAAGAATACAGCATGGAGTGCCTGTACAGTTTCAGACATTCATCGAGCCGCTCGGCGCTGATATCATGAGGAGCTACCAGGAACCTGGTATCGGGGTGCGTATTTGAAAAATGGTCCAGTTCTTCATCATCGTCCGTCCAGGTGCTGCCCGCCACAATTGTCTGAAAGTCCCCGCAAAAAGCCTCCACCGGCAAAACAGGTTCAAATTCGGATGCAATCTCCATTACGCGGTCGAAGCGGGTATCGCCGGCGAGCATTGCATTGCCTGTAATGCCTATTGTTTGCAGCAGTTGCAGCGATTCCTGGTTCTGAACGAACAGGACAGAAAAAAAACTGAGCATCCTTCGATGAACGCCGCCATACCATCGGAAAAAAACCTGGTCTTCGCGAAAGATGCCCGAAGCAAGCAGCAGTGGGATATTGCGTTGCCTTGTTTCCTGCAGATAATAGTACCAGAATTCATACTTCACGAAGATCGCGAGTACCGGTTGCACGATATTGAGGAACCGGTGAGCATGCGAAGGAGAATCCATGGGCAGGTAAAACACATGATCCGCTGCGGGATGCTTTTTGCGAACCTCATACCCGGATGGCGAAAAAAAAGTAACGAGGATGCGGTGTGAAGGATAGTGCTGTTTCAGACTTTCGAGCACGGGTAATCCCTGTTCGAATTCTCCGAGGGAAGAGCAATGCATCCAGATCACTGCTGCGGTATTTTTGTGAAAAGCTGCGGCCAGCTTCTGGAACAACTTCCGACGGCCTTTAAGCCACGCTTTGGCCTTGCTGTTGGAGAAAGAAAGCAGCCATACTGCTTTTGGATATAGCCAGATGAACAGGCGGTACAGGAGCATGGGCAGCGGTTGACCCTGCAAATAAACAAATTAAAGTTTCATCTGCATGCATGCAGGTCAATTAATGGCAGTCATACCGTTTTTTGAGTTAGTTTTGGCTCCCTTAATGAGGAAATTATGAGACCTATCCAGATGGTGGATACCAAGCAGCAGTACCTGGCTATAAAGGAGGAGGTAGATGCGGCTATTCAGGAAGTACTCGACAGTACGGCTTATATCAACGGGAAAGCGGTACAGGATTTTGCGTTACAGCTATCCGAATACCTGAACGTCCGGAACGTGATACCCTGCGCCAATGGTACAGATGCCTTGCAGATCGCTATGATGGCTTTGGGATTAAAGCCCGGGGACGAGGTGATCACTCCATCTTTCACTTATATCGCCACCACCGAGGTTGTGGCGCTGCTGGGCCTGAAACCTGTGTTTGTGGAAGTGGATCCCGGCACGTTCTGCATGGATCCGGCGTCTTTGCGTGCGGCTATCACACCACGCACCAGAGCGATCGTGCCTGTTCATCTGTACGGTCATGCAGCGCCGATGCAGGAGATCATGCAGATCGCCGCTGAGCATGGACTGTATGTGATCGAGGATAATGCGCAGGCGATCGGTTGCAACTATAGCTTTCAGGACGGCAGTACGAAGAAGACCGGGACAATTGGTCATGTAGGTACTACTTCGTTTTATCCCAGCAAGAACCTGGGCGCTTATGGAGATGGAGGAGCGATATTGACGAATGATGATGAGCTTGCATTAAAGCTCAGGATGACCGCCAACCACGGCCAGCGTAAAAAGTATTACCATGAAATTGTGGGATGCAATTCGAGACTCGATTCGGTTCAGGCTGCGGTATTAAGTGTAAAACTGAAACGGCTCGATGAATACAATGCCGCCAGGAGGCAGGTAGCCGCCGCCTACGATACGGCATTTGCAGGCAATAACAGGATCATTACGCCGAAAGTGGCGCCCTACTGCGATCATGTGTATCATCAGTATACCCTGGTGTTGGAAGGTGTTGACCGTGACGGCCTGGGTCAGTATCTTACCGAAAACAAAATACCCTTTATGGTCTATTATCCCGTGCCTGGCCATAGGCAGCCGGTATTTGATAGCTTCGGACTTCCGCCCTATGATCTGAAAACAACAGATTGGCTGACAGAGCGTGTGATCTCTTTGCCGGTGCACACGGAAATGGACAACGAGCAGTTGAGTTTTATTACAGGGCGTGTATTAAATTTTATCAACGGATAGTATTATGAAAATTGCAGTAGTTGGTACTGGATATGTTGGGCTGGTTACCGGTACCTGTTTTGCAGAGACGGGTAACAGGGTAACCTGTATCGATATTGATAAAAACAAGATTCAAAAACTGAGCAACGGCGAAATAACGATCTATGAGCCTGGCCTCGAAAAAATATTCCTTCGCAGCCTGAAAGAAGAGAGGCTGAAATTTACTGCCGACCTCGCAGAAGGCATCAAAGACGCAGCGGTTGTTTTTCTCGCGCTTCCAACGCCGCCGGGTGAAGATGGCGCTGCCGATCTTCGTTATGTACTGGGGGTGGCCACGGAAATGGGTAAGTTGCTCAGGGAGTATAAAGTGATCGTGGACAAAAGTACAGTGCCGGTGGGCACGGCAGAAAAAGTAGCCGGCGCCATCGCTCAACATTATAAAGGGGAGTTTGACGTGGTCAGTAACCCCGAATTTTTACGGGAAGGCGTAGCCGTAGACGATTTTATGAAGCCCGACCGTGTGGTAGTAGGCACAAATTCCGAACGTGCAAGAAAACTGATAAGCGAGCTGTATGCCCCGTTTGTGCGCCAGGGTAATCCCGTGATATTTATGGACGAGCGTTCGGCCGAGCTTACCAAATATGCTGCTAATTCTTTCCTCGCCACTAAAATATCCTTCATGAATGAGATCGCACAACTGTGCGAGCGTTTCGGCGCCGATGTGGATATGGTAAGACGGGGCATCGGAAGCGATGAACGGATAGGCAAGCGCTTTCTGTTTCCCGGTATTGGCTATGGGGGCAGTTGCTTTCCGAAAGATGTGCAGGCGCTGATCAGGTCTGCCGCAGAAACAGGCTATGATTTCAAGATCCTGAAATCAGTGGAATCGGTAAATAAGGCCCAGAAACTGCACCTGATGCCGAAGATCAAGGCTTTCTTTAACAATGATATCAGGGGCAAAAGATTTGCGGTATGGGGGCTTGCTTTCAAACCCAATACAGACGATATCCGTGAAGCGCCGGCCCTGGACGTGATCCAGGCGTTACTCGACGCCCAGGCAACAGTTTGCGCATTTGATCCGGAAGCCTCGAACAATGTCAGAAAGCTTTGGGGCGATAAAATTGCCTATGCAGAAAGCCAGTATCAGGCATTGAACAATGCCGATGCCCTGATCATAGCAACTGAATGGAGCGAGTTCCGCACACCCGATTTCGAAACCATCGGCAGTAAACTCAAAACAAAAGCCATTTTCGACGGGCGGAACCTGTTCGATGTTAAGCAAATGAACGATCTGGGTTACCACTATGTAAGTGTGGGACGGCCGGAAAGCATTGTCTGAATGTCTATGAAACGCATACTCATAACCGGTGGCGCAGGATTTCTCGGCTCTCATTTCTGCGATCGCTTCATTCGCGAAGGGTATCATGTTATTGCCATGGACAACCTGGTAACGGGCGACCTGAAGAATATAGAACACCTGGTCCATCTTAAAACCTTCGAATTCCATCACCACGATGTAACCCAGTTCATTCATATCTCTGGCGAACTCGATTATATACTTCATTTCGCTTCGCCTGCCAGCCCCATCGACTACCTTAAGATCCCGATCCAAACCCTTAAAGTGGGGGCATTGGGAACGCATAATTGTCTTGGCCTTGCTAAAGCGAAGAATGCACGTATACTGGTGGCTTCCACAAGCGAAGTATATGGCGACCCGCTGGTGCATCCGCAGCATGAAGAATATTGGGGTAATGTAAACCCGGTTGGTCCGCGTGGTGTGTATGACGAGGCCAAACGCTTTATGGAATCGATCACGATGGCCTATCATAATTTTCACGGACTTGAAACAAGGATCGTCCGCATCTTCAATACTTATGGCCCCAGGATGCGCCTCAACGACGGTCGTGCATTGCCTGCTTTTATCGGTCAGGCACTTCGTGGCGAAGATCTTACCGTTTTCGGAGATGGCTCACAGACAAGATCATTCTGTTATGTTGACGACCTGGTAGAAGGCATTTACCGGCTGCTGATGAGCGACTATACCCTGCCCATGAACATCGGTAACCCTAATGAAATATCGCTGAAAGCATTTGCAGAAGAAGTGCTGAAACTGACCGGTACCGATTCGAAGATCATTTACAAACCACTGCCAGTAGACGATCCCAGACAAAGACAACCCGATATCAGCAAGGCAAAGCAGTTGCTGAACTGGGAGCCGGTAATAGACAGGTCGGAGGGGCTGCGCCGGACCTATGAGTATTTCCGCACACTACCGCCGGAAGAATGGAGCCGCGAACCCAAGCAATTTCATTCCAGGGGAAATATCCGTCTTAAGCCATGAGCAAACCGCTTGTTATAGTCACAGGTAAAAACGGGCAGTTAGGGCAGGAGCTGAAATTGCAGAGCGAAGCTGCAGAAATTTTTGATTTTTTGTTTACGGGCTCCGGTCAACTTGATATAACGGACAACAATGCGCTTGCCGATCTTTTTGATAAGCATCGTCCGCGCTATTTTGTGAACTGTGCCGCTTACACAGCAGTTGATAAAGCGGAGACGGAGCAGGATAAAGCTTATCTCGTTAATGCCGAAGCGGTGGGCAGGATCGCCGCTCAATGTCGTCTGCACAACTGTACGCTGATCACCATCTCCACCGATTATGTTTTCAATGGTAAAGGCACGGCTCCTTATCGCCCGGCGGATGCAACGGAACCTGTTAACTATTATGGCTACACGAAGCTGATGGGGGAAAAACTTGCCCTCGAAAACAATCCCGCAACAATCGTTATACGCAGTTCGTGGGTATACAGCCCTTTCGGCCACAATTTTGTGAAGACAATGCTGAGATTGATGTCTGACCAAAAGGAAATAGCCGTAGTAGATGATCAGAGAGGTTCTCCTACCTACGCATACGATCTGGCACAGGCCATCCTGGCTATTCTCGCTTCGCTCGATGATGGCAATACCGCTTATGGTATCTACCACTACAGCAATACCGGAATGATCTCCTGGTTCGATTTTGCGAACGCTGTCGCAGGCCTGATCAAGACCAGCTGCGTATTGAAACCGATCGCCACCGCGGCTTATCCGACACCGGCCCGGAGACCGGCGTATTCTGTTCTGGACTGCAGCAGCACGGAAAAAACTTTTGGCATTTCAGCACCGCACTGGAAAGAAAGCCTGGTTGCATGTCTGCAACGTCTGGGAAAGACTATGCCGTAAGTCCGGATCAATCCTTTTTATGTCCTTTACCCCTGCCATGGTTTTTGCCGTTGCCATGGTCTTCGTGCTCACCGCGGCCGGGCCCGTTATTCTTGAAGCGCTCGTCGTGTTTGTCGCGCAGTAATACCTGTCGCTGGCCATTCCAGTTACGATAACGGCCATACCTGGCGCGGTAATCGTCCGCATGGGTAAAAGGATTGTTGTCGTTGATCACTACTTTATAACCGCCATACAGGTCATAGTTGCCGTAGCGTGACGGCAGGTTGTTGGCGTATACCCAACGGTTGCCTTCAGGATATACGAACTGGTGGCGCGGAACATTGTAGTATACATCCAGATCTGGCAGATAATAGTAGTTTACATAATCATAACCTACCGGACCCCAGTCTGGCTGTCGGCCAATATTGACATTAATATTTATCTGTGCCTTGCTGCCGGTGAATGCCGCACAGCTGATCAATATTGCGATCATTAATTTTTTCATAACTCACGGATTTGATCTTCCGGCAAAAATCTTGTGCCATGCCCCGCTACCGGAGCCGGCGGCGGGACAAATTACTGAGGTCGATAATGATGCGGCCGGAAAACCGGCTTTCCCTTAGCTGGGCTGTAAAATCAGAATCCGTATCGGATCTGCTATAGGAGATGATACGGCATTCGGCTGATAGCCGGACAGCAGGCAAAATCTGCCAGTTATAGCCGATACCGAGTACCGAACTCTTCAATGGCAGCCGGACCTCTTTTTCCGTAAAGAATTCCGGCAATCTTTTTCTCGGAAGCACGAGGCCGGCCTTGCAGGTTTTCGCCGGGCTGCGATACATTCCCTCCATACCCTGGCCCTGGCATATGTGCAGGGAGCAGGTGAAGAGGGCGGCAATAAGCGACTTTTTCATCCGGACAGGGTTTGTTGATCATGCCACAAACCTATCCGGGTTGAACAGTGAGGTAAATAGTCAGTTTATACTAGGAACTGTATTTTGAAATTTTGAATTGGGAAATTTCGAAATTGATTGGCCATAATTTTTAATTCCAAAATTTCCCAATTCTCCAATTCCCTTACATTCGCGGTCCCGAAATCAGAACATCCTATGAATCTTTTCGCATCCCAGATCGCCCCGTTATTGAATATCAGGATCAGTCAGGCAGACACCGTATTGGAGCTGTTGGCTGATGGCGCTACCATTCCTTTTATTGCGCGTTACCGGAAAGACAGGACCGGCGGGCTGGATGAGGTTCAGATACAGCAGATACAGGAACATGCCGGCCGGCTGAAAGAATTCGCGGAAAGAAAATCGGTTATTGAAAAAACGATAACCGAGCAGGGAAAGATGACCGGGCAACTGCAGTCGGAGCTCGATAAAGCCCTTACGATCGCGGAATTGGAAGATATTTATCTCCCGTATAAGCCCAAACGCCGGACTCGCGCGCAGATGGCGCGTGAGCTTGGTCTGCAGCCCCTGGCCGATCTGATGCTGGCGCAGCAGCCCGCTGATATTTTCAGCGAAGCGGGCAGATTTCTCGGCGAAAAAATCGAAACAACGGAAGACGCTTTGCAGGGCGCCAGAGATATCATAGCCGAAACGATCAATGAAGATGCCGCACTGCGCGGCCGGCTGCGAAAGCTTTTCGAAGATACGGCCAGTTTCCAGAGCAGGATCATTGCGGGAAAAGAAACGGAGGGCATCAAGTACAAAGACTATTTCGATTTTTCCGAACCTGTGCATAAAATTCCGTCACATCGCATACTGGCCGTGCTGCGCGGTTTTCTCGAAGGTGTGCTCCGGCTCAGCATCGCGCCGCTGGAAGAGGAGGCCCTGGAACTGATCGGATCTTCTTATATCCGCCGCATGAACGACTGGAGCGACCAGATGCGCAAAGCGATCAAACAGGCTTACCGGGTATTGCTGCAGCCCGGACTGGAGACCGAGTTCCGCACAGCGCTGAAACAGCGGGCCGACGAGGATGCAATACATGTTTTTGAAGAGAACCTGCGGCAGTTACTGCTGGGTTCCCCGGTAGGAAGCAAGCGGATCATGGCCATTGATCCGGGTTATCGTACCGGATGCAAACTTGTTTGCCTGGATGAAAAAGGCGAACTCAAACATACTGCCGTTATCTATGTGCACGAGCCCAACCGCCTCCCCGAGGCAGAGCGATCCGTGCGGGGTCTTGTTAAGCAATTCGATATTCAGGTGATCGCGATCGGCGATGGCACCGCGGGACGGGAAACGGAGCAGTTCATTAAAAAGATGCAGCTCGGACTGCCGGTGTATATGGTGAATGAAGACGGGGCTTCAGTTTACTCCGCATCTGAAACGGCCCGCGAAGAATTCCCGGACCAGGATGTAACGGTGCGGGGTTCGGTAAGTATTGGCCGGCGACTGATGGACCCGCTGGCTGAGCTGGTGAAGATCGACCCGAAAAGTATCGGTGTAGGGCAGTACCAGCACGACGTGAACCAGGCCCGCTTAAAAGAAAGACTGGATCAGACCGTTATCAGTTGTGTGAATAATGTGGGTGTTAACCTGAATACTGCGAGTAAACATCTGTTGTCTTATGTAAGCGGTATCGGCAGTGCCACCGCGGACAATATTGTGAAGTACCGTAATGAGATCGGAAAATTTACCGACAGGCGCCAGTTGCTGAAAGTAGCGCGGCTGGGGTCCAAAGCCTTTGAGCAAAGCGCGGGTTTTTTGCGGATCAAGGATGGTGTTCACCCGCTCGATGCCAGCGCTGTTCACCCTGAAGCTTATCCGCTGGTGGAGCGGATGGCAAAGGATCTCGGGGCAGATCTGACCTCGCTTGTCGGGAACGATACGCTGATCAGGCAGATCGATCCCGCGCGTTATGTTAACGAGCAGGTGGGGGCGTTGACACTGAAAGATATCCTTACCGAGCTCCGCAAGCCCGGACTCGATCCGCGCAGCGAACTGGAGCCTTTTGAATTTGCCAATATTTATAAGATCGAAGATGTTTCTGTGGGAATGATCGTGCCTGGCATGGTCACCAATCTTACCCGTTTTGGGGCTTTTGTAGATATCGGCGTAAAGCAGGATGGCCTGGTGCATGTTAGCGAGATCGCAAACCGATATATTGCCGACCCTTCGGAAGCGCTCAAACTGGGACAAAAACTTATGGTAAAAGTGCTGGAGCTGGATGTTGCCAGAAAACGCATTGCGTTATCCATCAAACAGGCTGAAGCCCCTCCGGCAAGAACAGCAGTGAAAAAATCAAGACCGGCGCCGGTCACCGAGCCGACAGTAGAAGATGCCCTGGCCGCACTGAAGAAAAAATTCTCCAAATAAACGCCGGAAGCGCTGTTACAGGGGTTTTAACCGGTATTTGTGAACAATCCGTCCCGGGTAATTGTTAATAACAACTTAATGAAGGCTGTAAACGCTTAGCTGGCATGCGAATTTCATCTTATATCTAGAGTGCTGTTTCCGACGTTTAGTGCGGTTTATTGAACAGTAAATTTACGATTATGAAAAACGTATTGATCATTGACGATGAAAAGGATTTCTGCCAACTGGTACAGGGTCGCCTGGCCAGAAAGCAGATGTCGCTGAACTGTGCGCATTCGCTGAATGAGGGAGTGAGCAAGTTGCAGACAACACATCCGGACGTTCTGTTATTGGATAATAACCTGCCGGACGGATTGGGCTGGAAGCAGGCCGGGGCTTTACAGAAGCAATACCCGGATATGAGGATCATTTTGCTCAGCGCTTTCGATCCGCTCAGTTATGAGGAAACAGGTGTAGGACTGCAGTTCACCCGCATGTCGAAGCCTATCAATTTCCAGGAACTGGAACAATACCTGGCTTAGGCCTTGCAAATAAATTACCCGTTACCCAAAAATGTGTCGCCATTGGCGGCACGTTTTATTGGGGAACTTCAGAAAATTGAACAATAAAAAACAGGATTGGCAAGGAAGATAAAGCCGATGAATTTCATGGGCTTTATTTTTAGAAAAAGCTTATGTTTTTTTTGTCCGCACAAACTCCAGTATCCGGGAATAATAAGATTTCGAGATCGGCACTTCCGTATTTCCAACGAAAGCCGTTTTATAACTGACCCTGCTGAGTTGATGAGAATTCACGATAAAAGACCGGTGTGTTTGAATGAACTGGTGCGAAGGAAGCTGGTCCCTGGCCCACTCGAGCGATTGCCTGCAGATGATCTTCCCTTTTTTTGTAAAGATCTGGATATAATTTCCACTACTTTCAACATATAAAATATCATTCAGCAGAACCTTAACAGTAGAATGGCTGTCTTTAACGACAAGGTATTTCTCTTCTTCTGCCGGGCTAACTTTCAGCGCCAGTTGTATGGCCGCAAAAAGATCGGCCTGCTTGATGGGTTTGGTAATATACGCGGCTGTTTTAGTACTAACCGCTTTCTGAACAACCAGCAGGTCTGAATTGGCCGTTAGGAAAATATAGGGACATCGCAGACCCTCGTCTATCCATTTTGCGATCTGGATCCCTTCCTGCTGGTCGTTCAGATTGATATCCAGAAGTGCCAGGTCAGGCCTGATCAGCTCCATCATTTCAAGTGCGGTCTTTTTGGTATGCGCCATGAACACATTCGGCAATCCGAATATCTCCAGGAAATCCTTGATATGTTCTGCGATCAGGATATCGTCTTCCACGATCAGGACTTTAAGATTGTTCATCTTCTTCCGGTTGTTTGAATGGATTGAATAGAAGCCTGAATGAAAAATGACCGCGGGATTCGACGCTGTATTCCCCGTCCAGTTCCCGGCTGAAGATGCTGATCAGTCTGTTGCCGATGCCTTTTTTGACGCCTGTTCCTTCAGTAATACCGGTACCGTTATCTCGGTAAACTAATTCGAGCCGGCCTGGCTCTGCCGCGTGAGAGATCACGATATTGATCTGTGGGTCGGGTATCCCGGTGAAAGCATGCTTCAGCGAGTTATTCACCAGTTCCGAAATGATCATGCCCAGCGAGATGGCAGGTTTCATTGGCATGGAAATGTCTTCTGTATCGAGATGGAAAGTAGTTGTGCTTATCGGAGCCGAAGCCAGTCTTTTGAAATGGCCAACCAGTTCGGTCAGGTATTTTTTGATGGAAATATCGCCAAAGTCTTCGCTGTCGTATAACATCTCATGCACGAGCGACATGGCATTCATCCGCCCCGACGTGCTTTGTAAAGCGGTTTTGGCATCTTCCGGCAGATCGCTTCGCAACTGCATATCAAGAATGGCGATCATAAACTGAAGGTTATTCTTTACACGGTGATTGATCTCCTGCAGCAGCA
Organism: Chitinophagaceae bacterium; assembly: GCA_019247775.1. Classification (GTDB taxonomy): domain Bacteria; phylum Bacteroidota; class Bacteroidia; order Chitinophagales; family Chitinophagaceae; genus Sediminibacterium. Next base: position 7,150 of record JAFBAN010000031.1, on the reverse strand, counting down.
CCCCTTTTTCCGTGTTTTGCCGGTCGATGGTCTGGTAACTGAGCAACAGTTCTTCTTTTTCCTTTCTGAGCTGGTTCGTCTGTTCGGCCACTTTGCTTGTCAATATCCGGTTGAGCGCCACCTGTTGCCGGCCTTTTCTTCTGTAATAATAAACGATGGCGCAAATAGTGAAGCAGGCCAGTAAAATCCTGAACAGCCAGGTATTGTACCAGAAATTCCGGACTTCCAGGTAAAGCGGCGAAGACACAAAGATGTTCCCATCATCCTTCGCGGTAAGATAAATACGATAATCATCAGGAACAATATCGCTGATCAGGATATGACCTTTATTATCGGCAGATCGAAAACTGCTGTCCCCTTTTTTGGTGATGAGCAGGTATTGGATCGTGAGATAGTTTTCGCGTCCCCAATATTTTACCGAGTAGTTGATATTCAGCCTTTCATTCGGCAACATCGAGAGCTGCTTCGAAGATCCCATCGTTTCACGATCGATGGAAATGCTGTCGATCGAAAAATAGGGTGGAGTAGAGGCAGGCGTGATAAATGCTGCATCAAACACTACTTTCTTGTCTATGAACGTTCCATTCAACGGCCAGTAGGGATTTCCTGCGGTATCGAGCAGCACATTGGAATTATTGATCACATAAGAACCATTTGCCTGACCGAAAATATGGTGCTCCTTGACCTCGTGACCGTTAATGATAAAATATTCCGTGCTTTTATCGGTGGTGATCCAGAGTTTTCCGTCCCGGGATTGCACGATAGATAATATTTTATTGGAGGATAATCCAGTTCGGCCCGACAACTCATATACGATATTATTCCTGATCATCAGCAGCCCGCTGTTTTCCGTTCCGATAAAAGCCGTACGCGCATCGTTCTCATAATAATAATTTACCCGATCCGAAAACTGTTTTCCGCCGACATAGAAGGTTTCGATGCGATGGTCTTCGAACCGCTGCAGGCCGGTTCCAAATCCGCAGAAGATAATTTTATCTGCATTTGTAAAGAGCCGGCTGGGTTTGTTTTCGAGCAGGCCTGTATTACTTGAATAGTGCCAGAATGTTTTTCCATCATATACCACCAGCCCATTGTTCAATGTGGCGAACCAGATCCGATGGTCCCTGTCTTCCTTCACCGAAAGGATCACACGTTGCCGCGCGATCCTGAAGATCTCATAGTGTGTGAAATAATCTTTCTCCGCTTTCACAGGTCCTTCGCCATAGCTGCCCATCCAGACACTTCCATCGCTGGCGATGATCCCCTCCTGCGGATAGGCCAGAATAGAATTCCCATCCGCCAGTGTTTTGCTGTATTGGATAATGGTATTGCCCTGCTGGTACTGGGCGCCCCAGCCGGCGGTAAAGATCCAGTTGCCTTTATTCTTATCGGTAACGATGTTGCCCAATGCCTTTATTATGCTGTTTTGGAAAGGCTGTAAAAAAAGACTGTTCTCATTCAACCGCGAAAAGCCGTTGGCATTGTCTGAGGTCCAGATATTATGATAACTGTCCTGATAAAGCGTAAACGGCAGGCGGCTTTGAAGGCCATTGGATGCTCCGATCAGAAAATGGGCATTCGGGCCGAAATAATAAAGCCCTGCTCCATAGATAGAAAGCCATAACCCCTTGTTTGCTTTTTTGATATCATACAGTCGTTCATTATATGCCCCGAACATCGAATACTGGACCGTATCTTTTTTGCCCAGATTGATCAGCCCGCAGGAGAAGCCGCCGATCCAGATCCCTTCTTCATCTTCAACACTGGATAAGAAAATAGTCCTCGCCATCTGATTTGAGTGCCGGAACATTCTGAGCACGCGGTCCTTCTGTAAAATCGTGATGCCCTGTTCGCCAGACAGGAGGAAGATATTTTCGTTGCTGTCTATCAGAACGGAGCAAACATCATTATTGGGCAGGCCGCCGGCGGTATCGTAAACGGAGATATTGTTCCCGTCAATGCAGATCGCTCCGTTTTCCCAGCTGCATACCCAGATCCGCTGGTACCGGTCCTTTATGATATTGCGGCAGCGAACCCTTTTGAGATCGACTGTTTTGCTTTCGATCGAAAAGATCGAATCATGCCTGATATAGTACACACCTTTGTCGGTTGCAAGCCATAGACGCTGCAGCTTATCGTACAGCACATTCACAATACCCGCTTCAGGTAAGCCACTTTTTTCATTGTACTGCTGGTAATGGTAACCGTCGTATTTGACCACGCCTGATTCGGTGGCGATCCAGATATTGTGGTCCCTGTCTTCGGCCATACCAAAAGTAGAGTTGGCGATAAATCCGTGCTGGCGGTCTGTATAGCTCACATTGAATTCCTGGTTATCCCTGGTCAGGAGCGGCTTTGCAATTTCGGTTTTGAAAGGAGTGATCTTTTTTCCCGTACTGGTGAAAAATCCATTTACCGGCCGGAAAGTTTTGTTTGAAAGCACTTCGGTGCCCGGATCGATCTTCCTGGAAACAAGGGATGGCGTTTCGTCCTTGTAAATTTTTTTTGTCATCAGTTCCCGGTGCGCAGTTGCCGGTACTGTATCAGGTGCCGCATGTGTGGTCGTAATCTTCCACTCAACGGCTCCCAACGGAACGGGTTGAGGGATCTGTCCTGATCCTCCAACAGTCAATAGCAGCAGCGGTATAAGCAGAAGTCGTTGCATAACTCCACGCGTAAAATAATCATTTCAGACAAAGAACAGGCGCAATTGGGCCAGACAGCCATTTATTTCATTCGAATGAGCAAGCCGCGGATGGGGTGTACTAAGCTGAAAGGGAGAGTTAAGTAACAATGGATTTTTTCAATTCGTCCCTGTTCTGCATCATTTCGTCACATTTTCTGATAAAAATTTGCGAACGAATCTCTGGCAAAATACTTTGTATCAGATTTTCCTCCTCGGTGTCTTAAATCCAATCCATCCGCACGTTGCGTTAGTGAGGCCTCGGCCTGAAGAATCGTCAATACATGAAATAATGGCGGCTTGTCCGCAATACCTGGCTTTGCCGGGACAGATACTTTATTGTCTATACCACAACTGCTAATTATGAAAAAAGCTGTACGCAACCGGATCGCTGATCTTTCTTTCGCACACACCTGTGCAACCGCAGTAAAACTTCACAAGTATTTTAAAGTGCCGATATTGATCGTTGCGGCATTTCTTATCTGTGCTGTTACCACTGCGCAAACAACGACATTTAATTTTGTCGGCGGTATCGTTACCTATACCGTGCCGGCCAATGTAACAAGGATCACGATCACAGCGAAGGGAGGCCAGGGCGGTTCTACCAACCTGCCCGGAGGATTAGGCGCTTCCATGCAGGGAACCTTTAAAGTTACACCGGGCCAGGTGCTGAAAGTATTGGTTGGCGCCGCGGGAGGATTGAGACAACTTAATTCGACCGGGGCTGGCGGCGGCGGCGGAAGTTTTGTTACGACCAACGCGAATGCACCGCTGATCATTGCCGGCGGCGGCGGTGGTTCTAGTTGTTCGGTGGCAGGGCTGCCTGGTGTAACTACTCAAAATGGAACAGACGGTGGGGGCGCCAGTAAAACTGTTAATGATGGCGGTGGCGGTACAAATGGCGGCGGTGGCGGTGGAGGCACCAACGGCCTGGGTGGCGGTGGCGCCGGTGGTGGCGGACTTATCGGAAATGGCGGGGATGCGATGCAGACTTTCGCCAGCGGTACCTGTACGCTTTCAGGCGGTGCAGGTGGTAACGGTACCAACGGCGGCAGGAGTGCCGCCGGTGTCTGTTCAGGCGTTCCCAGTGGTGGCGGCAATAGTTTTATTAATGGTGGAGGCGCTAACTGGTATGGTGCTGTTGGCGGCGGTGGTGATGATGTAACCTCTACCTGCTCCGGCGGTGGCGGCGGTGGCGGATATTCAGGTGGCGGCGGCGGTGCCAACTTTTCGAGCGGTGGCGGCGGGGGTTCATACAATGCAGGAGCCAATCAGACAAATCTTAGCGGGGTGCAACCTGGTAACGGTGTGGTAACCATTACACCGGTGCCCGAAGGTGCTGCCATCCATTTAGATGGTATTGACGACTATCTCCGGACAGCAAACCCGTTTTATCAATATTCGAGAGAAATAACTGTAGAGGCCTGGATCAATACATCTGAATCTGTGTGGATGGGCCAGTCAACCGCAAACGTTGATAACTGGAGTAACTCTAATGTATGGTTGTGGCATATCAAGGGTTTTGGTCAGGGGATGGACTGGTATGTAAATGATAATGGCAACGCAAGAGCAATTTCACTAAACACACTCGCTTCCGGTTGGCATCATATAGCCACTACCGCCAATCCCTGCGGAATGTTTATATATGTGGACGGGGTATTAGTGGTATCCTCTTCAACAGGTATCAGTTCTGGAATCATAAACAACTCCAGTTCGATCGTCGATATCGGGAAGGATCCACGCTATTCGAATGTAGTGAGTACCGGCACTGATAGGTACACAACTTTCAGTGTAGATGAAGCCCGGATATGGAGTCGTTCGTTATCACAACGGGAAATACAGGCACATAAAGATTGCGAATTGGGGGCAGGACAGCTGAACGGTCTGCAGGAATATTACCAGTTCAACGACGGCACTGCCGGCGGCGACAATACGGCGATCACCACTGTTGCCGACGCCAGCGGCCACGGAAGAAGTGCGTCGATCAATAACCTGGCCCGCACGGGCGCAACTTCGAATTTTATTGCACCGGGTGGTGTTGTAACGGGAAACACCTGTGCGAACTTTAGCCTTGCCATCACCGGCAATGCCCCTTTGTGTGTTGGTACCAACCTAACCCTGACGGCCAGCATCCCGGGTGGAACATGGAGCAGCAGTGCGCCCGGAGTAGCATCCGTAAATGCCTCGGGCGTAGTTACAGGCCAGTCTGGTGGTACTGCAACTATTAGTTATTCACTCGATTGTGCGAATATTGCTACTGCTGTCATTACTGTAAATGCATTGCCACTGATTTCTGCAGGCAGCAATAGCCCCGTATGTGTTGGCAATACCGTGAACTTCACTTCAGGCGGAGGTTTGAGTTATGCCTGGACAGGACCCAACGGATTCAGTTCAAATGTACAGAACCCGGTTATCAATACTGTTGCCGCCTCAGCGGCTGGCACTTACTCCGTAAAGGGAACCGATGCCAATGGCTGTTCGAATACTGCAACGGTTGCGTTAGCTCTTAACACACTTGATTCTGATGGAGATGGCGTGCCTGATGCCTGCGACGATGATGCGGACAATGACGGTATTCCGAACGTATTGGAATGTAATAAGTCTAATTTCTATTGGTCAAACGCTCCGTCCGTAAGTGGCACTAAAGCAACAGGTACCATCAACGGAATCGGCTATACCTATACATCCTCTTCATCGGTAAGCGCTACTCCCAGTATGTTCGGCAATAATCTCTTTCCTGCCTCTTATGGAGTGCCTAATACAACCTGTATACAGAACATCAATGTTACCACCAACACGATCGATTTTGCAAGTCCGATGACCAATCCCGTGCTGGTATTCGCATCTATCGGCCAGGCCGGCCTATCCGTGCCTATCTCATTTGGTGCGCCGGTACAGGTGGTCTGGTCACAAAATGTGGTGCAAAACTCATCCACGCAGATCACAGGTACTGAAGGATATGCGATCATCCGGATGATGGGCACTTTCACACGCATCAGCTTCAACTACCTGACGGCAGAAAACTACTGCAATTTTGCCTTTGGCGCAGATTTCATGTCCTGCGGCGATACTGATAATGACGGCATACCCGATTACCTGGATACTGACAGTGATGGTGATGGTTGTCCTGACGCCATAGAAGGAACGATGAGCTTCTCAATGAGCCAGACCAGTGGAGGAAGGCTGATCGGAGGAGTAGACAGCCACGGCATACCACTGCTTGCCGGCGCGGGACAAGGAGTTGGCACCAGCCAGAATTATGTGGTCAATTGCTTCTGCCAGCCGGGCCTTGATGAAACGAACCCTGTAAGTGTTGCTAAAAATATTACAGTAAACCTCGACGCAAGTGGCAATGCAAGCATCACCGCGGCACAGGTAAATAACGGATCTACTGATAATTGCGGAATCGCGGGCATGACCGTGTCTCCCAACAGCTTTAACTGCAGCAATCTGGGTGCGAATACTGTTACACTGTCGGTAACAGACAACCAGGGGAATGTGGGTACGGCAACGGCTACGGTAACTGTAAGAGATGTAACAGCCCCCGCAATTACATGCCCTCCCAATCAGGTATTGAACCTGGATGCAAATTGCAGCGCTAGCTTGCCTGATTACACGAGCCTTGTAACCGCCACCGATCTATGTACTCCATCCGGCGCCCTGGTAATTACTCAATCGCCTGCGGCGGGAACTATTGTAAGTTCCAAAGGCGCACTTATTGTAACATTCACCGTTACGGATGCCTCCAATAACAGCAGCAGCTGCAATATAACAGTTGATAAGCGGGACGTAACACCTCCGGTGCTGACCTGCTCCGCCAATCTAACTGTAAATAATGCTGCCAATCAATGCGGCGCCATCGTAACATTCCCGAGGGCTACTGCTACGGATAATTGCAGCGGCTCAGCATTCAATAATTTCAATTCCGGCGAGCCTAATAATTCCGGTGGTGAAGATTACCTGCAGCTATATCTCAACGGAACCTGGAATGACCTGCCAAACGGCGTGGCACTCCGCTCTTTAGTAGAGTTTAATTCATTGATCAATACTGTATTCCCGGGCTATGCGAATATTGGCCAGTTTGGCGGGCATACTTATTATTATTCCGACAATGCCAATACCTGGTCGGGTTCCCGCGCTGCTGCGCAGGCGATAGGGGGCGATCTGGCTTCTATCAATACCCAACAGGAGACAGCATTCCTTGCTCCTTATGGCGGCAGCGCCTGGGTGGGCGGCTACCAGGATCATAGCGATCCGGGTTATGTAGAACCGGGGAATGCTTCGCAGAACTTCGGTGGCTGGAAATGGGTAGACGGCACGGCGCTTGGCGCAGGACAGATCGCCATTACCCAGATCGCAGGACCAGCGTCCGGTTCATTATTCCCGGTTGGGACAACAACGGTAACCTGGCGGGCTACTGATGAATCAGGCAACAGCTCAACCTGCAGTTTCACTGTTACTGTGCTG
>JAFBAN010000006.1 GCA_019247775.1 Chitinophagaceae bacterium | reverse complement strand
CCCGTACTCGATACCCTGCTCAAGAGCGAACATTTCTTCGATGCGCTGGCCAAAGGCTGCCTGATCAAAAGCCCGGTAGAACTGACCGTGGCGCTCTGCCGCGAATTCAATGTGCAGTTCCCCGCGGCATCCGACTATGCCAGCAATTACGGGATGTTCAATTACCTCGTTAACTGGAGTGCCAATATGCAACAGAGCATCGGCGATCCGCCGGATGTGAGCGGCTGGAAAGCTTATTACCAGGCTCCGCAATTCTACGAGATCTGGATCAACAGCGATACCCTGCCCAAACGAAACCAGTTCACGGATACGATGGTGCAGAGCGGCTATACATTCAATGGCAAAAAAATGATCGTGGATGGGGCCGAGTTCGCGAAAACATTGTCCAACCCTGGCGATCCCAATAAACTGATCGATGATATCCTTACGATCATTTTCCGGATCGATATCTCCGCGGCGTCGAAAGCGCAACTGAAAACGGATATCCTGCTGGGCGGACAGTCGAGCGATTATTACTGGACCGATGCCTGGAATCTTTATATCGCAACACCCGGCAATGTCTCGAACACAACAACGGTGAAGAACAGATTGCGCGACCTGCTGAAATATTTTATGGACCTCTCAGAATACCAGTTAGCTTAAAACCCGGCCTATGAAAAGAAGAGAGTTTATACGCAATGCCGGAGTGGCGCTGCCATCGCTGGTAAGCGGTTTCAATTTCCGGGCTTATGGAGCCGATGCCGATATCATGAAGACCCTGCTGATGCCGGTTACGGAAACGGATCATGTATTTGTGATCATCCAGCTGAATGGCGGCAATGACGGGCTGAACATGGTGATACCGCTCGAGAATTTCAGCAACTATGCCAATGCCAGGCAGAATATTTTTATTCCTGAAGACAAGGCGCTGAAGCTTACGGATAAAACAGGATTGCATCCGGCCATGACAGGCCTTGAGGCATTGTACAAGAATGGGAAACTGAAAGTGGTGCAATCGGTCGGGTATCCTCAACCCAGCTTTTCTCATTTCCGCGCCACCGATATCTGGATGAGCGGAAGTGACAGCAACACTGTTGTTAATACCGGCTGGGCGGGACGTTACCTGAATTATGAATACCCGAATTTCCCCAATGGTTACCCCAATGCCACGATGACCGATCCGCTGGCGATCCAGATCGGCTCAGCTACTTCGCTCACGCTGCAGGGACCGGCGGTGAACATGGGCATGAGCATCAGCAACACCAGCAATTTTTACAACCTGATCAATGGTATCCAGGATCCGGCGCCGAATACCCCGGCGGGAAAAGAGCTTACTTATATCCGGCAGATCGCGGTACAGACGCAGCAGTATGCTACGGTGATCAAAGCGGCGGCCACGCTAACCGTGCAGCAGGTAGCTTATCCCGCCAATAATTCGCTGGGCGATCAGTTGAAGATCGTGGCGCGACTGATACGCGGCGGTCTGAAAACAAGGATCTATATGGTGAGCTATGGCGGTTTCGATACGCATTCCGTTCAGGTGAACAGTACGGATACTACTACGGGTAATCATGCCAATCTCCTGAAAAATGTAAGCGATGCGATCAAAGCTTTCCAGGACGATCTGAAATTCCTCGGTGTGGAAGAGCGGGTGGTGGGAATGACCTTCTCTGAGTTCGGCCGGCGCATCAAAAGCAATGGCAGTACCGGCACCGACCATGGAGCGGCGGCGCCGTTATTCGTTTTCGGGAAGAATGTACTGGGCGGGGTACTCGGCGATACGCCGCTGATCCCGGCCAATGCAAGCGTAAATGACAACCTTCCCTTCCAGTACGATTTCCGCAGCATTTATTCCACCATACTGGCCAACTGGCTATGCGTAAACGATCTCGATCTCCAGCAGATCATGTTGAAGAACTACCAGGTATTGCCGCTCGTAAATGCCGGCGCCTGCAAAAAAGCGGTGAACCTTTCGGGGGATATGCTGATCAGCAATTATCCCAATCCGTTCACCAGTTCCACCATCATTACGTTCAATACGGCCGGCGGACATACGCTGGTTCAGATCATTGATACCACCGGCCGGGTGGTGGTCAATCTTACCGATAAGGAATATACTGCCGGCACCTATACCGTTGTATTCGATGGAAGCTACCTGCCTACCGGCGTCTACTATGCCAGGCTCCAAAACCTTGCTACCCAGCAGGTAAGGGCGATGATAAAAGCGAGGTAACGTTATAGGCTGAGCTAAACCTTAACGCTCCGGGTTATGGCGGTTGTTTGTAAGTTGTTATCTTTGCCGCCTGAAATGTTGCTGAGAATTCCTGTCATACGGTCTTTTGTAGCGGCCTTTGTTTTTGCCGTTTTCGCTTTCAGCATTACGCCGAAACGATGGCTGCACAATGTGGTTGCCACTCACCGCGATGGCCGGGCCGATAGATCTCCTGCATCGGATAAAGATCAGTTGAGCAGGGCAACGATCAACTGCCCCTGCGATAATTTTATCGCCGAAGCTCCTTTCCTGCATCAGGACAATGTGATCGCAGTTGTCAAATCATTCATCTGCCTGGATCACCAGGCTGTTCCCGGTACCGGTTTTATTTCCTCCTATCTTTTTTGTTCCGGCCTGCGCGGGCCGCCTGCAGAGCTCGGTTAGTCCGTACCGCTACGGTACTATTTCATTCATTAACGCAGGGATGCATTTCCATCACGATTGCATCTGTCCGGTGCTCACCTTATTATTTACATTATCATGAAAAGATCGATATTCTTCCTGTTACTGTTGTCGGGCCTGATGCAAAAGGCACTGGCCGGAACGGAAGGGGTTTACGGAACCGCCACACTGAGCGGTGTTGTTACAGATTCGAAAAGCCATGCGCCGCTGAGAGGCGCTACGGTGCTGATCCCCGATCTGAAACTGGCTGTGGCAACAGATTCGCTGGGCCGTTTCAATTTCAAGAGCCTGCCGGCGGGCAGTTTTCTGGTCGAAGTAAAATTCGAAGGGTATAAAAGCATTACCCGTACCATTACGCTTAACGCCGACAGCAAAATGAATTTTTCGCTGGAAGAAACCGCCACCGAGATCAGCGAAGTGGTGGTGACCGGCAGCTCCAAAGCCACACAGATCCGGCGTAATCCTGTTCCCATTGTTTCGGTGAATAAGGATTATCTCACCACCAACCTGAATACGAATGCGATTGATGCGATCGCCAAAATTCCCGGGGTGCGCGCAGTTACCACCGGTCCGAATGTGGCGAAGCCGGTGATCCGGGGACTGGGTTTTAACCGGATACTGACCCTATACGACGGTGTTCGCCAGGAAGGCCAGCAATGGGGCGATGAACATGGTATTGAAGTGGACCAGTATGCCGTTGACAAGGTAGAGATCATCAAAGGTCCGGCCAGCCTGAGCTATGGATCCGATGCACTGGCAGGCGTAGTGAACCTGATACCGGTGCAGTCGGCTGCCGAGGGAAAAATGATCGGCGATATCACCGCAGAATACCAGACCAATAACAAATATTTCGGCGGCTCGGCCATGCTGGGATCCTCATTGAACGGCATTGAATGGATGGCGCGGATCTCGCACAAACAGGCCACCAATTACCAGAACAAATACGATGGCCGGGTATATGGCACGGCTTTCAATGAAACGGATGCATCGGCTTCGATCGGCATCCACCGCAAATGGGGTTATTCTCATCTGAACCTGGTATTGTATGATGACCTGCAGGAAATTCCCGATGGCAGCCGCGACAGCGCCAGCAGGCGTTTTACCAAACAGATCACAGAGGCGGATATTTTCAGGCCTATTGTTACCGATGCGGAGCTGAACAGTTACAGCATCACCAGGCTGCACCAGCATGTGCAGCATTACCGCGCTTTCTGGAATAATAATTTTGTGCTGGGCGACGGCAGGCTGGATGTCAATTTCGGTTACCAGAAAAGCGTGCGCCGCGAATTCAGTCACCCGGAATTGTATACGATCCCCGGACTATACCTCCAGCTGAGTTCTTACACTTACGATACAAAATATCATTTTGCGGAAAAGAACAACTGGAATATCAGTGCCGGCATCAATGGCATGTACCAGCACAATGTTTCCATCAACGGAACGGAATTCATTATTCCTTCCTATAAACTGTTCGAGATAGGATCGTTCGTGATCGCGAAGAAAAGCATAGACAAGCTCGATATCTCCGGCGGATTGCGGTTCGATGTGCGTTCTTTTAACAATGATGAGCTGTACACGATCGCAGATCCTGTTACAGGTTTTGACAAGCCGGCCTACGGAGCGGATCGTTTGGGTGCGGACAAGGCGTTCTCAACCTATCACAAAACTTTCTCCGGATTTACGGGAAGCCTTGGAGCCACCTATAATTTTTCGGATGCTTTTTCCATGAAGGCGAATATCTCCCGCGGATTCAGGGCGCCGAATATTTCGGAGATCTCGGCCAATGGCGTGCATCCCGGTACCAATATCTACCAG
>JAFBAN010000245.1 GCA_019247775.1 Chitinophagaceae bacterium | reverse complement strand
ATACATGCTGCGGAAATCGAAGACGCCGTCATGAGCGATGAATGTTTTGAAGCGGCCCTCATGCTGCGATTCGAGCGCAAACACGGAGAAGCCGCCGAAACTGGCGCCTACGCAACCCAGCCGGTCCTTATCCACATACGGTTCTTTCGCTACCGCATCGATGGCGCTGAGATAATCTTTGATCACCTGTCCGCCCCAATCCTTACTTACCTGTTCATTCCATTGTGTACCGAAACCCGGCATTCCGCGTCGTGCCGGGGCCACCACGATATAACCCTGCGAAGCCATCAGCTGAAAATTCCAGCGGAAAGAATAAGATTGGGTCAGCGGCGACTGCGGTCCGCCCTGACAGTACAGTAACGTCGGATATTTTTTTGCAGGATCGAAACCGGGCGGATAGATCACCCATACCAGCATTTTCTTGTTATCTGTGGTTGTTACGAAACGTCTTTCCGTTTTCGCCATTCCCAGCCGGGCATAGGCAGTATCGTTCACATGCGTGAGCTGCGCCATTCTGCCACCAGCCGTATTCAGCCTGTAGATCTCTGTGGCATGGTTCATATCATTGCGTGCCACGAACAGGTTAGGCAGATCCTGGCCAACAATTGCGCTGATATCGAAATCACCGGCGGTCACCTGCCTGATCACCGCATTCGATTTTGTGGCGATGGGGTTGTTGACGCTGAATACCTGAAGCGTACCGTTGATAGGGGCGATAAAGAAAATGGAATCGCCCTTTGCGCTCCATACAAAACTCTCCACATGGATATCATCCCGCTGCGCTGTAAGGTTTTGCCTGGTCTTTCCATCCGTTACAATGATATCCTGCTTGTCGGCCTCATAACCGTCGTGCTTCATCTGTAACCAGGCAAGCGTGCCATTTTTACTAAAAGCCGGGTTTACATCATACCCTTTATTGTCTTCGGTGAGATTGCGTGTTGTGCCGGTTTCCACATCGTATTCATACAGATCGGTATTGGTGCTGACCGCATATTCTGTACCCGCTTTTTTCTTTGCCACATAAACGATATGCCGGCTGTCGGGATTCCAGATAAAATCCTCATCACCGCCGAAAGGTTTTTGCGGACAATCATAAGGTTCGTTGGGCATCAGGTCGCGGCCAGGGCCGGGGTGACCATTCACATAAGGCGCCACGAATACATGTTCGAATTTTCCATCCTCCCAGGTATCCCAATGCCTGTAGTTGAGCGCATCGTACACATAGACATTCGATTTGGGCAGATCCGGATATTTTTCAGCGCCTGTCACATTCATAAGTTTCACTTCCTTGGTACTGATGATGTATTTGCCGTCGGGCGATACTTTTGAATTCAGCATCACGCTGTCCATCGGCTGCACCAGCGGCATGGATTCACCGCCGCTTGTCGCTATCAGGTAAGTCTTACGGACGATCCGGTTCTCCTGTTTATCGGGAATGCCTACAGAGTAAACCAGCAGCTGATTGTCTTTCGAAATGCCGATCCCGCTCACGCGACCGAGCTGCCAGAGTTTCTCCGGCGTTAATTTATTCTGGGCCTGCGCTTTCAGACTCAAGGCGGCGCAGATCAACAGGAAAAACTTTTTCATGGTGCAATGCATTATTTTTTGTTTTTAGCGTAGTCGAATACCAGCTGGCAGAACGCACGCACACCTGCATCCAGCCGGCTGTCGTCGATATAAAAATCAGGCGTGTGGTGGGCAGATGCCTGTTCCATCGTGAGCTTCGGATCGCGGGCCCCAAGGTAGAAGAAAAATGCAGGAGCTTTGGTGCCATAGTAAGAGAAATCCTCGGCGCCGGTTACCCAGTGATAGGGCACCACATTATTTTCACCCACCGCTTTCTGCAGCGAGACCAGGGACTGGTTCACCAGTTGCGGATCATTGAAAGTGACCAGGGTTTTGGTATCGATATTTACTTCGGCGGTTGCTCCGTACGATTCAGCAATGCTCTTAACGGTCTTGCGGATCCGGTCATGTACTTCTGTCTGCATTTTACTGTCGAGTGTCCGGATCGTGCCTGCCATTTCCGCTTCTTCCGGAATGATATTCGGCCTTACGCCCGCCGTTATTTTTCCAACCGTAATAATCACAGGCGCCGTGGTCAGATCCATTTGCCTGCTCACGATCGTTTGCAGGTTCTGGATGATCGCAGTGCTCACAATGATCGGATCGATGCTTTTCCAGGGTTCGGCGCCATGGCTTTGTTTGCCTTTTACTTTAATGGTAAACCAGTCGGACGAAGCCATAAAAGCGCCCGGCTTGTAGTAGATCTTGCCAAGATCGGCCCAGGATTCGATATGCAGTCCGAATACCACATCTACTTTCGGATTATCAAGCGCGCCTTCTTTGATCATCAGCGGTGCGCCGCCTTCTTCGTTGGCCGGAGGACCTTCTTCCGAGGGCTGAAACAGGAATACGACGGTGCCCGGAACCTCGTCTTTCATTTTGGTGAGCACTTCAGCCGTACCCAGCAACATCGCCATATGCGAATCATGACCGCAGGCATGCATTACGCCAACAGGCTGGCCATTGTATTCGCCGGTGGCTGTTGATTTGAAAGAAAGACTGCCGCGTTCTGTTACCGGCAATGCATCCATATCGGCGCGCAGTGCGATCACCGGACCGGGTTTGCCGCCCTTCAACACGCCTACCACGCCTGTTTTGGCAACAATACGGGAGGGAATACCCCAGCCGGTAAGTTTTTCCTGGATGGTTTTTGCGGTGTTGACCTCGCGGTTGCCAAGCTCGGGATGCTGGTGAAAATAGCGGCGCCATGCCACCACATCGGGCGTTGCCGCTTTTACCAGTTGCTCATAGTTGGCCGGCAAATTCTGCGCAGCTGCGCTGATCGCGCTTAACATCAATAAAAAAAGAAATCTTCTCATACAGTTTGTCTCTGCGTAACCTCTGCTGCTAATGTTCTCTGCGGTGATACTGTTCAGCCCTTAATGCCGGACTTTATTTTACCGCTGAGAACATGAGGTAACGGAGTTTACGCAGAGTTTATTTTTTGGTGAACAGATACGGATCGAATTCCACGAAATCGCTCATTTTTATTTCGACTGAAACAACTTTATTACCCTCTGTTTTAAATCGCACCGGAAAAATACCGAAAGCGATATTGTTATAGGTCATCAGCCATTCATCATTGTCCATATACTGCAGGTCCGCAGCAAGCTGACTATGGCTGTTGAACCTGATCTGCAGCCGGTCATCGATCGGTTTAACGCTGATCGATCCATAAAGTTCGTTATCATACTCGCCTGCAAAAGCGCTCAGCGGCAGTGCTGGCTTGCCGCCTTTTATCCTCGCTTTCCATCCCGCGATCTCCTGTAAAGTTTTGGCATCGCCCTGCCGTTGGCGATCGAGAGAAGGCTGGTTACGGTTGGTATATGGTACGCCGAGATAGGCGTCCAGCAACTGGTACCGCAACTGCTCGAAGAATGACTGGTTATCGTTGTTGGTGAGGATGGTGATGCCCAGGTTCTCTTCGGGCACAAAGCAGGTATTGGTAACAAAACCGAATGCCCCGCCTGTATGCCAGTATACCTGCCGACCATTGTAATCCGTAACGAATATGCCCATGCCGTAGCCCTGGAAATGGGTAGGATAGACTGTGCTTTTGCGGCTGGTCAGCAGGGTGCCGACGGCGCGGGTCCGGTTAAGGACTGCCCATGGCAGTATTTGTTTGCCCCCGTACCGGCCGCTGTCGAGTTGCAGCAGCAGCCATTTGGAAAGATCTTTCACACAGCTCAGCATACTGCCTGCCGGTCCGAGATTATCCACCTGGTCGTAAGGGATGGCCTGCAGGGTACCGGTGAAGGAAGTGGTATAAGGATGGGCCGCATTAGGTCTCTGCGACATGCCTGTAGACAAAGTGTGCGTATTCGTCATTCCCAAAGGCATGAGAATGCTGTCGTACACATATACTTCCCAGGGCTTGCCCGTTACTTTGGGAATGATCTCGCCGGCGGTGAGGAAGCAACTGTTGCAGTAACCATAATCCTGTCGGAACAGGCCGGGCGGCTTCAGGTAACGCATCCGGCTTATGATCTCCTGGCGGCTCAGCCTGGAATCCCAGAACGTAAAATCGCCCTGGAAGGTTTTGGTGCCGAGATGGTGCGATAACATATCCCGGATCGTTACCAGTTCGGTGGTATTCTTATCATACAGCTGAAAATCCGGGAAATACTTTGTGATCTTATCATTCAGTGAAAGACGTCGATCGTACTCCAATTGGGCCAGCGCCGTACCTGTGAACAGCTTGCTGTTACTGGCGATCATGAACAGGGTATTCTCATCTACTTTTTCATGGGTGGAGATATCGCGCTCGCCATAGCCCTTCATAAAAACCGTTCTGCCATCTTTCACTATCGCGATCGCAAGGCCGGGGATATTCCAGTCTTTCATGCCGCGGAGAATATAGCTGTCGAGACTATCCCTGACGAACCGGTTCTGCGAAAAGCCCGGAGCGGAAAGCATTCCTGTGAGGCAGAACAAAAACAAAAACCGGTTCGAAAACAGCTTTCTTCTCATGGAACTGATTTGATATGGGAAGATACTGATTTGACGGCAGGCCGCCAATCCAGATCGGTTTTGCGAGACTGACTGGTAAACCCCCGGAAAACAAATGTGGGAATTATGCAAATTATTTTTTGAATCGTGTAAGCCTAGGCCAGCGAGGCCAACGAACTTTATGTTGTAATAATGTTAAAGGACTGCAACCGGTCCTCAACTGCTCTGTTCAATGAATCAATCGCTTATTAAAATCAGTTCTCATGAAAAAATTTACACTGTTCTGCACATCCCTGTTCTTAATGCTTTCTTTGACGGCTTCCAGCTCGGAACCCGTTGAAAAATCAAAGTCCGATTCCAAGGTTTCCGAGAACAAGGAAGTGGTGGTAGACAATGCGGTGGTGACCGATGCCATGCGCGAGTTTAAAAGCCTGACAAGGGTGGACCGCAAGATGCGGATCGCGCAGGCCAAAGCTGCATTGAAAGAATTCAAGGCGCAGAAAGCAGCTGCCAAAGCCGCTAATATGGCCGAGCCCAGCACCAATACGGTATTGCTCGTGATCCTGGCCATTCTGCTTCCGCCGCTGGCTGTGGCACTGCATGAACATGGAATTAACGGCAAATTCTGGCTGAGCTTATTGCTGACGCTGCTGTTCTTCCTGCCAGGAGTGATCTATGCATTGCTGGTGGTGTTAGGAAGCGCTTAAGGAATTAGTCTGGAGTCAGGAGTTAGGAGTCTGGAGTAGGGTTTTGCTTTGCTCCGGACTTTTTTATGCCGATATGTAAAACTTTCCCGGGTCGTGTTTGGAATCTGGAGTTGGAACTGGGTGGAAACCGAACGAACTATACTCCAGACTCCAGACTTCTAACTCCAGACTTACCTTACTTCTGTTCTCCAAAGATCTTTCTGAGTGTATCCGCTATTTCTCCGAGCGTGCAATGATTTTCGACTGCGGCAATGACTGGTGGCATGAGGTTGGCGCCGCCGAGGGCGGCTTCGTGGATCTGTTGCAGGCTGGTTGCGACCGACTGAGCAGAACGCCGGGTTTTCAATTGCTGCAATCGCTCCGATTGCATGGCGCGGATGGAATCGTCTATCTTGAAACCAGGCACAGGTTGTTCCTGGTCTACGGTAAATTTGTTGAGCCCGACAATGATCTTCTCACCGCTTTCAATGCGTCGCTGGTATTCATAGGCGCTTCGGGCGATCTCTTCCTGCATAAACCCGGCTTCGATGGCGCTTACGCTGCCTCCCATCGCGTCTATTTTCTGTACGAGCTCCCAGGCTTTTGCTTCTACTTCCGCGGTGAGGGCCTCCACATAGAAACTGCCGCCTAAGGGATCTGCGGTATCGGGAGCGCCGCTTTCATAGGCCACCACCTGCTGGGTACGGAGCGCGATGCGAGCCGCTTCTTCTGTTGGCAGACTTAGCGCCTCATCATAGCCATTCGTATGTAAACTCTGGGTACCGCCTAAAACAGCGGCCAGGGTCTGAACGGTTACCCTGCAGATATTGTTCAATGGCTGTTGCGCGGTAAGCGTGGCTCCCCCGGTTTGCGTGTGAAAGCGGAGCATCATCGCTTTTTCGTCGGTGGCGCCCAGTTCTTTCATCATCCTGGCCCACATCCGGCGCGCCGCCCTGAACTTTGCCACTTCTTCAAACAGGTTGTTGTGTGCGTTAAAGAAAAACGACAGGCGTTTGCCGAATACATCGATGTCGAGCCCTTTTTCCAACGCCGCTTTTACGTACGCCTTTCCATTGCTCAGGGTAAATGCGATCTCCTGCACCGCTGTGCTGCCTGCTTCACGGATATGATACCCGGAAATGGAGATCGTATTCCATTTCGGCAACTCCTTACTGCACCATTCGAAAATATCGGTAATGATGCGCATCGAAGGTTTTGGAGGATAGATATAAGTACCCCTGGCGGCATATTCTTTCAGGATATCGTTCTGGATAGTGCCGCTGATCTTTTTCAGGTCCGCACCCTGTTTTTTGGCGAGGGCCACATAAAATGCAAGCAGGATAAAACCGGTGGCATTGATGGTCATGGAAGTGCTGACATCCTCCAGCCTGATGCCTTTGAACAACATTTCCATGTCTTCCAGGCTGTCGATCGCAACGCCCACTTTACCTACCTCGCCTTCGGCCAGCGCATGATCGCTATCGTATCCGATCTGGGTGGGCAGATCGAAAGCCACGCTTAAACCCATCACGCCCTGTGAGAGTAAATAATGATACCGCTTATTGCTTTCTTCGGCAGTGGAGAATCCGGCATACTGGCGCATGGTCCAGAGCCTGCCACGGTACATATCGGGCTGAATGCCTCGCGTATAGGGGAATTGACCCGGTTGCTCAACATCAGCGTTACCGGGAACGGGATAGTATACTTTCCTGATCTCGATGCCGCTGTCTGTCTGGAGTTTCTGTTCACTCATGCGATCGACGTTTTGCTGCAGATTGTGCAGCTGCTC
>JAFBAN010000168.1 GCA_019247775.1 Chitinophagaceae bacterium | reverse complement strand
TTTTCGCATATTTTTTCAGGCTTTGCTCAAAGCCATTATAGTAATCTTCCTTACTAACGGTCACGGTCAGCTTATCGTTCAGCGGGCCGATATTTTCTCTGGTAACAGACGCCATAAATGATTTTTTTGAATTGGGGCTGCAAAGGTAGGAAATTCTGGGCTTTCAGCCTTTAGCTTTTAACGTTTGGCGTAGAGAATGAACGCTGAAAGCTAAGGCTGAGGGCTAAAAGCTGGCTACTGCTCAGGGAAATAGCAATGAAAACTCGCGCCTTTTCCTTCGCCGCTTTCGGCAACGATAAAACCGCCATGGATATCCATGATCTTGCGGCAGATAGCCAGGCCGATACCGGAACCCTTGTAGGCTCCTTTGGGATGGAGCCGGTGGAAGATCAGAAAAATATCGTCTGCATGCTGGGCGTCGAAACCGATGCCTTCGTCCATGATCGTGTAAATATTGTATCTGGTACCGGGAATGGCAGATGGATGATTCGATTCGGCAGAGGGTTCGCAGGCCACGCGCACCACGGGATGGCTGTTCTCCTTGCGGAACTTGACGGCATTATCGATCAGGTGATGGAACAACAGGCTCAACAGGAATGGATAGCCCTGGATATGCGGCATATTGTCCTCGCAATCCATTTTGATCTCGATACCCGGCCAGATCCGGCGCATATCGTCCTGGATATTGTTGAGCAGATGCACCAGGTCAACCTGTTCCAGGTCGGTGTCGTGGGTATGGATGCGGGAATAGGCAACGATGTCTTCGGTAAGCAGTTTCATTTTCTGGATGGCCGACTGCGCGCGGCGTACATTGGCTTTGCCCTCGTCCGATAAGCGTTTGGCTTCATTGAAGATGATGAACTCCAGATTGGTGTACAGTTTGCGCAGGGTATCGGTATAATCCGTGGCCGCAATGGAGTTGAAAGTCTTGAGCTCGGAGTTGAGTGAAGCCAGCTCCCGGTTGTTGACCAGCAGTGAACGGTTGAGTTCGCGGATCTTTTCTTCAGCCTGCTTGTGTTCGGTAATATCCTCCCACACATTCACAAAGCCATCACCGAATTTGGAATCCGAAACCAGGAACCAGCGGTCCATGCCATTTTTCTGGTAGTGTTCTTCATGTGTTCTTGATACGCCGGTCTCGACCACCAGTTTAAGGGCCTCGAGTTCCTGGCGGTATTCAGGAAATTCGGCGAACAGGAGCCTGCCGCCTAGCTGCGGCGCATTGCCGAATGCTACACTGTTCTTACTCAGTAAAACAAATTCGAAATCGATGATCTCCTTTTTCTCGTTGCGGATGGCGTGGAAGATATGAATGCCGCTGTGGAAGGCATCGAGTATTGCCTGGAGCAATACGGGATGGTTGGCATAAGAGTTTTCTCTGGCAGTAGTTTTCATAATCAAATCAATCACTCCGTTCTTCTTGCCGAGAAAAAACATACCGCTCAGGTAGACGATGCAAAACTATAAAGTTGCCGGACAGCATACACCAGTAAACAGAGAAGGTATGTATCGTTCCGGCTTAGAAGCGGTAGGGCACAAAGATAATGATCCGGTTGAATTAGAAAAATGTATTCTACAAAAATGGCTTAAGCAGAACCGGCAGTTCATGCATATCGTAAGGCTTCCGGATACAGGCCAGGGCGCCGGAGCGCACCGCTTTGCCCATAAGATCCTTATCCATGGTTGCCGAATACATGATCACAGGAATGGTTGCATGCGCAGCGGAGCTCTTCAGGCTCTGCAGCATTTCCAGCCCATTGATCTTGGGCATATTGAAATCAAGCACGATCAGATCGGGCGTGATGCTTTGCAGACGGAGCATTCCTTCATCGGCGCTGGCGGCCCAGGTGCATTTGAATGCGA
This sequence comes from Chitinophagaceae bacterium, assembly GCA_019247775.1. GTDB lineage: Bacteria > Bacteroidota > Bacteroidia > Chitinophagales > Chitinophagaceae > Sediminibacterium. The sequence goes on along the minus strand of JAFBAN010000168.1, from coordinate 9,968 downwards.
TCCGCGCTTCCCGCAGGGCATTAATGAACATCTCCGGTTCATCGGCGTCATCGTCGATGAGCAATATGTGTTTTTCCATAGTATGGTGGTCAGTCGGAACCGGGCATATGACTGCTCGGTGTAAAAAAAGTTTAAATAAATAAGTGGGTGGAATGTAGGATTCGCGCCGCAGGATACGGCCGTCTGATCAAAAATAAGCCATAAGCGTTATTCCGCAAAGTTTTCTTACCCCGAAAGTAATGGTACAGTTTGAATACTGAGACCAGGTTGACCGCAAAGACGCCAGGACGCAATGATACGCAAGGGTGCTGTTACCGCGGGTTTCCTTCGCGCTGCTTTGCGCCTCAGCGTCTTCGCGGTTAAATTCAAACTGTACTATTACCTAGCCCGGCCTGCGAATTGCAGGAGTTACTAAAAGCTTTATGCATTCACTCTCAATGGCCGGGGATCTGGATCCCATGCTGAACGAAATAGGCGAACGCAAGGCGGTAATGCTTGGCGAAGCATCGCATGGTACGCATGAGTTCTATACCTGGCGTACGGCCATCTCCAAGCAACTGATCCTTGAAAAAGATTTTCGGTTCATTGCAGTAGAGGGTGACTGGCCCGACTGCTACCGGATCAACCGGTATGTAAAAGGCTATGAAGATGCAGGCGATGATATCGCCTCCGTATTGCGGCAGTTCGATCGCTGGCCTACCTGGATGTGGGCCAACTGGGAGATCGCCGCACTGGCGGAATGGCTGCGCGAACACAACCGCCAGCTGCCACCGGATCGGAAAGTAGGTTTTTACGGACTGGATGTGTACAGCCTCTGGGATTCGATGTATGCCATGATGAGTTATCTGGAAAAAGAAGACCAGGCCGCTGCAGTGGCAGTCCGAAAAGCCATGCGGTGTTTCGAACCCTTTGCCGAAGATGAGCAGTTGTATGCGCGACATACCTTAAAAGGACACCGGTGTTACAATGAAGTGATCGGGTTGCTCAAACAGGTGCGGCAACGTGCGCAGTTCCTCGACGGCGATCGGGAAGCGGGCTTCAATGCAGAACAGAATGCACTGATAGCAGTGAACGCGGAAAAATATTATAGCAGTATGATCGGTTTCGATAACGAGAGCTGGAATATCCGCGACAGGCATATGATGGAAACGCTGGATCGTTTGCTGCATTTTCATGGTGCAGGCTCAAAAGGCATCGTATGGGAGCATAACACGCATATCGGCGATGCCCGCGCAACCAATATGAGCCGTTCGGGTATGGTCAATATCGGACAGCTGGCAAGAGATGCGTATGGCAAGGATGAGGTTTATCTCGTCGGCTTCGCCAGCTACCAGGGTACAGTGATGGCGGGGCGGGAGTGGGGCGCGCCCATGGAAGAAATGGAAATGCCTGCAGCACGGGCCGGAAGCATCGAACAGCTATTGCATCGCGATCCGGTAAACAGGTACCTGCTGATGAGTGAAGAAACCGGTCCTGTTTATGAGTCTGCCATCCGGCACCGGGCTATCGGGGTTGTATACGATCCCGGAACGGAGCATTTCGGGAACTATGTGCCATCAGTGCTCGCCAGAAGATACGATGCGCTGATCTATCTCGACGAAACCCATGCCCTGCATCCGCTGCATTTGCATGCAGATAAACATAAACTGGCTTCCACATATCCTTTCAGTCTGTGATCCTGTACTGCCGATACTGCATGGCATGAAATTAGCCGCATAACAGGTAAAACCCGTTATGGCACGCAAACAGAATGTCCGCAAAGCTGCGGCAACCAAATTCAAGCACCAGAGTCCTGAGAACAAAGACAATCTCGATAGCCGTCACAACGAAGAATGGCAGTCGAAGGGAGATGATACCACCCATAACCGGAAGCAGAACCATTCTGCGAACAGGAAAAAGCATGAGTAATTTTTTCTACAATGCAGGAGCAGAACCAACAAACAGTCCCGATGAAAAGCCCGCTTTTAAATAAGAGACATGTTACGCAGTACCTGACTTATGGCGCCCTGGCGGCGCTTGGCTACCTGGCGGGCGCGCTGGTATTCATCATCCATAATAATTTCGACTATACCTGGTGGCTGTATGTGGGCAATGTACTGTTCATGTTCTTTATTTTTCTGTATGCCCGGGCCCTTACCGTAAAGAAGGAAGACAAACTGAGTGCGATGACGATGCTGATGGCAGGACATTCTGCAACGATAACCGGTATTGTACTGGCCTGTGTGCTCACGCTGATCAGTTTGTTCGTCATTCAGCCGGGCATTGTCACCAGTGCACCGGCGCAACCGCTGGCCGAAGCGCCGGCCCAGGTTGTGCCCGATAAGGGCGGCACAGGCATCGCGTTCATGATCTTCATCAATGCCACCATCGTTAACTTCTGCATAGGGTCATTTATCTCGTTGATCTCCTCTTATGCCATCAAGCGCAACCAGACCAAAGACAAGCCCGCGCCTTTGAATGTATAGCCTTATATAGGCCATTTCGCCGCCGGATGGTACGATATTTTAGCAAACAGGATTGACAGCAGCCTCATCAATGCCGCGTGTCTATACATAATGAAGCTATTGAGCTTATTGCCCCTGCTGTGCTTTTCCTTTGTATATGGTAAGGCGCAAACCGTAGAGCGGGATACCATCATACGCGACAGCGGTAATGTAAACCGGCAATTGAAGGAGATCAAAAAAGAAAAAGCGGCTCAGTTCTCCGATTCCGCGGCGCATGCACCTTCCAGGAAAGGCCTCGACTCTTCCCTTTACAACAGCTACGGCGATCTGCTGAATGACGATCCCGTGTACAATCCCAAGGCTCCGGTATGGAAGCCTTTATTCGGCGTGATAAGGTCTGACCTCAGTACTTTTCTGATGGACCGTTACGTGCTCAAATACGATTTCTCACAGAAAGTAGGATTCAGTTCCTGGGCATACAATATCAAGAATGGATGGGAATGGGATCGCGACAGGTTCGGTGTGAACTTTATCGGCCATCCGTATTCCGGCACCCTTAGTTTCAATGCGGCCCGTACCAGCGGATATACTTATCTGCAATCCTTTCCTTTTGCTGTGGCCGGCAGTCTGATATGGGAATATTTCGGCGAAACTACCAAGCCGTCTTATAATGACCTGATCAATACATCCATTAATGGCTCGTTCCTGGGAGAAGTGTTGTACCGGCTCAGTTCCAATATCCTCGACGACCGCTCTACCGGCGCGCAACGTTTCTTCCGCGAACTGTTTGCAGGCATTATCAATCCTGAAAGAGGCTTCAGCAGGTTGATGAGCGGGAAAACGCATCGGCATACCGATAAAGAAATTTACCAGAAAGACCGGCTCAATATCGCTTTGTATGCAGGCGCAATGCATTTCAATGCCTATCCGATAGATCCGTATTTCAAGACTGCCCCTACCGATGGGATCCTTAATGTGCAGCTCGATTATGGTAACCCATTTGAGTCGAGGCACCGCAAACCGTTCGATCTGTTCAGGCTGCGGGTAGACTTTAGTTTCGGCGTTGGCAGGAAGATCCTCGATAATATTAACGGTTACGGCATTCTGCTGGGTAAGAATTTCGAGACCAATTCCGGCAAAGCCGCATTGCTGGGTCTGTTCCAGTACTATGATTACTGGGATAACAGCACTTTTGAACTAGGATCGCTCGGATTTGGTGCGGGTGTGATCACCAGGCTTCCATTGAGCCAAAAATCAAAATCGAACCTGTACACCGCATTCCATGTGGCGCTGGTTCCCTTTGCGGGCGCCAGTACCCGCTTTGGACCCGATTCTTCGCAGCTAAGGGATTATAGTTTTGGCGGGGGACTGGAATCGAAGCTGGAAATATCCGGCAATATCGGCAATGTTGCTACGGCCACGCTGGTGGCTTACCATTACTGGCTGCATACTTATGAAGGACTTAAAGAGAACAATTCCATCGCCATCCTAAAACCGAGGTTCACGTTCCACCTGGTGGGCAACCTGAGTATCGGTTACGAACATGCCCTTTATTACAATGATGTGCATTCAACCGGCCTGCCCGATGCGCACCTTACGCGCAATGAACAGAAAGTGTTTTTGATGTTATACCTAGAAGACAGGCAGAGAAGGGGGCATTATAATTAGTGCCGGTGATCGTCAGCTTTATCAAATCTCCCTAAACCAATCGGAAAAGCCGATACTCATTCCAAACCAACATTCCGGCCGAAGTTTCACCGGTTGGGATCCGATAATTTTGGTCAGCGGAAACATCAACGGCGGTTAATCGGGATAACCCAGGGCCTTGACCATTCCAACCTTTTCGGTTATCTATGCTCTTAAATAAAAAACATATGCGTATTGTTTCCCTATTCCTGGCAGCGGGCACTCTACTGGCATCCCAAAAAGTATCGGCGCAGCCCCGGCCTTTTACGATAGAAGCTTCCGTACCCGGCATGAAAGACGGGACTGTTATTTACCTGGAGCAAACAACGCCCCAGCGCAAACGCATCGATTCAGCAAAAGTATCGGGTGGCAGATTCTCGTTTTCGGGAGTTACGGACAAGCCCGCGCAGCAAATGCTGCTGATAAGCTACCCGGAACCCAATAGCCTTGATTATAGATCTTTCTGGCTAGAACCAGGCATGATCGGTTTGCAGAATAATTCGGGTACGTTGAAAGGCGCCTCCATAACGGGTTCGGCCGTGCAGCTTATGGCCGATTCGCTTCGCCTGGTGAGCGCAGGGTTTGACCGCCAGACCGATTCACTCGGCAAACTCTGGGGGAAGGAAAGCGATTCAGTGCGGAAGTCGGCGCTAGCTGCCGACATGCGCAATCTGCAGGCTGCGCGCAGAGCTGCGGAAATGGATTTTGTAGCGATGCATCCCGATTCTTATTATGCCGCTTATCTGTTAAGCTTATATTCTACTACCTGGGGTAAAGATAAAACAGCTGCCCTCTTTCAGCGGTTTACAGCGTCGAACAGGCAGAGCGATTTCGGGAAGAACATAGACGAATATTTGCGCTTGTCGGGCAATATGGAACTTGGTAGCGCTTTTGCCGATTTCACCCAGCAGGAGCAATCCGGAAAGCAGGTAAAACTATCCGAACTGGCGAAAGGAAAATATGTGTTGCTCGATTTCTGGGCATCCTGGTGCGGGCCCTGCCGCGCAGAAAACCCCAACCTGGTTAAGGCGTATGCAGATTTTCACGCGAAGAATTTTGAGATCCTGGGTATCTCCCTCGATGACAACAAGGACAACTGGCTGAAAGCGATCCGTGATGATAAACTCAGCTGGACCCAGGTGAGCGATCTGCGTGGCGATAAAAACCGGGCTGCACTGATGTACAATATCAGCGGCATTCCGGACAATTACCTCATCGATCCGAACGGAAAAATAGTGGCGAGAAACCTCCGCGGCGACCGGCTGCGGGCTTTCCTTGAAACCAACCTGAAATAAAGTACAGCTTGCATAACCAACAAGATCTCACGCCGGGTCTTGTTGGGTGATCCGTTTAAAGGCAAGATGAGCTGACAACGGTACCAAAAACAAAACCTGCTTAAGCAGGTTTTGTTTTATTAGCTGTACCAGCTGGTGCGGATAATAGGAGTCGAACCTACACGCCTCGCGGCGCCAGATCCTAAGTCTGGTGCGTCTGCCAATTTCGCCATATCCGCATGGGGCGCAAAAATAAGGGAAAGGGTTGGATAAGTCTGGAGTTAGGAGTTAGGAGTCTGGAGTAAGGCTTTTTTGTACTCCAGACTCCTAACTCCTAACTCCAGACTCTACCAGCCCAACGATCTGTTCAAGGCATTCTTTGTCTGTTTCATCGAACTGATCATATTGGTCGCTGTCTACATCCAGCACGGCCCATACCTCACCCTTGCTTATCAGCGGTACCACTATCTCGGAGCGGGATAAACTGCTGCAGGCAATATGGCCGGGGAATTTTTCTACATCGGGCACCACGAGTGTAGCGGCCTGGGCCCATGCTGTTCCGCATACTCCGCGGCCTTTGCGGATGCGGGTACAGGCAACAGGTCCCTGGAAAGGACCGAGAACGAGTTCGTCTGATTTTACGAGATAAAACCCAACCCAGAACCAGCCGAACTGTTCTTTCAGCGCGGCGGCGATATTGGCCAGGTTCGCCACCAGGTCGGGCTCACCTTCGATCAGCGCCCTGATCTGCGGAAGAACAGATGCGTATTGTTCCTGTTTGGTTCCCTTGCTGATCATCAGGTCTTCTGCCATTATCGCGGATTGAAACACAAAATTACCGATTGTTTCCCAGATCGGCCTGCGCCACCCGCGGCCTGAGATAGCGCCCGATCAGCGGCAGTTTCTGGAATTCTTTTTTCTCCACCTGCAACACGAACCAGGCATAAGCGGCCGTAAGCAATGCGCCGAGCGATAAACTCAGATAAACATTCGGGAAGAAATGTGTGATCAGTTTATGGATCAGGAACAGCAATACAACGATAACTCCGTAGGCTACCAGTTTCTTGGTGGCATAGGGAACGGGATAGGCTTTCTGTCCCCAGTAATAACTGATCACCATCATCGATCCGTAACAGAAAAAAGTGGCCAGTGCACTGGCGATATAACCATATTCCGGAATAAAAAAATAATTCACCACCAGCGTGATGGCGGTGCCGATGAGTGTAATATAAGCGCCGGCGATCGTCTTATGGCTTAATTTGAACCAGATGCTCAGGTTATAATACACACCCAGGAAAATATTCGCCAGCAGCAATATGGGCACGATCTGCAATCCAACCCGGTATTTGGGCCCGATCAGTCTCGACCATACCGGCAGGAACAGCGCCACAACAAGGAACATCAGTGTTACCACCAGCACAAAAAATTTCATCACGCGTGCGTATACGCGTTGGGGGTTTTGTCCCTCGGCCTGCTTGAAGAAAAATGGCTCGGCCCCCATCCGGAATGCCTGAACAAAAAGTGTGATCAGCAGCGATAGTTTGTAACATGCATTGTAAATACCCACCTGCTCGTTGCGATAATCGGCAGACCCGGGTAACCAGGCTTTCAGCATCAGCCTGTCGAAGGTTTCATTAACGATGCCGCCGAACCCTACGATCAGCAAAGGCAGCGCGTAGATGATCATCTCTTTCCACAAACGGGCATTGAAACTAAAACGAACAGCCGAAACTTCTTTTCCCAGCAATAAAAAAGTAAGAATGCTCTGCACCAGGTTGGCGATCGCCACATAGATAATGGGATTTGTATTCATGTCGAAGATCCGGCCCACCCAATGATTGGGATCCTTTTCAAGCTGGGCCGGACAATAGTTCACAAAGAACCAGACCAGCAACAGGTTGATCAGGATGCCTGCTACTCTGACAAATGCATATTTAACCGGCCGCTCCTCCTGCCGCAACCTCGCAAAAGGAATTGTGCAGAGTGTATCGATGGCGATGATGCCGATAGTCAGCTCGGCGATCTGCGGTATATCTGCGAAACCAACGATGCTTCCCAGTACCCCGCGGTATTGCCATAAGATGAGCGAGAAAATAATCGTAGATCCGAGAATGGAAAGAAATGACGTGCTGTAGATCGTTTTTTTATTTTCTTCCTTGCCCGAAAAACGGAAATAAGCGGTCTCAAAACCATAGGTGAACAGCACACTGAGCACAGGGATAGCAGAGTAAAGCAGGCTCTGCCGCCCGAAATCTGCTGTACGTACATGGCTTGAATAAGTGAGCAGCGGCGTTAACAGGTAGCCGATGAAACGGGCCGCAATGGAACTGAGCCCGTACCATAGTGTTTGTCCTGCCAGTTTCTTGATGCCGCTCAATTCGGTGTATGGTTTATTGTAAGATATGCCTGATCAAACGATCAAACCTGTTGCTAAAGTAACGAATGTGTTGTTACTGATGAGTATCAACCGGCGCATGACCGTAATCGTATCCCGGCGGCGCAAACCGCGGGTCTCTGATAAAGCTGGAATCGGTAAGCGTATACAGGAATGCGGTCAGCTGACCGATCTCGAAATTGGATAACACCAGCCTGTTCTTCAGTAAAGGGTCTGTATGGATATCCGTTACCATATTCTTGCGGTAATGTTCGAACACACTCATCAGCGAAAAGAACCTGCCATCATGCCCATAAGGGAAAGTGAGGGCCACGTTGCGCAGGCTCGGCACCCTGAATTTCAGAGAGTCGGCGGGATCGCCGGTGATCTTCATCCGCCCATAGTCATTCACATACCGGTCTGTGGTCATCCCCACGTTGCGATAGGAGTAGTCGGTAAACATGGGCTCGGTATGGCAGCTGTTACATTTTTTCTGGAAGATCTCATAACCGAGTTTTTCGGGCAGGATGAATTCCGCTTCGCCGCGCATCACTTTATCGTATTTACTGTTGCTGCTCACCAGCTGCACCATAAACTGACTAAGCGCTTTCGCCAGCCGCTGGTAACTGATGGTCTCATCGCCGAATGCCACCTTGAACATTTTCCTGTATTCACGATCCGCACGCAGTTTGCTGATCACGGTCTCAATATTCTCCGACATCTCATTTTCAGCGGTGATCGGAGCTAAAGGCTGCAGGTCTAGATGGTTAATGCCCCCATCCCACATAAATTCTTTCTGCCATGCCAGGTTAAAAAGTCCCGGTGCATTGCGGGTGGTCTGCGAATTATTGAAGCCATGACTGAGATTATGATCGTATGTATTGAAAGCGCCGAACTGCTGGTGACAACTGCCGCAGGAAAAATTTCCGTCCTTGCTCAGGCGGCCATCATAAAATATTTTCTTGCCCAGTGCAATGCCTTCTTCCGTCAAAGGGTTTTTGGGAAAATCATAGACCGGTTGCGGCCAGCCTTTAGGAACGGTGAAGACCACCGGCTTCGGTTTAAAATATGCATTATCGGCGGCTACCCAGCCGGTGCCCGCCAATACGATACATGCCAGCAGCAATATGGTCTTGTGCCGGCGCATCAGGGTAATGGTTTGATGGAGAACATACCCGCATAATTATCGGCGATCCGCGCTGCAAGCGCGCCGGGACTATGGCAGACAGGCGTTGCGCCGATATGCAATTCCGAATTTCCTTTAAACCAGCGGTTGATATCGGCGACTATGTCGAGGGTAGCAGCTGAAGATGCGATCGGAAGTTCGATGAACCGCATGGTACTCATCGGCTGCCGGTAACCGCCGATATGATAGGTGAAAATATTTCCTGCAACATGCGCCGAAGGCGAGCTGCCTTCCAATTTTGCCATAACATAGCCACTGTTCCAGGTCCAGAACATACCGCGGGAGGGATCGAGCACTCCGGTCTGAACGCCTGACACATTCCTGGCGCTGTCTACGCCCAGCATAAAACGGACGCCTATGAGCTCTGCGGAAGCAGGAACACCCAATACGATGGTCTTGCTTGCAGGATCGGCTTCATCCACCAGGAAATATTGCTCCGGAAGTGTGTGAATTCTTCCGTTCTTATCTACCAGCGCAAAATTAGAGACATAATACCTGAACCTTTGAATGGTAACGGTATCACCAAGCGCATTGATATAGGTATTGCCCAGTTCAAGGGTATCGATGCCGATGTTATGATGGAATTGAAGGGTCAGGGTCCGCGACGTGCCGCCCCGCTGCGCCATCAATGAACGGGCGGGTATAAATGCAAGCAGCAATAAAATGATCCGGATCTGTTTCATCGGTATTCGTTGCGGTCGATCTTTTTTCTGTTCTCTTTGGTGTATGTATTTTTTTTCTTGCTTTCCAGTCTTTTTTCTTTGGAGGCTGCGGTTGGTTTGGTAGGCCTGCGAACTTTTCTTTTGACCAGTGCGGCGCTTATCAGCTGATTCATTTTCCTGATCACCTGTTGCTTATTGCCAAGCTGCGAACGTTCCGATTGCGATTTCACCAGCAGCACGCCTTCTTCCGTGATCTTATTAGGAAGCCGCGCAAATACCAGTTGCTTCTGCTCTTCTGTAAGCAGTGTGGAAGACGATACGGCCCAGCGTCCCTCCACCATG
>JAFBAN010000059.1 GCA_019247775.1 Chitinophagaceae bacterium | reverse complement strand
CTGCAGCAAAGCCGGATGGTGTCGTATCGCGGACTGGACGCCCTGAAAAAAGCGGCCGACGTGAAGGACTACCGCTCCAAGTTTTTCTAGGATCGCAACCAAACTAACAGCAAAGGCCCCGCTCAGGGGCCTTTTGCATTGGATGTTTTACGTAATCCGAAAATACCAGCCCCCAAAGTCTTCTTACCTTTGTATCATCATGGCAGATGCATTTGTGAACAAGGTGGCGGAAAGCGGGCTGATCAGCCTGGACCTGGAGGAATACTATCCCAAACAGCCGGTCAAACTGTTCGATCTGAAGGAGTACCTGTTCATGGGCCTGATCCTGAAAGAAAAAGATTTCCGCGCCGCCCTGCAGACTACCGATTGGGAACAATACCGCGATGCGAATGTGGCCATCACCTGCTCTGCCGATGCAATCATTCCCATGTGGGCCTATATGCTGGTGGCCAGTTACCTGCAGCCCGTTGCGGCCGGCGTGGTATTCGGCGATGAAAAAAAGCTGATCGATACCATACTGCTGAAAAACCTGGAGGCACTGAAAGGCGAAGAATACACCGATAAGCGGGTGGTCGTAAAAGGCTGCGGCGAAGTATCGATACCCGAATCGGCGTATGTAGAGATCACCAACAAACTCCGTCCTTTCGCCAAAAGCATTATGTACGGCGAGCCCTGCAGCACGGTGCCCATCTTCAAAAAGCGCTAAACTCCGCGCGCTGAGGTAAAAATATCATGCTGCGGTCCGTGCCTTAACTTCTTCAAACCGATCATCGTAATCCTCCCGGATCGTGCCGAATACCCGGTCCCAGAAAAGAAAATACAGGCCGTAATTCCCTTTAAAATACTGGTGGTGCTGGTTATGGCTGATGGAGGTATTGATCCATCTTCCTACCCAGGTTCTGCTGAAACCGCGCGGGTACAATTCATATCCCAGATGGCCATATACATTGTAGATGATCGACATCAAAAAGAAAATACCGAGATGGGTTACATGAATGGGTATGGTAAAATAAAAGATAACGGCGATGAACTGTTCCACCAGGGCCTCCAGCGGATGAAATGCATATGCGGCCCAGGGCGAGGGATTGGTTGAACGATGATGCACCAGGTGAAACCACCTGAAGATCCGGGGATGGTGCATCAGCCGGTGCGAAAAATAGAAATAGGTATCGTGCATGATAAACAGCACGGGGAACAACAGGAAATAATAGGCCAGTCCGTGTTCTGAAATATCCTTATACCTGGTGGTGTACGGCGCAATGGCAGGATGATGCAGAAAGACAATGATAAACCCGGCGATAACAACGGTCATGGCAGAAAATCCGATCTCCCGGGCAAGGTCTGCATTGCGGGGCTTTTTTGGCTGGATCTTCTGGTAACCTACCCTTCTGTACAGTATGAAATAGAACAACACAAAGGCGATCGCGGCAGCCAGCATATAACGGCTGCCCACCTCGTAGATCACCCGGTAATAGAGGTTCCAGTTCATAAGACAAATTTAACGAACGCCGCACCGGCAAAGGTTTTCAGGCGATCTCAGCACTGCAATTTAAGGATCGTTTAATGGATTATTCAGAATTGATAGCCATCCAATTACCGATCACCCCGAATGAGTCAATAAAAGAACAACGAAGAGAAAAAGAATACGCTACAAAAATGTTGGGTTGCGGAACGCATGGGCTTACCAGGCATGACGGGCATCTTCTTTTCTTTTTCTCTTCGTTGCTCTTCTATTGAAACCACCCCGGATAGGCAGATGCCCTGCAAAAGATAACTATGCTTCCATAAATTTCTGAAGTCCCACCCGGGCCTGCATCTGTATCCGCCGGTGCAGAAAATTGGTCCAGCCAAAAAGGAATCCGACAATGCCCAGCGTCTGCCGGGCCCATTTGTAAAAGTCGAAAGCATCCGTATGCTCGATGATCAACCCGTCCCTGAAGCGCATATGCGCCTTGATCTTATTCACCACCCGCCGATTGGTTTTGGCAAACAGGTATTTCGCCGTCCAGTCGCAGGTAGTATATTCTTCGTCCAGCAGCCGGATATTCCCATACTCCAGCGAAAAATCTTTGGCGCGCTTACACAACATTTCCCACATTGCCCGCACTTCGGTCCCATCCAGCAATCCAAACACCGGATCGCTGAATACCGCCTCCTCGTGGTAGCAGGACTGCATGGTCGCATAATCCAGGCGCTGAAACGCAGCATAAAACCGGTTTATCGTTTCTTCATTCGTCATAACCTTGCGGAGTATTTATTTTCCTAACTCCCCCTTCAGGGGGCCGGGGGGTGGGGTTAATGCGCCACCAACCAATTCTCCCCAACACCCAGTTCCGCATCTACCGGCACACCATTCGGCAGCGGCAATGCATTTTTCATTCCCTCGAGTATGAGCGGACGCAACACGTCCAGCTCTTCCGGGATCGCGTCGAACACCAATTCATCGTGCACCTGCAGTATCATCCGCGACTGCAGTTTCGCATCTTTGATCTTCTGATGGATGCCGATCATCGCCAGCTTGATCATATCCGCGGCGGTGCCCTGTATCGGCGAGTTGATGGCGTTGCGTTCTGCATACCCGCGCACGGTAAAGTTCACCGAGTTAATATCCTTCAGCCATCGCTTGCGGCCCATCAGGGTTTGCACGTATCCGTTCTCTTTCGCAAAATTGATGGTATTGTCCATATAGGAACTGATACCCGCAAATTCGCGTTTGTAATTATCAATGATCTCTTTGGCTTCTGTTCTTGAAATACCCAGGTTGTCTGCAAGACCGAATGCGCCCTGCCCGTAAATGATGCCGAAGTTCACGCTCTTGGCCTTGTAACGCATTTCTTTGGTTACCTCCGATTCCGGCACATTGTAAACTTTTGCGGCAGTAGCCGTATGAATATCCTTGCCGAGCCGGAAAGCCTCGCACATATTCGGATCCCCGCTGATCGCCGCTACGATCCGCAGTTCGATCTGCGAGTAGTCGGCGCTTACAAGCACCCTGCTATTGTCGCGCGGAATAAATGCTTTCCTGATCTCCTTGCCCCGCTCGGTGCGGATAGGAATATTCTGCAGGTTCGGATTATTGCTGCTCAGCCGGCCTGTTACAGCCACAGCCTGGGCGTACGATGTATGCACGCGGCCTGTTCTGCTGTTGATGATCTGCGGCAGCGAATCAACATAGGTGCTTTTGAGTTTTGTGAGTTCGCGGAAGCCGAGAATATCGGATACGATCGGGTTATTATGCGACAATTTCAGCAGCACATCTTCGCCGGTAGCATATTGTCCCGTCTTCGTTTTCTTCGCTTTCGGATCGATCTTTAATTTTTCGAACAATACTTCACCCAGCTGCCTTGGAGATGCCAGGTTAAACCGCACTCCGGCCTGGGCATACACATTCTCTTCGTATTGTTTCGCGTCTTTCTCCAGCAGCTTACTGTAATCGTTCAGAAATCCCACATCGATCTTCACGCCTTCGAATTCCATGTCGGTGAGTACGCGCACCAGGGGGTTCTCTACTTCTTCAAAAACGCGCTGCACTTCTTTCTGTTTCAGCAGCGGCACGAATACATGCTTAAGTTGTAGGGTGATATCCGCATCTTCCGCAGCATACTCCTTGATCTTCTCCAGTTCCACATCGCGCATATTGCCCTGGGTTTTTCCTTTTTTGCCGATCAGCTCGTCAATATGCACCGGCTCATAGCCGAGATACTGCGCACTGAGCATGTCCATGCTTCGTCTTCCCTCCGGGTCTATCAGGTAATGCGCCAGCATGGTATCGAAGGCTGGACCTTTCAATTCAAGCCCATGCCATTTCAGCATCAGCATATCGTATTTCAGGTTCTGCCCCACCCAGGTTATGTTGGGATTATTGAATAGGGGTGTTACCGCATCGAGGATCTTTTTGGTACAGTCCTTATCTGCCGGGCAATCGATATAATAGCCTTCGCCCTGTTTGAAGGAAAAGCTCATTCCTACCAGTTCCGCTTCATTGGCATCCAGGCTGGTCGTTTCGGTATCGAAGCAGATCTCTTTCTGCTGCATCAGCAGTTTTACCAGGGCCTCGATATCTTCATCGCTTTGTACGAGTTTGTAATCGTGCGGGGTGTTGTGGATATTCTTCTCTGCCAGCAGGCCGCCGCTTTCTTTGGGCAGCTCTTCTTCTTTTTTTGCGGCGCGGGTATCGGGTTTTGCGCTCACCGCATTGCCGAAAAGATCGGTCTGTACACTCTGGGGGTTGGCGTGGAAGGCATTGAATTCATCTCCCAATATCCTTTTGCCCAGGGTCTTGAATTCGAGCTCGGTGAATACATCAACCAGCGCCTCCTTATTCCAATCTTTCAGTCCATAATCTTCCTCATGAAATTCAACCGGCACATTGGTGATGATGGTAGCGAGTTTTTTACTGATAATGGCCATCTCCTTTCCGTTGCGGATCTTCTCGCCCAAAGCGCCTTTTATATTGTCTGCATTGGCTAAAATATTTTCCAGCGTATCGTATTCTTTCAGCAGTTTGGCGGCGGTCTTCTCGCCTACGCCGGCGATGCCGGGAATATTGTCCACCGCATCGCCCATCAGACCGAGCATATCGATCACCTGGTCTACGCGACAGATGCCCCATTTTTCGCAGATCTTTTCTGCGGTAACGATCTCCTCCGCATTGCCATAGGCCGGCGGCTTGTAGATGTACACATTCGGGCGGGTCAGTAACTGGCCATAGTCCTTATCCGGCGTTACCATATATACCTCGTATCCCTTTTCGGCGGCCTGCCATGCAACGGTACCGATCACATCATCGGCTTCGTAGCCATCTACTTCAACAACGGGGATATTGAACCCGCTGATGATGCGCTTGATATCGGGAATAGAATCCAGCAGGTCTTCGGGCGCCTCCTGCCTATTGGCCTTGTAATCGGTAAAATCCGAATGCCGTTCAGTAGGAGCATAAGTATCGAAACAAACGGCCAGGTGCGTCGGCTTTTCTTTATTGATCAGGTCGAACAGGGTATTGGTAAACCCGAACTGGGCATTTGTATTGCGCCCCTTGGAAGTGATGCGCGGGCTGCGGATAAGCGCATAATAGGCGCGGTAGATCAGTGCAAACGCGTCCAGCAGGAAAAGTTTTTTACCCATGCAGCTAAGGTAATAAAAGCAGCCGACCCGGGACATTCCTACTTGTTATTGACAATATAAATGCAGGCGTTGTGCTGAACCCGGCAGCGTAACCGCGATACAGATGCGAGGGAGCAGCCACCGCTAGAAAAATAAAACGGAGAGGAGTGGTTGCTTTTGCCGTAGGTCTTTGTAATTTGGAATTCTGCGGCACCTTTTCCCCTTGCCCCCTTCCCCCGGCACTGTCCATGATTAAAATTTTTGTTATGAGAATCCTTTTTCCGGGCCTCAGATCAATGGCTGTTGTCTTAGGGGCGTCCTGTTTATTAATTGCCTGGCAGGAGCCCGCGGGCAGTCTGGCGATAAAAATATCCCGCTCATCCAATTTCATCAAGTGGAATAAGGCGCTATCGGATTTCGATAAGGAAAATAAAATAGCCTTACTGCAGCATAAAGGCAGCTATAAACGTATTCCGGAAGCCAGGGCCGAGCTCGACGCGGTGATGAATAACCCGCGAATGAATAGTGCTGAAAAGAAGGATTCCATGAATAGGATCATGCCGATGTCGGAATCGATGCGCGCCAGCCTCCGGAAAAGCAGAGACTATATGCAGGAGCTTAACAAGGAATTTCCGGAACTGAAAGCCCTCTCACCCGAAGGAATAAAAAATGTGTTTGGCCAGGCCCTGAAACTGTGTAACAAAGCCCGCTATACCGCTATCTGACTTTCTTCAAAGACAGGTAGTCCAAAAAGTAGATCACCCGTATCGAAAGACTATTCAACTGCGGCGACTGGAGGGTATTCCCGGCGTTTTTGAAATAGCCTTCTGCAAGGTTCTGGTCAAATGTATTGATTGAATTCTTCCACACAATGTTCAGGAAGCTGCCCAGCGCAAACTGCCAGGTATAGACCATGTCGATGTTGAAATAGTTCACGTTATAATCGACATTCTGGTTAATGGCCGCTACCCGTGTCAAAGCCCCATCCTGCTGCAGGCTGAAGAACTGCCTGTTGTTCACCGCGCTCCAGTAATGACGGGCGCGGAAAGTAAGCCCCATTTTGTTGGTGAAATTGTATTTCACATTGAATATGGTTTCCACCGTATTCCGCTTTCTCAGCGCAAAGTACACGCTGTCTGCAGCGGGAGAGGTCGCAGCAAAACCGAGGTTGTTGGTAAAGATGGAAACATTGGCATTCAGGCCAAGCGAAAACTTCTTGTTGAACCGGTAATTGGAAAAAGTGAATAGCTCATAACCGTTGGAATTATACTGTTCCGAACGGGTAAGATCAAGTTCGCCGCCATAATAAATTTTCCTCGCATAGTTCTTCTCGAACCAGCCGCCATAGGTAACACTGCCCGGGCGTTTGAACACCTTGCCGGCCACGCGCGGCTCATAGAAATCGTTGGCCGCCGGCTTGCTGGTCACGAAAATGCCGAAGAAATCCTGTGTTTTCAACTGCCCGTTGAAATTCACATTTACACGCGCCATCTGGTAATCCCAGGGTTTGAAACGACGGGAGTAATAGCCGTTGAAGTTCAGGTTAAGACGGTTATACCAGGCCTTGGGTTTGATCCATTTGTAACCGACCCACAGGTAATGGTCCACGAAATTGTTGTTCGTGAAATATCCCATATCGTTACTGCTGTATTTGTCATCGGCCAGCTCCTGCTGAAAATTCATATTGAGTCTTCCACCTGTTTTGCCGAGCCCGATCTGGTGGGTATAACCGCTCTGGGTCTTACCGCCGGGCAGGTAACCGATCAGCTGGCTCTCGCCCAGTTTTCCGAAGAGATTCCAGTTGTTCTTCTTGTCATACAGGTCCCACAGGAATGCGGTTACATTGGCATCGTAGTCGGTTCCGTTCCGCGTAACATTCGTATTGATCAGCGATACGCTCGAATTGCGTTTCAGCGACTGATCGAACACAACGATATTATAATTCGTCAGCGGATCGGTCTCTATCTGGCGGGTGTCCTTGCCATTGGCAGATTCTGCCGTCGCATACTGGGCTTTGGTAACGGCATTGAAAATGCCGATGCCTAAACCGGAAGATGTTCTTCCGCTTACTTTGGTCGCATTCAGCAGCCTTGTTTCCGACGGATTCCTGATCAGCGTTTCGCCGGGAAGCAGCTGGCTGGCCACATCGCCATAATGCAGGGGCTCACCGCCGATGCGGCGGCTATAGAACAGGTTTCCCTTGCTGAACAGTTCGGTGCCTTCCGTGAAAAAGCTCCTGTTCTCATTATACTTCACTTCAAAAGGCGTCAGGTTCAGTACCTGGTTATCGCTCTGCACCTGTCCGAAATCGGGGATTAGGGTCATGTCAAGCGTAAACGACTGGCTGATGCCGTATTTCAGATCCATACCGCCGTTCACCGTAGTGCCGAAATTCTTTTTTGCCGGATCGTTGTAGGGATAATGGTTTGCATAGGCCGACAGATAAGGCGAAAAAGAAAGCCGCACCGGCGGTTTGATGTTCTCGACGCCCGTCCACAGACCGAACTGCGCAAAAAAGTTACCGCCGATAGTAGGGTCCGTCGGGCTCCACATGTACTGCCGGTCTGTTTTGCGGTTGCGGCGGGTGATATTCAATCCCCAGTCCTGGATATTCTTCGTACTGAAACGGATGGCCGAATACGGGATGCGCATTTCAAATGTCCAGCCATCGGCTACGATCTTTGACTGGGTCTCATACACGCTGTTCCAGCTGTCGTCCTCACCACGGGCAGAATACTTTGCATCGTATTGTTCGCCCAGCGGGGTTACATAATAGCCGAAGCCATTGATCTTGTCGTTATAAGTATCGAATAGAATGCCTACATAATCGTTGGCGCCCACTTTATCGCGGCCCACGAGTTCAGACGAGATGCTGTCCTTGGGCATATGGCAATACCCTGAAACATAGATGGCGCTGTTATCGTAAAGAATGCGGATCTCGGTGCCGGCGTTATCCGCTTCTTTTCTGCCGAAAGAGGGCCTCCATTCTACCAGTCCCGAAGCCACCGGCGCCGAAAGCCAGGCGGAGTCTTTCAGATCTCCATCGATCACAATTTTCTGCGTAGTGCGCACGGCGGGCAGTTTTTTCACGGTCTTCTCTTTGTCCTGCGCAAAAACAGTCGCAGCGAACAATAGTATGCCCATTGTAAACAGCAGTGATCTCATACGGTCGGTTGGTTAACGCGTTTAGGGGTCCGCCGGTATTGCGGCATGATGTAAACGCCATAAAGCTAAAAAGGTTACCAGGCCTGAAATGTTAAGTCCGCAACCTTCACATAAGCGGAAGAGGAACCGGACGAGCGGCAAGAATCCACGATATAAGTGTGAAGCAAATGTTAAGAGGGTTGTCGATAGGGGGCAAAAAAAAACCCCGGCACAGGCCGGGGTCGTTTAAAAGAATTTTATTTTTTATTTGATGCCATACTTGAATTTATAGCGCTCATACAATTCTTTCTGTTTGTTGTCGAGGCTGATCTCCCTGCCCTGAATGATGGCATGCGAAACATTACTGGTGCGCATATCCAGCAGATCGCCGTCGCTGATCACGATATTGGCGTCTTTACCAACTTCCAGTGAACCGGTTCTGTCATCAACGCCGAGTATTTTGGCGGCATTCAGCGTGATCGCCTGCAGCGCCTGCTCTTTGGTAAGACCATAAGTGGCAGCCGTACCTGCATTGTATGAAAGATTGCGGTAACGCGATTCATCATGTGTATCGTTCAGCGCAAACAGCACGCCCGCTTTTTGCAGCATGGCAGGTGTTTTATAGGGCTGATCCACATCGTCGTCTTCCGCAGCCGGCAATGAGTGCTCCTCTTTCAGGATCACTGCAACATTATTGGCTTTCAGGAGATCGGCGATCTGGTAGCTTTCGCTGCCGCCAACCACCACCACATCGAAGCCGAATTCCTTGGCGAGGTCTATCGCTACCAGCATCTGTTTTACCTGGTCGCCGTGAACGAACAGCTTTTGCTTCCTGTCGAACAGACCTTTCACCGCCTCGAGTTTCAGGTTGGTATTGGCATGGGTGCCTTCGGCCAGATAGGCTTTGGCCTGGCGGAAGAATGATTTGATCTCCTCCACCCTGTCCAGTGCCAGTTTGGTAGGATCAGTCTGCTGACCGCCACCCAGGCCCGGGAATCCGCCCGGAAATCCGCCGCCGCCCCTGCGTCCGAAGCGGTTGATGAAACTCGGCAGGTTCAAATGAATGCCCGCATCCATTTTATATGCCGCATCTTCCCAATTCCAGGCATCGAGCTGCACCACGGAAGAAGATCCGCTGATGGTACCTCCTTCCGGAGTAATGCTTGCCAGCAGGATACCGTTACCGCGCAATACATTGATCACTTTCGAATCGGTATTGTATGCGGTGATGGACCGTACACTGGTATTGTAGTCGCCCAGTTCGGAGTAGTCATTGCTGCCGCGCACCCCATTGGCGATCTCTTTCAGACCCAGATCGGTGGACGGCAGTATCAGCCCGGGATATACCTGTTTGCCTTTAGCATCGATTACTTTGGCGCCGCCGGCTGCATTGATACCGGAGCCGATGTTCACGATCTTGCCATTGTTCACTTCGATCGTAGCGTTCTCCAGTACCTGCCCGTTGCCAACATGCACCGTGCCGCCGGTTATAAAAAGCCGGCCGTTAAAATGGTTGGTGGGATACACCACATCCTGCGCCTGGATCAGACCAACCGCAACAGATAAGGCGAGTATCGTACTATATATTTTTTTCATGGTTGGTAGTTTATTTGTTGATGGTTTCGTCTTCCTGCAGGTCGATGGTAAACAATCCATCATGATGATCATGATCGCCGCAGCTCAGCAGGAACTGCCAGCTGGGTTCCGCAGCGCGTACGCCACCGGGACCAGCCGTTCTTTTTTCAGCGATCAGTTTCTGCGTAAGGCGGAAACGCTCGGCAGCGATCTTCTTGCGCTGCTCCGCATCCTTATCACGATCGAAGTAGACGATACCGTCAACAATCGTCTTATCGGATTTGGCGTAAATGCTCAGTGGATTGTCGGTCCAGATCACCAGGTCGGCATCCTTACCGGCTTTGATACTGCCCACCCTGTCATCCACATGCAGGGCTTTGGCCGGGTTCAGTGTTACCATCTTCAGGGCGTCTTCTTCCGGAACGCCGCCATAACGAACGGTCTTGCCCGCTTCCTGGTTAAGGCGACGCGCCATTTCCGCATCATCGGAATTGATACAAACATTCAATCCCATCTTATACATGATGGCCGCATTATAAGCCATGGCATCGGTCACTTCCACCTTGTAATACCACCAGTCGGCAAAGGTTGAAGCGCTTGAACCATGTGCCTTCATTTTGTCTGCTACCTTATAACCCTCGAGGATATGGGTAAAGGTGTTGAACTTGAATCCGTATTTATCACCTACCCGCATTGCCGCGGTGATCTCACTTTGAACATAAGAGTGACAGGTAATGAATCGTTTTCTGTTCATGATCTCAACAAGCGCATCCAGTTCCAGGTCTCTCCTTGTTTTTGGGTCGGCTTTCATCGCCGCTTCATAATCTCTGGCGCGGGCAAATGCATCGTTCAATACTTCTTCCACACCCATCCGGGTATCGGGGAAGCGGTTATTATTGCTGGAAGTGGTACGCTTCACGTTTTCACCCAGAGCGAATTTGATAAATGGATCCCAGTTCTTGAACTTCAGTCCCTCATCATCCGCACCCCAGCGCAGTTTGATCAGCTGTGTCTGTCCTCCGATGGTATTGGCAGAACCATGCAGGATATGCGACGATGTAACGCCGCCGCTCAGCTGCCTGTAAATGCTGATATCTTCGGGATTGAGGTTATCTGCGATACGAACTTCCGAGGTTACGGATTGACCGCCTTCGTTGATCGACTGCACGGCAATATGCGAGTGCTCATCGATGATGCCCGCCGTTACATGTTTGCCGGTTGCATCTATCACCCTTGCACTTGCGTCGCTCAGGTTCTTGCCCACACGGGCGATCTTGCCACCCTTCACCAGCACATCCGCATTCTCCAGTTTACCGTCTTTTTCATTGGTCCATACGGTTGCATTCTTGATAAGCAGATCTTCCTGCTTCGGCGCTTCTTCCCAGCCATACCCGTCGAAAGGATAGCTCACTTTGGCTACCCGGCCCGGAAAACCGCGGCGTCCGCCTCTCGAAGAGTCGGCGCTTGCGGTTGAAGCGGATGCAAAGCTGGCTGCCCAGGTGATCCTGTTGCCGGCAGTGTCTTCGCCATACCCGTTCCAGGTATTGCCGCTCACAACGCCTGTCAGCCGATATTGTACGCCGCCGGCAGCACCGCCGCCGCCACGATTACCGAACCCACCGCCGCCAAATCCACCAGGAGCTCCGGCTCCCCCCTGGGGCCTGCGCGAAGGAGTAGTGGAAAATCCGAGTTTTACGATCTTGCCATCATAACTGAACCGGCCCGTCAGCGTGTCTTTTCCGATCACATTGGCGGCAGAAGCGCTTTTCACATCCAGCGTATAATTTACAGGACCCGATGGGGTATTAATGGAAAGATTATACAGTCCCTTGATATCCGTCCATGCGTCTTCTTTGATGCCGTATTTGGTACCCTGTACCCAGTTCTGCAGGAAAGAGGTTCTGTCGCTGAACACGGGCCCGGAAGTGATAATGAAATTGGCGAGCTTACCGGTTTCGAGGCTGCCCACTTTATCATAAACGCCCAGCAACTGTGCCGGCACTTTCGTAAGCGCATCCAGGGCCCTGTTTTCTGTGAGCCCCATATCGAACGCCTTGCGCAGGTTGGTGAAGAACTGATTGGTAGCGCGGAGATCGGCCGTCGTCAGCGCAAAATTGATATTTGCTTTTTCGAGCGCCGCAGGATTGGAAGGAGCAAGTTCCCAGTGCTTCATATCGCTGAGGGATACGGCCCTTGCATCATTGGGATCTTCCACATCCATGGCCTGCGGATAGTTCAGCGGAATAATATAGCTGGCCTTGGTGGCGGCTACTTCATTGATGCGCTGGTATTCATTACCGCCGCCCTTGATAATATATTGTACGCCGAATTCATCGCCTACACGGTCGGCGCGGATATCGTTCCATTTATCGTCCGCCTCGAAGATCTGTGGCAGGTTCTGGTTTTCATTCCAGGCCTGCAGCGAAAGGTTCAATCCTTCTTTGGCGGGTTTGTTCTTATACCACTGCGCATCCAGATAAGTTTGACGCAGCAAAGCGATAACTCCCATCAGGCTGCTCGGATAGCTCTGGGTGGAAGTGCCGCGGCTGAATGAATAATGCGCAGAGGCTTTTTCTTTAACGAACACCAGGTTCTCATTATCATTGTTCAGGGTAACCACGGCGCCGGTTCCCCGGGCGATGCCATCCTTTACATGGGTGCCCACGGTGCCGAAGCCCAGGTCGCGCAGGGTTTTCGCTTTGGCATCGTCCACCGCGAAAATGGCATGGGCGGCTACTTCGGGCTTGATAGCCTGGTTCCAGCCGTAAGCGCCCTTGGTATTGGAAGTGATCTGCGAAGGCTGGTTGAAATTAAAACCACCGCCACCGCCCCGGCCGCCGCCGGCCCCACCCGCTGCGGGCTGGGGCGCCACACCATAATCGGTGTACATATCGATAAAGGAAGGATAGATGTACTTGTCTTTACAGTCGATCACCGTAGCATCTTTCGGGATGGCGATGCTGCCGGTACCGAGTGCCACGATCTTTCCATCGCGGATCACCATGGTAGCATTGGTAAGCGTAGTCTGTGCATCTTTAACGATCGTGGCATTGGTAAACGCGTAGCACTTCTCGCGTTTGTCCGCCACCCCGTTTACCGGGAAAGTTTCCTGGGCCTGCAGCAACGACGCAAACAGCAACCCGGAAAGCAGGAGCTTGATTTTTCTCATAAGTGAGTTGTTAGTTTGGAGAGTGATAAAACTACTGAAACCGCAGTACAGAAAAAACCCTCAGACCGATTTACCGGTAAAAGCGCTGTTTTGCGGGGTGAGCGCTATTTTTTGAAATTGCCGGCATCTACATCCCGGATGAAACTGATAACGCCCGGGAAATAATGAGGCTGGTCATCCCACATGGAACAGTGGCTGCCATCAGGACAGACCAGGCTGCGCCCCTGTTGTACCTGCCCGGCCATCCATTTCATATGTTCTGGATCCATGGTATCATGCATGCCGCCGATGGTAAGGGTAGGAACTTTTATCTGCGGCAGGTCCTTGCTCCTGTCCCAGTTGGCCAGCCGGCCCGAGATCCCGAATTCGGAGGGTCCCTGCATCATGGTATAGATCTCACCGTTCAGATGCGGCATCGCGCGGTTGAACATTTCGGGCCAGGGGCTGAGCCGGCAGAAATGCTTCGCATAGAAATTAGGCATAAGCAGCTCCATGTATTTGGGGCTGGAGAACTGACCGCGGGCTTCAAGTGATTTGATACTGTCCAGCACTTTCGGATCCATCTGTTTACCCAATACATCTTCCGCATATTTTCCATAGGCCGGGCAACTGCTCATCATATTGCTGATGATAAGGCCTTTCAGATTATTCTGGTATTTAAGCGCATATTCCATGGCCAGGATACCACCCCAGCTATGTCCCAGCAGGTAGAAATTGTTTTTATCGAGCCCCAACGCCTTGCGCACCTGCTCCACTTCCTCCACGAACCGCGCCGTTGTCCACAGGCTGCTGTCTTTGGGTTGATCGCTGAAAAATGACCCCAGCTGGTCGTATTCATAAAATTCGAAACCCTCCTGCGGAAAAAAGCTTTCGAAAGATTCGAAGAACTCATGCGTGCCGCCCGGGCCGCCGTGCAGGCACAGCACCTTGATGCGCGGATTATTGCCGAAACGCTTGGTCTACACTTTGAATTTCCCTACCGGCGTTTCAATGGGTATCATCCTCACACCGCCGGTCTGCACGCCGCTGTCGGTAACGGCGTGATAATCTTTAAGCGATAAGGTTTCAGGTTGTTTGCAGCCGGCAAAAAAGAGGGCGCCGGTGATCACAAGCAGTAGCAGCCATTTCATAAAGCAGTATTTGGGAAAGGGAAGTTATTGAATAAATGCCGGCGAAAATATGGCCGGGAAAAATATCGGCAGCTGTGTTGGGCCGACAGGCCAAGAGGGGCTTATTTAATCGATCACACAGGGTCCGGGGCAATTACGGCACCAGCCCCTGGTAATACGTGCATCTACGGCTGAGCAGATATCGTCCAGTAATTTCTGGTGTGTAATATAGTTCGACGGCAGGTTGATATAGAATTCACCATCGAATACGGAACCGTTGATGGTTGCGCCGTAGTGTCCGTAATTATCGGTATTGAAAGTGATCTCAAGCGTAAGGTTAGGCAATACCCCGTCTGCCAGTTTGTATTTGTACGGGTTGAGGTTGTTTAACTTTTCGAGGTACAGATACGGACCGCTTTCCTGGTAACCCGGCAGGTCCTTCATGGTATAGGATCCGCTGATGTTTAGTTTTATCAGCACGGGACTGTAATTAAGCGGCCGGTGTTTGATACAGGGTAGTGGTTTCGGCTGGTAAGACTGATACGATCTTCTGGGCGGGGCGCTGGCTGCCGCCATCAGTAAGAACAGAGCCGCAACAACAAAGGCGGCCAGACCAGACTTGTTATTTTTCATAAAGCCGGGATAATAATCCGGGAAAAAGAAAAACCGACACCGATTCTATTGCGCCATAGATAACGATATCAAGCCAATCGAATACGCCATTGATAATGCCAGCTGATTGTGCGAATTCCGAAGCAAAAGGAAGTAACAAGATAAATATCCTTCCGGTCAAATGCAAGAGCCCCCGCTCGGATAATATTACCAGCACAAGCATCAGTGCGCAACACCAAACTATATCGCCGAGATAACCGGTAAGAAACCTGCCCGGCAGGCTCTTGTTGCCGAGGCGTATATAAGGCTGGTGGCCCGGTTGGCCGAATAAAACAATATGGGGTTGAAAAAAGAAATAATTGATAAGGCCAATCAATAACAACAGCACCGCAAACAGCAGCAATCGTCTGTGCCTGGGCGACAAATGGGTGGTGGAACCGGGTATAGTTGACATAAAGGATTACCGTCCCATATAAACCATAAGGATCTGCACATCGCTTGGATTAACGCCGCTGATGCGACTGGCCTGCCCCAGCGTAGCCGGTCTGATCTTCTTGAACTTCTGCAATGCCTCGTTCGATAAAGCGGCTACTTTGTCGTAGTCGAATGAATCCGGGATACTCATATTCTCGAGTTGGCTCATTTTGGCTACGATTTCCTGTTCTTTCTCGATGTAGCGCTCATATTTTACCTGGATCTCTGCCTGCTCGAGTGAAAGTGCGGAAATATTCTGCAGCGATTCATGGAGGGTTGCCGAGCTGTCCACCAGAGAGGGAAGATCGATATTCGGCCGCAACAGTATTTTGGCAGCTTTCTGTTTTTCACCAAGTGGCGCAGAACGCACCGAGTCGAAAAGCGGGTTCACCTCTTCCGGCTCCAGGCTTATTTCCGTGAGCGCTTTTTTTACTTTGGCCACCTCTTCCTGTTTGGCGATAACCCTGTTCATTCGCCCCTGCGAAGCAAGGCCAAGCCGATAACTGGTTTCCGTCAGGCGCAGATCGGCATTATCCTGGCGTAACAAAGTCCTGAATTCTGCGCGACTGGTGAACATTCGGTAAGGTTCTTCGGTGCCCTTGCTGATCAGGTCGTCTATCAGCACGCCGATATAGGCATCGCTTCTTTTCAGAATGAACGGCTCAAGATGGCGGGCTTTCTGGTGTGCGTTGATGCCGGCCATCAATCCCTGGCAGGCGGCTTCCTCATAACCCGTGGTGCCATTGATCTGCCCCGCAAAAAACAAATGACCGATAAGCTTGGTCTCCAGCGAATATTGCAATTGGGTAGGAGGGAAATAATCGTATTCTATAGCATAACCCGGCCGGAAGATCCGGACATTCTCGAAACCTTCAACAGTACGAAGAGCTTCGTATTGTACTTCTTCTGGTAATGAGGTCGAGAACCCGTTCACATAGATCTCCACCGTATTCCAGCCTTCCGGCTCTACGAACAGCTGGTGCCTGTCGCGCTCGGCGAAGCGGTTGATCTTGTCTTCAATGCTCGGACAATACCTGGGTCCAACTCCTTCGATCCGGCCCTGGTACATAGGGCTGCGGTCGAAGCCGGTTTTCAGAATATCATGAACGGTGCTATTGGTATAAGTGATATAGCAACTGCGCTGCTGGTCGGGCCGGATTCTCGGGATATCCAGGTAAGAGAACCCGGTGATGGTATCGTCGCCTTTTTGCTCCTCCATCTTGCTGTAATCCAGGCTTCTGCCATCGACCCTGGGCGGCGTTCCGGTTTTCAGCCGGTCGCTTTCAAAGCCGAGTTCGACCAGCTGTTCGGTAATTCCGGTAGCGGCTTTCTCAGCCACCCGGCCACCACCGAATTGTTTTTCGCCGATATGGATCACACCATTCAGAAATGTGCCGCTGGTTACTACCACCGCCCTGGCTTTTACTTCGTGCCCAAGGCCCGTGATCACCCCGCAGGCTTTATTGTTTTTGACCAGGATCGACCGCACCATATCCTGGTAAAAGTCAACATTCGGTGTCTGTTCCAGCATTTCACGCCAGGTAGCGGCGAACAGCATCCGGTCGTTCTGCGACCGTGGGCTCCACATGGCAGGGCCCTTGCTCCTGTTCAGCATCCTGAACTGGATCATACTCCGGTCGCTGACAATGCCGCTGTACCCGCCCATAGCATCTATCTCCCTCACGATCTGTCCCTTAGCGATGCCGCCCATAGCCGGGTTACAGCTCATCTGGGCGATGGTCTGCATGTTCATGGTCACCAGCAAAACCTTGCTGCCCAGGTTGGCGGCAGCCGCAGCCGCTTCGCAACCCGCATGGCCGGCGCCTACTACTATCACATCGTATTCAGGAAACATCTTGCAAAGATACTTGAGATTGAACAACGGGAATTGAAAGCCCGATCCTGCGGTTCCGGATTAACCGAACTTTTTAAGTATTTCTCTTTCTAGCAAAATATCGCTGGGTGAAATCCCCTGATTCAGCCGGTTAAACTCCTCGTGTGAGAAGGCAGCGATATTTTCGAGCAGGGTTCGATTTTCGACTATGAATTGTTCGATAGCGGAATTCGACTCAATATTTGCGATCTCTATTTCTTTGATCTTTTCCAGCATTTTCTGGCAAAGCGAAAACCCGGTTTTTTCATAGAGGTCTGCGAAATAGGCCCTTACCGCCAGCACATCTACCCGGTGTCCATGGCTTTTATTAACAGAGATCTTTTCTATCCGCATATTGATAAAACTCCAGCAAAGCACCAGGTCTTCCTCCTTTGAAAAATCAAAGTAGGTAGCCGGAACAACATGGTCGAACTGCCAGGCTTTGGCGAAATTGTCCCAATTGAGGTCTCCGGTAAACTGGAGCTCAAACCAACGCCTAAGCGTTTCGATATCAAGTCCGAAATACGGAGCATAGCTTTCGCAGGACATGCGCTCGAGCACATAGCGGCGATAACTTAATTGCCATTTTCGTTTCTCACGGAATTTGAGCAGGGAATCGGTTATCTCGGTCTGGGGAGTCCATTTCTTTCTGGCCATCAGCAAAAATAATGTTTCCGGCAGAAACAGTGATTCGTGGAACGTTTGCAAATCTATGTTTCCGTTAGAAACAGTGACTCGTGGAACCTATTGTGTACAGGATAAGTCTTGTACGAAGAATGTCTGATCTTTTCCGTAAGGTGCCGAGCCGATACCGGTCTCTTTTAAGCGGCCATCCAACAGGGATTTTCGGTGGCCTTTATCTGGTAAACCGATATCCAGGTATAGCAAAAGCACAGAAAGTATAGTGCTCTGACTGCTTATCGCAATGTTTTCATTGGCGCAGGTCTTGATGCCGATGTTGCGCATCCGCGAACTGAAATCGGTGCCATCGGTGCTTGTATGGCTCGGTGGGGCATGCTTACCGCCGATATCCCTTGCGTGCAACTGGGCCGTCCGGATCAGCGATGGGTTCAGGGCTAACATGGAAAGTGAGCCCGAACGGATCATATCGGAATACAAACTCTCGGCTTCCGGCCCTTTCAGATTAGGGAAAGCACGAAGGATAGGTTTCACGATACTGTCCCAGAACTTTTGAGGATTGGACCGGCCGTAATTGATATAGTAATAGAACTCTTTCGAGGCGTCAGAAAGGTTATTGTATCCTGTCTGGGACTCGTTAAAGCGGATCACCGCGGTATCGAGGGTAACGGGCAATGGTACGGGCTTGACAACCAGTTCAATACTGGCCATCTGGCTATGAGCCAGAAAGGGGATGATCAGTATAAAAGCAAGCAAGAACCGGCGCATCAATTATTTTTTTCGAATAAACGCAAATATTGGTCTTCTTTCTGCCGCATGATTGTTATTTCACTTTTCTTTTTGTCGCGGTACCCGCACAAATGCAGAGCGCCGTGGAAGACTACGCGTAAAAGCTCACTTCTGTATGATTGGCCCAGGTTCGCGGCGTTGTCACGGACGCGGTCTACACTGATATAGATCTCAGCTTCAACCGGATGGCCGGGTTCGGCGAGGTTAAACGTAATAATGTCGGTATAGTAATCGTGCGAAAGAAAATCCTGGTTGATCTGGAGCAGGTAGCTGTCAGCGCAGAAAATATAGCTGATACTGCCCAGGGCAGTCCGCTCTTTTTTGAAGATCGTTTCGATAAAAGATTTTACCGCTGTCCTTCCTTTAAGAGGAATAGTGGCGTCTGCAGCATGGAAATAGACCTTGGGCATTGAGAATTAATGTATTCCTCCAAAATTCGTAACAAAAACGCAAGCAGCCTCGTTACCTTTAAATATTATTCGAGGCGATGATGAAACGGTTATCAGAATTGACAGCAGGCCAGGAAGCGGTGATCCACTCTTTCGAAAAGGACGAGATCTTTATCAAACTGATGGAAATGGGCTGCATACCCGGCGAATCGGTTCGGGTGGAACAGGTGGCCCCGCTCGGTGACCCGATCTCCATCGCAGTATCGGGTTATCATCTTAGTCTCCGCCTCAATGAGGCATACAGTATTTTTGTTGAAACAAATTGATTATCAACAAGTTGCATGAAAGTTGGCCTTTATTTCGGCTCCTTCAATCCCATTCATATCGGTCACCTGATCATCGGCAGTTATGTGGCCGGCCATACTGATCTGCAACAGGTCTGGTTTGTTGTATCGCCGCAAAATCCGCTAAAACCATCTTCGGCACTGCTGAATGAATACCACCGGCTGCACCTGGTACGCCTGGCAGTGGAGGATGATCAGCGGCTCAAAGCATCGGATGTTGAATTCAAGTTACCCCGCCCCTCCTATACCATCGATACCCTCGCCTACCTGCAGGAAAAATATCCGCAGCACGAATTTTCCATCATCATCGGCAGCGACAGTTTCCGGAACCTTCCGAATTGGAAAAATTTCGAGTTGCTGGTCGGCAATTACCCGTTCATCATTTACAAACGCCCCGGCTTTGAGATAACCGATACCTGGCACGCCAATACCATTATCCTGGACGCGCCGATGCTCGATATCTCCGCTACGGAAATCCGCAATACCATCAAGGCCGGAAAAAGCATCCGCTACCTCGTGGAAGAAAAAGTGCGGGAAGAGATCGAATCCAACAATTACTACAAGTAGCTATTTTTAAATTCTGAATTTTTAAATTTTGAATTAGAACGACCAATTCAAAATGATCTGTCTGATCTTTCATTAGATTTATAGTTCCAAAAAACTGCACTGATGAAAATACGCCTGTTGATCTTATTTGTATTTGCCACTACGCTTGTAAACAGCCAGACACTTACCGTAGAAAAGATCATGCGCGATCCGAAATGGATCGGCACTTCTCCTTCCAATATTTCCTGGTCGCAGGACAGCCGCAGTGTGCTGTTCTACTGGAATCCCAAAAACAATATTTCAGATTCGATTTATAGTTATCCTGTGAATGGGGGAGAGCCGCAGCCGGTAGGTTATCTGGAATCGCAGCGCATTGGTGCGGCAGCGAACGGTGTGTACAACAGCAATTTTTCGCAAATGGCTTATGTATACCGCGGCGATCTTTATCTGCTCGATATCAAATCGAATAAGACCACGCGCATTACCCAGACCGAAGACTTCGAATCATCACCGCGATTTATTCTGAAAGATGAATGGCTGGTGTATACCCGCAGTCAGAACCTGTATGGCTGGAATACGAAAACGGGCGCAACGATCCAGCTCACCAATATCACACGCTCTGCCGAATCTGCTGCTCCGGCAGGCGGCGGCCAGGGCGGGCGTGGCGGCGGTGGTGGCAATTTCGGTGGCGGTAATCGTGGCGGCGGCGGCGGCGGCAATTTCGGAGGCCCACCCAGAACAGCCGCTACAGAAGGCGGCCAGGACCAATGGCTGCAGCAGGAACAGCAGGACCTGTTCAATGTGCTGCGCGACCGGAAGTTAAAACGCGAACAGCGGGATGCATTCCTGAAATCGCATCGCGACGGCGATACATTGAGAACGATCGGTATCGGAGATAAGACCATACAGGGATTGCAGATCAGTCCGGATGCGCGCTTTGTGAGTTACCGGTTGTACCAGGCGCCGGCATCCCAGAAAGGTACCATTGTTCCCGACTATGTAACGGAGAGCGGGTATACGACAGATATTCCCGGCAGAACAAAAGTGGGCGCGCCGCTGGGCCGTTATGATTTTTATGTCTATGACCGCACAAGAGATACGGTGATGCTGGTTGCAATAGATTCTATCCCCGGAATTACAGATGCGCCGGACTATGTAAAAGATTATCCGAAAAAATTCGCGAACCGCAGGGCCGTTCCGAGAGGGGTCCTGATCTCCGGCCCATACTGGAATGAAGAGGGCAGTTATGCTGTGGTGGATATCCGTTCGCAGGACAATAAGGACAGGTGGATCATGCAGCTGGATGCTGCTACGGGCAAATTGCTGCCGCTCGACAGGCAGCGTGATGAAGCCTGGGTTGGCGGTCCGGGCGTGGGCGGCGGCGGTTTTGGTTCACGCATCAACTGGATCAACGACCATACTTTTTATTTCCAGAGTGAAGCCAGCGGCTATTCACACCTCTACAGTTACGACCTGAATACGCATACCAAAACCGCGTTGACCTCGGGCAAATATGAAGTGCAGAGTGTGGAACTGAGCCGCAATAAGCAAATGTTTTACCTGGTTACGAACGAAGAACATCCCGGCAAACAGAACTGGTACAGGATGAAAGTGGACGGCACCAAAAAAGAAAAGATCACTACGATGGACGGGGGATATGAAGTGAACATGTCGCCCGATGAAAAATGGATCGCTTACCGGTATTCTTACAGCAACAAACCTTGGGAGCTGTATGTGCAGGAAAATGCGCCGGGTAAAAAGCCCGTCCAGGTTACCAATCTTGCGATGAGCAGCGAATTCAAACAATACCCCTGGAGAGATCCTGAAGTGATCAGCTTTCCTGCGCGCGATGGTCAGCCTGTGTATGCAAGGATCTATCAGCCGGCAAACGGCAAAAAAAATAATGCAGCGGTGTTATTCGTCCATGGGGCGGGATACCTGCAAAATGTACATTACTGGTGGAGTTCCTATTTCCGTGAGTATATGTTCAATAACCTGCTTACCGACCTGGGGTATACGGTGCTGGATATTGACTATCGCGCCAGCAGCGGCTATGGCCGCGACTGGAGGACCGGCATCTACCGTTTCATGGGCGGCAAGGACCTGGAAGATCATGTGGACGGCGCGAAATTGCTCGTGGATAAATACGGGATCGACCCGAACCGCATTGGTCTGTACGGCGGCAGCTATGGCGGATTTATAACGCTTATGGCCCTGTTCACCACGCCTGACGTTTTCAAAGCCGGCGCTGCGCTGAGACCGGTTACCGACTGGGCGCATTATAATCATGGCTATACATCGAATATCCTGAATGAGCCGTATAATGATAGTCTGGCCTATGCTAAATCCTCACCCATTAATTATGCCGCGGGATTAAAGAATCATCTTCTGATCTGCCATGGTATGGTGGATGTTAATGTGAATTTCCAGGATGTGGTTCGCCTGCAGCAGAAGCTGATCGAACTGGGAAAAGACAATTGGGAGCTGGCCGCTTATCCTGTAGAAGATCATGGCTTTGTGGAGCCCAGCAGCTGGACGGATGAATACAAGCGGATCCTTAAACTGTTCAATACAAACCTGTTGAAATAGGGCGTATTCCTTACTGGCAGGCCCGGTTGGCAGGATGCCGACCGGGCCTGTTAAATTTAAAGGGGGGATGCCCGCCTGTTTGCAGACTGCTGAAATCTCGTTATTTTACTTCCGCTCCCGGCAAGCCCAATATCCTGAAATCCGGATGGTATAAATTAACTATTGCTGTGGCTTAGGTGCCTGTTTAGGTTTGTGGTGTTAATTCAGGATCATGAAAAAACTTCTCAGCGTATTAGGTTTATTGGGACTGGCTTATTGTGTTTCCGCGCAAACGCTGGAGGATCCCGCTATAAAACAGATGGCTGCTACCCTTCGGTCGGGCTCGGAGACATCAGATGAAACTGCGCCTGTTAAAACGGCGTATTTCGACCAGCAAACCAGGCTTCAGTTTATCAACCTGGAACAGCGATTCAAGGGGATCAGGGTGTTCAATGCGGTAAACACCAGTGTGTTCAGGGACAATATCCTGCAATCTTCGCGGAGCACTTTCATCCCGAATATCGCGGATCGCGCACCCGCTTCCGAGCCAACATTGACTGCTGTTGCAGCTATCGCCCTGGCCGCAAAATACCTTGAGCTGCCTTCTCCCGCAACATTAGCCGTGGTTGAGGACAGGTATCCCTCAGATAAAACAATGGTCGTTGCCCCTTCGGGTATCGCCAGACAGCCGATCAGCGCCGAACTGATCTGGGCCCTGGACAAAGACAGCGTGCTGCACCTGGCCTGGAATATCAGCATAGATGTACTTGGTACGCCAGACTACTGGGCTGTGCGGGTAGATGCCCATCATGGCGAGATCATAGGTCTGCTCAATTACACGCTGTACGATAATGTGCGGGCGCCTGGTTCGGCAGAGAACCAGGAGAAAAATTGGAAACTACCGTTCAACTTCCTGCAGGAAAAAAGGCCTGTAAATTTTGCCGCTCCACCACCGCCGGCCACGACCACTTCTGCATCGTACCGGGTTATCCCTTTTCCAATGGAAAGCCCGTTTTCGGGAGCCTCCCAGATAGAAACGGACCCATGGAAAAAAGCAGGCGCCTCCAATAACGCTACTACCAACGGATGGCATTACGATGGCGTGAGCAACTATAATTATACCCGCGGCAATAATGTTTTTGCCTACGATGATAGTCTCAATCTCAATCAGCCCGGCCGGGCGGATACCTCTTCCACCCAGGGAACGGTGCTTACCTTCGACAATACGCCCAATCCAAACCTGCAGCCGACCGCCACGGTCAACAGGCGTTTCGCCATCGATAACCTGTTCTACTGGAATAATATCATGCACGATGTGTTTTACCAGTACGGGTTCAATGAAAGCACGGGCAATTTTCAGAAAGACAACCTGGGTCGGGGGCTGCTGGGCTCTTCCGGCGTGAACGGGAATGACCCGGTGATGGCGGAAGCGCAGGATGGATCGGGTGTGGGGAATGCCAATTTCAACACGCCCCCTGATGGCCAGCCGGGCCGTATGCAGATGTACCTGTTCAATTCCGTGACCGGGAAGCCGCTTACCGTTAATTCACCCGCTTCGCTGGCAAAAGCCTATGTGTCGCCGGAGAGTGCATTCAGCCTGAATAACCAACTTGCAAGAAAAGGATCCATCACCGGCGATCTTGTGTTGTACAACGACGACGCGAGCGGTACGGTGAATTATGCATGCAATGCGCCGTTCAATAATATTTCCGGAAAGATCGCCATGATAGCACGGGGCGGTCCCAGTGGCTGCACTGCATTTATTTCGAAGGTGAAAAATGCGCAGCTGGCAGGAGCTATCGCTGTGATCGTGGCCGACAACACTATTAATGGAACACCGGGGATAATGGGCGGTACCGATAATAGTATTGTTATTCCCGCAGTGATGGTATCGCGTACCGACGGTCTCGCGTTCATCAATGCACTGAATGCGGGGCAAACCATCAATGTAACGCTTACCGCCCCCATCCAGTTCGATGGCGATGTGGACAACGGGGTGATCGCGCATGAATATGGTCATGGTATTTCTAACCGGTTAACGGGTACCGGTTCTACCTGCCTGGCCAACTACGAGCAGGGCGGCGAAGGCTGGAGCGATTATATAGCCATGATGATGACGACCGACTGGTCGAAAGCGAAACTCACAGATGGCGCTCTTCCCAAAGCAATGGGAGCTTATGTATCGAGCCAGCAGGCCGGTGGGGCGGGACTGAGGACCTATCCGTACTCCACCGATATGAGCATCAATCCGCACACCTACGCAAATGTGTCGAACAATGGTTCCTATCCAAGAACGGATAACAATGGCAATAAAATAATCACGGCTACAGAAGTGCATTATATCGGTGAGATCTGGTGTTCGGCTATCTGGGATATGACCTGGAATATCATTGAGCAGGAGGGCAGCATCAATGCGAATATTTATGATGCCAACGGCAGCGGCGGCAATGTAAAAGCGCTGCGGCTGGTAGTAATGGGCATGCAGCTGCAGGGATGCTCGCCGGGTTTTCTCGACGCGCGGAATGCGATCCTGAAAGCGGATTCCATTCTGTTCAATTATGCACACAAGTGCGCCATCTGGCGGGCTTTTGCGCGCCGCGGGATGGGACTCAGCGCAGTACAGGGCAGTTCAAACAACACTACGGACCAGACAGCGGCATTCGATGTTCCGAAGATCACGATATCCAATGTGAATTTATCCGGCTTCCCGCTGGGCGGGATCTGCGCGGGTACAAACTTTACGTTTACCGCTACGCCGGTTAACGGCGGCCCATCTCCGCAATACCAATGGACAAGAAATGGCGTGAACGAAGCCGGCGCAACCGGCGTGAGCTATACAACGAATAAACTGAATGACAAAGACACTATACGTTGTATCCTGACCACCAGCGCAGCCTGTCCGGCCAGCCCAACCGTAACGAGTGCGGCCACGATTGTTACAGTACTGCCATCCCCCGCTATTTCGATAACGCCTGCCGGTCCGGTAAGTTTCTGTGCCGGCGACAGCGCCACTCTGAATTCTGCAGCTGCAACGGGCAACCAATGGTATCTCAACGGAAGCCTGATCGCTGGCGCGTCGAATGCGAAACTGTTGGTTAAGGCGGCGGGTAATTATACCGATTCGCTTACGGGCAGTAATGGGTGCAAAGCCGGCAATCCGCCTATAATCGTAACAGTGAATGCGGTGCCTGCGGTGCCGGCGATCACTACTGCATCAGGCGCCAATAGTATTTGTTCGGGAGATAGTCTCAAACTGAATTCTTCGGTAACATCAGGCAACCAATGGTACCGGAACGATACCTTGCTGGCCGGCGCGGTAAACAGTTTCTACATAACAAAAATCCCGGGTATTTATAAAGACAGTGTTACCAACAGCAGCGGATGCAGATCCGGTTCGGCAGCAGTTACGGTTACGGTGAGTGCGCTGCCGCCAACGCCGGTGATCAGCGCTTCGGGTGCTACGGCTGTATGTCCTGGTAAAACGCTTGTACTTACTTCGTCCGCTGCAACCGGCAACCAGTGGTACCGGGATGGTGCAGCCATCACGGGCGCCACTGCTACTACTTACACGGCCAGCGCGGCAGGTATTTATACATTGATCGCGGCGAATGCGGCGGGCTGCTTCTCGGCGGTTTCCACGGGCATTTTACTGACAGCAGCCACGCCTCCGGCTACGCCAACGATCACGGCCGCGGGCGCTACCAGCTTCTGCAATGGAAGCAGCGTAGTCCTCAACGCGTCCACAGCGGCGGGTTACCAGTGGTATAAGGATGCCACGCTGATCAACGGGGCACAGGGTGCGAGCTATACGGCAGCAGCTGCGGGTAATTATACCGTTCAGGTTTCCGGAGCAAATGGCTGTACCGCTGTTTCTTCGGGCACGACCATTACCGTGAACACACCGTCAGCGCCCGTAATCAGCCAGCGTGCGGACACTCTATTCAGCAGCGCCGCTACCGGTAACCAGTGGTACCTTAATGGTAATGCATTGACAGGCGCTACCGGCCAGGCCTACAAACTGCTGAACAGCGGAACCTATACCGTAAAATATACAGATGCCTTGGGTTGTGTGAGTGCCTTGTCTGCACCATTCAGCGTGGTAATTACCGCGCTTAGCAATACTACTCTTAACAATAAAGACTGGATTGTATTTCCCAACCCGGTAAGCGCCGGACTGCTGCATATCCGCAGGAATGGCGCGGCCAGCGCAACTACGGTCACCGCACAGATCGTTGATGCAAGCGGGCAGGTGAAAGGAGAACAGCGCTTTGCGAATAATTTAACCTGGAATATTAACAAACTGGCCAGCGGAAATTACTGGCTGCGGATCATAGATAAGAAGAATGTAGCCGTATATTCATTTATTAAACAGTAATCCGGTATCATGAAAAAACTTGTGTTTTGTGGAGCGATGGTGTGTGCGCTGGTCCTTTTTACGGCATGTGGAAAAGGCAGCAGCGGCGGTGGCGGCTCTGCCGGCGGAGGTACTACAGGTGGAACAACTTCTACCGAGGAAAAACTCTCCGTAAAACTCTCGGCGGCAGCGATCGAAACATCGCCATCCTCATCTTTTACTTTCACAGCGGATATCCAGAGCAAACTGCCTGCGGGCGGAGTTACCATCAAGGTTGATGTGAAGCGGGATGATACCAATGCTTCGGTGTACAGCATCCAGGCTAATTCTTCCGTGCTCAGTAACAGGTTTACTATTTCGCCATTGCCTCCAGGGCAGGTTTATTGCACAGCAACCATTACCGTTACTTCTGCAGCGACTGCGACGAACTCGTGGACGGGGAGTTTTAAGGTGCTTTGGAAATAACCTTAGTTTCCGAGAACCATTTTGTACCGATGTATGACTCCTGTCTCCTAACAATTCGTTGCACACCGCAGGTGTGGCATTTGTCGCTCGGGCCGCTGGGCCTCGTACCTCCCCACGGTATATTGTTGGCGCAACAGTGCAGCATACCACTAGCGGGGCATTGACGTTCATGATTGCAGGCGCTGCCCCGGCCTTCAGCTTTTAGCATTCAGCCCTCAGCCTATTTGAATACAAAAAGGCCATCAATATGATGGCCTTTCTTATCGAAATGGAATTTCTTATCTATTCATCGAAGCAAGGAACTCTTCGTTATCCTTGGTTCCGCGCATGCGTTTGAGGAGCTCGCTCATAGACTCTTCAGTGTTCATGTCGTTGATGAACAGGCGGAGGATATTCATGCGGCCCAGTACTTCTTTATCAAGTAACAGATCGTCGCGACGGGTAGAAGATCCGCTGAGGTCGATAGCCGGGAACACACGCTTATTGGCCAGGCGGCGATCGAGCAGCAGTTCCATATTGCCGGTACCTTTGAACTCTTCGAAGATCACTTCATCCATTTTACTTCCTGTTTCTATCAGGGCCGTAGCAAGAATGGTGAGCGAACCGCCGTGTTCTATCTTACGGGCAGCGCCAAAGAACTGTTTTGGCTTCTGCATCGCATTCGCTTCCACACCGCCGGATAATACTTTACCGGAAGCCGGAGCAACGGTATTGTGCGCGCGGGCGAGACGGGTAATGGAATCAAGCAGGATCACCACATCATGTCCGCACTCAACCAGTCGCTTCGCTTTCTGCAGGGCGATGGTAGAAACTTTTACGTGCTTCTCTGCAGGCTCATCAAAAGTGGAAGCGATCACTTCCGCTTTTACACTGCGTTCCATATCGGTGACTTCCTCGGGACGTTCATCGATCAGTACCACCATCAGGTAACATTCCGGGTGATTGGCCGCAATAGCGTTTGCCACTTCTTTCAGCAGCATCGTCTTACCCACTTTCGGCTGCGCCACGATCAGGCCACGCTGGCCTTTACCGATCGGCGTGAACAGGTCCATGATACGGGTGCTGTAGTTATTGGACGTAGTGAAAAGATTCAGTTTTTCGAAAGGGAACAGGGGGGTCAGGTAATCGAATGGTACACGGTCGCGCACTTCATCCGGACGTTTACCATTGATCGCATCTACTTTCAGCAGTGCGAAATATTTTTCACCCTCTTTCGGCGGACGAACAGCGCCCTGCACGGTATCGCCGGTCTTTAAACCGAATAATTTGATCTGGGAAGGAGAAACGTATACATCATCGGGAGAAGAAAGATAATTATAATCGGAGGAGCGGAGGAAACCATAACCGTCGGGCATCATTTCCAGAACGCCCTCTCCGGAGATCACTCCTTCGAATTCGATATTGAATGTGGGCTCCTTGCGTTGCTGCTGGCGGGGCTGCTGTTGTTGTTCGGGCTGGTTTTCACCTGCCTGCTCATTGTTGTTCTCGCCATCATTATTATCGGAACCCGCTTCCGGTTTGGGAGCTGATTCCTGCTGACGTGCAGGCGCATCGTTCTTGCCCTTGCG
Organism: Chitinophagaceae bacterium; assembly: GCA_019247775.1. Taxonomy (GTDB): domain Bacteria; phylum Bacteroidota; class Bacteroidia; order Chitinophagales; family Chitinophagaceae; genus Sediminibacterium. Next base: position 9,940 of record JAFBAN010000059.1, on the reverse strand, counting down.
GGGAGCGGGTCCTTTGCGAACGGGTTTTTCCTGTTGCGGCGCTTCCTGCATTACTTCGGCTTCTTCGGTAACATTGGCTGTTTTCAGCGTAACGGGTTTGCGGGCCCGCGCATTTTTCTTTTTGGGATCATCTTTGACTTCGCTGGCCTGTACCGCCTGGCTGTCGAGGATCTTGTAGATCAGACCCTGTTTGTCAAGCTTTTTAGCGCCTGAAATATTCAGTTGCTCAGCAATATCCAGCAACTCAGGCAAAAGCATGTCATTTAACTGCAAAATGTCGTACATAAAAAATTGAGATCTGTTAGGGGAATAAATTTGTCAATGGGTTAATCCAGTCTTGGGGAAAAAGAGAACTTGATCGGGTGTTATGAATGAAATCTATGGTCGGAAGAGGGTCAACTGATGTGCCGAGAGCTTTGAGCGAGACCGAATCAGTTTGTTTTCCACTGCAATGTTAAGGCCATTTTGGCTTAAAACAAGAAATTTTGGGCGTTTTTAGGTGAATACGGGTGTTAAAGAGGGGTTTAAAGCCCGTTTGGGTATATTTGCCGCCTTATTTCCCTCTGCGACTCCGCGTCTCCGCGGTTATTTGTTTACCGCAGAGACGCGGAAACGCCGAGTTTTAATCAACCGACTATGTTTAACAAAAGAACCAAGATCAAAGCGCTACTGAGTACAGGCCAGGCCGGTCAGGATGTGACCGTAATGGGCTGGGTGCGTACTTTCCGCAACAACCAGTTCATCGCCCTGAATGATGGCAGCACCAACAATAACCTGCAGGTAGTGGCTGAGCTGGGCAAGTTCGATGAAGCCCTGCTGAAGCGTATTACCACCGGCGCATCGCTGAAAATAAGCGGGCAGCTCGTGGCATCGCCTGGCAAAGGCCAGAGCGTGGAAGTGAAGGCCGCAACCATTGAAGTGCTGGGCGACAGCGACGCTGAAAAATATCCGTTGCAGCCCAAAAAGCATAGTCTGGAATTCCTGCGGGAGAAAGCCCATCTGCGGTTCCGCACCAATACGTTCGGGTCGGTATTCCGGGTAAGGCATGCGCTGGCATTTGCGGTGCACCAGTTCTTTAACCAGAAAGGATTCGTTTATCTACATACGCCTATTATCACTTCCAGCGACGCGGAAGGTGCGGGCGAAATGTTCCGCGTTACCACGCTGCCCTTCGATGGCGCGCCGCGTAATGAAGACGGGAGCGTGAATTTCAAAGAAGATTTTTTCGGCAAGAGCACGAACCTCACCGTGAGCGGACAACTGGAGGGAGAGCTTGGCGCGATGGCATTCAGCGAGATCTATACGTTCGGTCCAACGTTTCGGGCAGAAAATTCGAATACCACGCGGCATCTTGCTGAGTTCTGGATGATAGAACCCGAAATGGCATTCTACGACCTGGAAGACAATATGAACCTGGCCGAGGAATTCATCAGGTACCTTATTCAGTATGTGATGGACAATAACCGCGAAGACCTCGAGTTCCTGGCGCAGCGGTTGGCCGATGAGGAAAAGCAGTTGCCACAGGACAAGCGCAGTGAACTGGGACTGATCGAAAAGCTGGAGTTCGTGCTGAAGAATGAATTTCAGCGGCTGACCTATACCGAAGCGATAGAGATACTCAGGGAGAGTCCGCACAACAAGAAAAAGAAATTCCAGTACCCGGTAGAAGGCTGGGGCGTTGACCTGCAGAGTGAGCATGAACGCTACCTGGTGGAAAAGCATTTCAAAAAACCGGTGATCCTTACCAACTATCCGAAACAGATCAAGGCATTTTACATGCGCCAGAACGATGACGGCACCACGGTGGCCGCGATGGACATACTGGCGCCGGGTATCGGCGAGATCGTGGGCGGTTCGCAGCGGGAGGAAAGGCTGGATAAGCTCGAGGCGCGGATGGAGGAGATGCAGATTCCCGCCGAAGAGCTCAGCTGGTACCTCGATACCCGCAGGTTCGGAACGGTGCCGCATGCGGGTTTCGGATTGGGTTTTGAAAGGATGGTGCAGTTTGTAACGGGAATGACGAATATCCGGGATGTGATCGCGTTTGCGAGGACGCCGAAGAATTGTGAGTTTTAACCCCCACCCTTCAACCCTCCCGCCTTTGGCGGGACAAGCTCTGAAGGGGGAGTAAGGAAGTGGGCAATTGAGGGAGAGGCGATTATGGGTTTCAATTTCAAAATTTCCCAATCCAAAATTCCAAAATCCTCCGCTTTCCCCTATTTTTGCTGCCCGTTTGTAACCACAGACTATAGACTACAGACGACAGACTAGAAAAGGTGCGGTAGCTCAGTCGGTAGAGCAAAGGACTGAAAATCCTTGTGTCGGCGGTTCGATCCCGCCCCACACCACGAAAACCCTGGCGATTTGCCGGGGTTTTTTGTTGTTGGTCCTGGCGATTGGTAGCGGTGGGAGTTAAGCTGTCATGTTTGAATAAGTCAATCAATCTGATAACTTTAATAGAATTAACCGTATAGAACACCGCAGCCATGAAACTATTTCTAAAGGGGGTAATGGTTCTCTATTTAAGCGCAATAATCAACGATGCAAGCGCGCAATTAAAAGACTCCTTGCCTTGCCAGCCAGTGGTCATTTTATTAGGTGCAAATGGTGAAACAGACTTTAATTATGTATTGCCAAAAGCAAAACAACAATTTTTATTAGAGCATAGCAATGCCAATTCCCAAGTATATGAAGTACTGAACAAGGCCGTCAAAAACTTTTACAATGATCCCGGTATTCGAATATCATCTTCAATGTACCCGCGGAAGCTTTCTTTGAATCAGTTTTTAATTTCGCCAATAAGCTATTATTTCGAATTTGAAGGGTTGGGCGAAGGATACTTGCTTCATAAATATTCTTTTCTTGTTACTATTCCTGTTATCCAGACGGCGAGATCGATACGTCAGATGGGAACAATCAATTTGATAATTGATATAGAAGACAAAGAATCTATTAATCCCAATGAAGATAATATTGACAGGGATAACGATTATATAAAAAAATGGGAGTTATTGAGAAGTTATAAAAGATCTATTAAGATTGTTTCTGCAAAAGAAATTAATTTGATCAAGAAAAGCGCTAAGTAAAACTTTTCCCTCTCCGCAGAGTGTACTTAACTCCTAAACCAGGATGGTTTCCGCAGATGTCTCCCCGACGGGGGACTCTGGAGCGCACCTGCGGCGAGCCTCTCAATTTTGGCGGCAGAATGTCAATAAAAGAAAAACGAAGTAAAAAAGACAAAAAAGGCCTTCTTCATCTTTTTTACTTCGTTTTTCTTTTAGCGAGCCACTGCCCGTGAATAGATATCTGTTCAAAACCAATAGGGGTGTTTCGCTAGGAGTGGATAAGAGCAAAGGGGCTAAAGAGGGTACCCCTGGCACTCGTTTTTATGTGGTTTAAGATAGAACTCCAAATCCATACACATGAAACGCCTCTTATACCTGCTTCTGGCGATCAGCCTGCTGGCAGGGTGCCGTAAGGAAACGACCACTACAGTACAGATCAGCGGGCCCAACAGCACCGTTGATAAACAGGGAACCGGCCAGTCAGCGCATCAGTTGCTCGCCGCCGATACTTATACGGTCCTGAATATCGATATCCAGTATACGCCGGGCATGCGGCCGCAGGACCAGTCAGTATCCAATCTTGTCAGCTTCCTGAACACTTACCTGAATAAACCGGGCGGTATCAATGTAACACTCACGCCGGTCGGATCTATGGGGATGGCTACGGTTGGCCTGCAGGATGTGGTGAATTACGAAGACAAGAACCGCACTGTCTATACCAGTGGAAACAGCATAGGCGTCTGGATCCTGTTTGCCGACGCCGATTATACCACCGCCAATGTGGGCGGGGTATCGTTCTGGAATACCTCCATGGTGATCTTTGAAAAGACGATCCAGGCCCGGACCGGCGGCATCGGACAAGCCAGTCGCACCAAGGTAGAATCGGGTACCATGATGCATGAGTTCGGACACCTGCTGGGATTGGTGAATCTGGGCACGCCCATGGTGAAAGCGCATGAAGACCCTTCCCATACCTCCCATTGCAGCAATACCAACTGCCTCATGTATTATGCCACGCAGACTTCCGGCCTGATGAACACCAATTCACTGCCGGCGCTGGATGCGGATTGCGTGAATGATCTGCATGCGAATGGCGGAAAGTGAACGGACAACCGTGAATGTGTTTGTTTCAACTTTGCGTCCCCTGCGGTCCTTTGCGGTCTCTGCGTTACGGAAGCGGGGAGGTATCGGAAGAGTCGATCATGAGGCGTATCTTCATGTTCACTCTAAAAGATGCCCATGAAAAAGACCATTCTTCTGCCAGCGATCCTGCTGCTTATTACAGTTACCAGTTTCTCCCAGGGATCTACTCCGTATGACAAGACCGTGATCGGCCGCTGGGATCTTACCGTAAATATGGATGGCCGCACTGCACCCTCCTGGCTGGAGGTGAAATTGTCCGGCTCGAGAACGCTGGTCGGCTATTTCGTGGCCGATGGAGGCAGCGCACGACCGATCTCGAAAATAAATTCGAAGGAGGGGAAATTAAACTTCAGCATACCACCGCAATGGGACCGCGCCGATAAGGATATGGTGCTGGAGGCGCAGGTAAACGGCGATCAGATCAGCGGAACGATTCACAGCAGCTCGGGAAAAGACTTTGCCTTCACCGGTGAAAGAGCGCCACTCCTGAAAAGAGACCGGGAGCCGGCATGGGGGGCTCCGATCAGCCTGCTCAACAAGAATAATCTTGACGGCTGGCACCCTTCAGGAAAGACCAACCAGTGGGTGGTGGAGAATGGCGTTCTGAGAAGTCCGAAATCAGGATCGAATATCATCACCGACAGAAAATTCGAAGATTTCAAGCTTCATATAGAATTACGTTACCCTGCCGAAAGCAACAGCGGCGTATACCTGCGCGGCCGGTATGAGGTGCAGGTAGAGGACAATAAGGGCATGGAACCGATGTCTACTTTGTTCGGCGGAATCTACGGGTTCCTTACTCCCAATGAGATCGTTGCCAAATCGCCCGGCGAATGGCAAAGCTTTGATATAACGTTGATCGGCCGCCGGGTTTCTATTGTTGCCAATGGAAAGGCGGTCATTACCGACCAGATCATCCCCGGTATCACAGGTGGAGCGTTGGATAGCAAAGAGGCTGAGCCGGGGCCGATCATGCTGCAGGGTGATCATGGACCTATCGAGTATAGAAATATTGTGATCAGGCCGGCAAAATAAAAATCAATCGCTGCTGATGCGTGCGACCTGTGGCCAAACACCAAAGATCGCGCGGATTAACACAGATCCACTTTCTATCGCGGCTGCATCGCCGCCATAATTTTTATTTTTTGTGCGCTTACTGTCCATTTCGGTCCGGGCTGATTGTTATATAAGTGTTCACATTATAAACACTAAAATCAAACAACATGGACGAGTACATGCTGATCTTTCGCCACCAGGATGGAAGCAAACTGGCTTCACCGGAACAGATGCAGGTCTGGATGAAACAGACGATGGACTGGATCGGGGGTATTGCCGCACAGAACAAATACGTGGGCGGTCACGGACTTTCATTCGATAACGCCAGAACAGTGGGGCATGGCGGCGTAGTTACCAACGGGCCTTTCGGCGATATCAAAGAGACCCTGGGCGGGTATATCATTGTTAAAGCAGCGTCTCCCGACGAGGCCGCTGAATTTGCCAAAGGAAGTCCCATCCTCCAGGGCGAGGGGAACACGATCGAAGTGCGCCGGATGGCACATTGACCAAGACGGCAGACCGCCAAGGATAGCGGCCCGCCATTCGCCAATTATTGCAATCGCGTTTATGTCGCAGCCCGACCTTATCCCGCATCTTTTTCGCACCGAATTCAGAAAGCTGACGGCGGTATTGTGCAGGCAGTTCGGTTTTGAGCAATTGGACCTGGCGGAAGATATCGCAGGCGATACTTTCCTGGCCGCCCTCGAGAACTGGCCTTACAAAGGCGTCCCCAAAAATCCCGTGGCCTGGCTGTATAGCGTGGCAAAGAATAAAGCGAGAAATCAGCTGCTACGTCAGCAAGGGTTCCATCAAAAAATTGCTCTTGCGCTGCTTGCAGCGACTTCTGCATCAACTCCCGAACTCGATCTGTCTGAGGAAAATATCGGCGACAGCCAGTTACAGATGCTGTTCGCCGTCTGTCATCCGGCCATCCCGCAGGAATCACAGATAGCACTGGCCTTACGTGTGCTTTGCGGATTCGGTATCGATGAGATCGCCAATGCATTTTTAAGCAACAGGGAAACCATCGCCAAACGTTTATCGCGGGCTAAAGAAAAGCTGCGCGAGGAAAATATCGTGATGGAATTGCCACCGCCGTCGGGCATTGCGCAGCGGCTGGCAACTGTGCTCATCAGTTTGTACCTGGTCTTCAATGAGGGGTATTATTCCGAAACCAGCGATATCGTGTTGCGCGAAGATCTCTGCCTCGAAGCCATACGTCTTACCCAGATGCTGATCGATTACCCGCCCACTGATCTGCCCGATACCAATGCGCTGATGGCGCTGATGTGCTTTCACGCGTCCAGGTTCCCGGCCCGGAAGGATGCCGCTGGAGAACTGGTACTTTATGCAGACCAGGATGAAAATCTTTGGGATCAATCGCTGATCAGCCGGGGGGCCTGGCACCTGAAGCGCGCATCAACAGGAAATGCGTACTCGAAATACCATCTGGAAGCGGGTATTGCTTACTGGCACACCATAAAGGAAGACACGAAGGAGAAATGGGAGAACATCCTGCAACTGTACAACAGGCTTTTGCAGATCGCCTACTCGCCTGTTGCCGCACTCAATCGCACCTATGCATTATGGAAAGCCAATGGAAAACAGGAGGCGATAAGGGCTGCGGAGCAATTGAAACTCGATAAAAATCCATATTACCATACCCTGTTGGGCGAGCTTTATCTCGATTCGGATCGCGAAAGATCCAGATCTCATTTTGAGCAGGGGCTGCTGCTGGCAAGGACCGAGGCGGACAAAAAAATGCTCGCCAAAAAACTGGCCGCAATTTGATGGGATTAACTTTGTACAACACACCCAGATGGACCGTCCTTTAGTTGAACACAAAAATTTTGAGAAAACCGATTTTACCGCTGCCGCATTGCCGCCGGGGGAATATGAGGATTGCGGATTCACCCAATGCAATTTTTCTGAAACCGCACTGTCGGGCATTTATTTCAGCGAATGCAGGTTCGCCGGTTGCAACCTGAGTATGGTTCAGCTGAAAGGGACCGCATTCCGCGACTGTGTCTTTATCGATTGCAAGCTGCTTGGATTGCATTGGGAAGACTGCAACCAGTTCGGGCTTTCATTTCATTTTGAAGGCTGCATCCTCGATCTCTGCTCTTTTTTCAAATTGAAGCTAAAAGCCATTTCCTTTAAAGACTGCAGCCTGCAGGAGGCTGATCTCCGGGAAGCCGATCTCAGTAAAGCTGTATTTGATCGCTGCAACCTTCAGGGAGCGATGTTCGATCACACTAATCTCGAGGGCGCCGATCTCAGAACGGCAGAACACTATACGATCGACCCTGCCCAGAATAAAATAAAAAAAGCCCGGTTCTCTATGCCGGGCGTAATTCGTTTGCTCGATAAATACCAGTTGGATATCGGCTAAGCCATCATTATCATCTGCGCTTAACTCTCCGCCACAAGCTTTTTGCTGTTACGCCCTACGGCATAATGCGGCTTGAGTTCTTTATAGATCTTGTCGAGCTGTTCATTGCCCGATTCCGAAGCATTCTTCGAGTTCTGGAAATAGGCCCGGGTCTGTTTCATGATCTCGTTACCGATCACCAGTTTGGCGTCTTCCAGTTTGGTCTTTACCTGGTCCAGTTCTTCAAGCAACTCAGCGTACTGTTCGTACAGATGGATATAATTGTTGCAGATGGTTACATCGATAAAAGTGGGGACAGTGGTCGGATTCTTCCGCATGTACTGCACTGCGCGCTGCACAAATTCGTGACGCTTGGTGTTCAGCTTGAACATACTCCGCCGCTCAGCTGGCTTGAGTTTTACATTGCTCGGGATCATGTTGCGCACTGCCGCAATGTTCTGTTTGATCGACATCAGCTCTGACGCTACGAAGCTTCGGAAGGAAGTCATAAGGTTAGTTTTGGTATAAGACTTATTCGAAATAGAAATAAGCTATTAAATATCGGGGATTTTCAATTATAAACCATGGAGCAGGAGATTTTCTTTGAGTCTGGAGTTTGGAGTCTGTAGTCTGTGGTTGTTCGTGGTTTACAGTGAACATGCCCTGTATTGAACGTAGCCCAACCGCAAACTCAACTCCAGACTCCAGACTCCAAACTCCAGACTCAACTTCAGACTCCTCATATGTTCTTACCTTGGCTACTATGATGCGACTGTTTTGGGGCCTGTTTTTGCGGGCTTTGGGCTGGAAGCTGCGGGGGCAGTTTCCCTATCACCTGAAAAAGTGCGTGGTGATCGTGGGGCCGCATACCAGCAGCTGGGATTTTGTGATCGGACTGGCCATGCGCAGCCGGTTGCGGCTTACCCATGCCCGTTTCCTGGGCAAGGCGGAATTGTTCAGGCCGCCATTCGGATTCTTTTTCCGGAGCCTGGGCGGCATCCCCGTAAACCGGTCTCAGCAAACGAACATGGTAGACCAGGTGGTGGACGTCTTCAGCCGGGAAAGTTCGCTCGTGCTGGCTATGGCGCCCGAGGGAACGCGTAAGAAAGTTGACCGTTTGCGCACCGGCTTCTATTTTATCGCAAAAAAAGCCGGGGTGCCGATCGTGATGGCGGGACTGGATTTTGGTAAAAAGGAATTGTTGATCTCCGAACCCTTTATGACCAGCGAGGATGAGGCCGCCGACTTCGAACATATCCACCGGTTCTTCGCCGGTATCGAAGGAAAAATTCCGGGCCAGGGGCTCGGCCATTTATCTCTGTGAACCTCCGTGCATTCTGTGTCTCTGTGGTAAAGCCTCCGCGCCTGTGTTCGTTCTGAAGAGATCATTCTTAATTCACCACAGAGGCACGGAATGCACGGAGGTTCACAGAGTGTTTAAAACTTATAAGAGGCTTCCCTGTTTTTGAGGTTTAATTTTGCCGCACCACAATTTCAAGCCCTCGTTCTGCGTTCAAAGGGGGCATAGACAACTAACTGCACCTACCATGAAAGCAAGATTTTACCTTCTGCTCGGCGCCATTCCTTTTTTGCTGTTTTCCTGTGTTAGCACCAAAAAACTCGATGCCGAAAAAGCCAAGTATGCCGAACTGAGCGGCAACTACCTCAATATCCAGAGCAAATACCGCGAAGAACAGGATGAAGTGAAACGACTGCAGGCCCTGCTCGATAAAGCCAATCTGCAATACAGTAGCCTGAAATCGTCTACCGACGGAACCATTGCAGATCTCAACAAACAGGTAGATTTTTTGAAACAGAACAATAACACAGTCCTGAACCAACTGAAAGACCTTTCGGTTGTAACCGGCTCGCAGGCGGAAAGCATCAAGAGATCGCTGGAGAACATTGGCGCCAAGGATATGTACATTAAAGACCTGCAGGGATCGATCGCCCGCAAAGATTCGCTCAATATGGCGCTTGTGATGAACCTGAAAGGCGCTATCGGCAATCTTGACGACAAGGACATTAATATCAAAGTAGACAAAGGCGTAGTGTACGTTGATATTTCCGATAAACTGCTTTTCAAAAGCGGCAGCTACGATGTAACCGAACGTGCCAAGGAAGTACTGGGCAAGGTGGCCAAAGTGCTGAACAACCAGCCTGATATCGAGTTCATGGTGGAGGGACACACGGATTCCATTCCGATGAGGAATGCCATGATCCAGGACAACTGGGACCTCAGCGTGAAGCGGGCCACCACCATTGTGCGGGTGCTGCAGGATACCTATGGCGTGGATCCCAAGCG
>JAFBAN010000026.1 GCA_019247775.1 Chitinophagaceae bacterium | reverse complement strand
TTATGTTCCAGAGCCCATACATCGGTATCCCTGCCCTTATCGAAGTTCAGGAATTCGCCCGTAAGCCAGTAGTAGCGGCGTCCATGCGGATCTTTACGTTCATCGAATTCCTCTTCGTATTTGGCATAAGCCTGCCTGCAGATCTTCACGCCTTTGATCATTTTGGGTTCGCCTTTCGGAAAATTCACATTCAGACAAAGGTGTTTGTCTTTGATCCCGCCTTTCAGCACATGCTCCACAATGATGCGCGCATAGTTGCGGGCTGCGGTGAAATCGGCTTCGATGCTCAGATCGAGCAGGCTGAAACCGATGCTCGGGATGCTTTCGATAGCTGCTTCCAATGCAGCGGACATGGTGCCCGAGTAGATCACATTGATGGAATGATTGGCGCCATGGTTGATACCGCTGATACAGATGGCGGGTTTATCGTGGATGATCTTGTCGACTGCGAGCTTCACACAGTCAACCGGGGTGCCGCTGCAGCTATACGCTTCCACATCGCCGAAATTGGTCACTTTCTGCATCCGCAACGGATGCCCGATCGTGATCGCATGTCCCATCCCGCTCTGCGGTTTGTCGGGCGCCACTACGATCACTTTACCCAGGCCCGCCACCGCTTCTACCAGGGCTTTGATGCCCGGTGCGGCCACACCATCATCATTTGTAACGAGAATAACCGGTTTTTTCTTCTTAATGCTTTTCGCTTTCGCCATAATTGCAAGGTACGATTTTAAGGACGGGCTGGAAGGCGAACCTTATAGGTAAGTCAAAAGTCAAAAATCAAAAGGCAAAAACATTTTTTACTTTTTACTTTTGATTTTTGACTTTTCCACGCTTTCAGCCGGGAAATACTTGAATATGGGGTATTCCACAGGCTTGGTGTTCACCTGCTGACCCTCCAGGTAAGTATCAAAAAAATTCCATACCAGCAGGCCGTCGTCAGACTGGGGTTCGAGCATATAGAAAGCAAGATTGGAGAGCGGTTGGGCCAGGTCTACCTTGTAATCGCCTCTATGGAATATCCGGGTAGCCGGCTGGAACCTGCCTTCTGCCGACGCCATAAAATGCCCCTCGAATTTGCGGGAGGCTTTACTGAATTTGTCGATGGTGAAAGTTTCGCCCGAAAAGGTTTGATCCCTATCTAGAACCATCATCTTTACCCCCTGCCTTCTGAGCTGCTCGGCTATCAGGCTGAATTCGGCCGGGATGATATACCCCCGGGGCAGCGTGCTCTGCACTGTGTCTTTGAATTCTCCGTAATAGGTAACGCTGTCGTAATGAACGATCCTGCCCGTTCGCACCCAGCTGGTGCTGCCATCAGCCCGGGTAAAAGCATTGTAGTCGTAAGTGGGAAACCCGTTCAGTTTCTGTTTGGCAGGCACCATCTTAAAGCGAACCCCTTTCTTTGCCGCGCCGGCATGCTCCAGTACATTGCGCACTACTGCTGCATCCGCATCATGATTGATCTTCATGATCTCTTTCGCATGCTTGTTGCAATAGTCCAGGATCTCGAATGTAAAAGCATAGGTGCTGTGAATGCGTTGATAAAACCTTTCATGCGCGAACGCCTCACTCAGGATAGCCATCCGGTTGCGCAGGCCGAACTGGTTGATGATGTAACGGGGATGGTGATTGTAGGTATAAAAATTCTTCAGCGGCCATCCTTCCCTGATATTGAAGTCGCCATACGGACCGAAAAGCAGACCATATTTCTCTTTCGCTTTTTTGGTGATGGAAGCCAGGATCACATCATTGGTATAATGATAGGTGGATGGCTCGCCCGCATACAGGTAACTCGGCGCCCAGGTGAGTGAGAAAGCGTGCCAGGTGCCATTGGTGGTGTGCAGGTCAACGCTCATCTGCGGATCCCAGGCATTGACCAGGTTCTCGATCAGTCCCTGGGTTTCCGGCGCCTCCATTTTGATGCCATCGCGGTTGAGATCGAGACCCTGGCCGTTCTCGCGTTCGCCGGTCTCGAGCGGACTGTTCTCCTGTGTAGGCCTTAACCCCTTCGCCATTTTATCATTGCCATCGGTGTTATAGATGGGCACGAAAAGGATCACCTGGTTATCGAGCAGGTAACCGAGTTTGCCGAGCAGGATATCGCGCATCAGCATCATCACCGCTTCCTTGCCTTCCACTTCGCCCGCATGGATATTGCCTTGCACATACACCACCATCTTACCCGCGGCTTTTGCCTGTTCGGGCGTGCTGATCGAATTTTTCGAAAGTATCACAAGCGGGATCTCTTTGCCCATAGGGCTTTTGCCGATAGTGCTTACCTGGATATTCGGGCTCATACCCTTGATGCTGTTGATGAACTGCATCACTTCGCCGTAGGTGGATGTTTTTTCGAAAGCAGATTTTTCAGGCGTCAGTATCAGGCTTTCGGGCCATGGGGTCTTTACCTGGGCAGAAGAACCTACAGCAATAAACAGGAGTGCGGCGAGCAGCGATCTTGGCATGTGCAATGGTTTAAGAAAGGAAAGTACGTCAACTGCGGAATACTGCCTAAAGCCCGGCGGAAAAGGCCCGAGAAAAAAATATTTTGAAATAGCTAAAAATGTTAGTAATTTGCTTACTAAACCAGTTAGTCATGTCAAATGCCGGCAAGAATTTACGGTACCTGCGCAAGCTGCGCGGGTGGACGCAGGAGGAATTCGCGAATAAGCTGAAGATCAAAAGATCCCTGGTAGGGGCCTATGAAGAAGAGCGTGCGGAGCCCAGGCTGGAAGTGATGGAAGCCATCTGCAATATCTTTAAACTGAACCTGGAGGATTTCCTGTTCAAGGATCTGTCGGCGCCCAAGAGCGGCAGTTACCTGGATCGCAGACGGCAGCTGAAAATGGAAGCTGAAATAGCACAGATCCATTTTGTACCGGTGAAAGCGGCCGCAGGTTACCTGGCCGGCTATGCCGATCCCGAGTTCGTGGACGAACTCAATACATTCACGCTTCCCATGCTGGGTCCGGGCCAGTACCGCGCTTTCGAGATCGTTGGCGATAGTATGCTTCCGACTCCGAGCGGCAGTGTGATCGTAGGTGAGAAAGTGGATGACCTGGAAGATGTGAAGAACAGCAATACCTATGTTGTATTATCGCGGAATGAGGGCGTGGTATACAAACGTATCCTCAAGAACAACCGGTTCAAGAATAAGATCACGCTGGTCAGCGACAACCCGCAATACGAGCCCTACAATGTGAGTTCCGAAGATGTGCTGGAAGTATGGAAAGCAGTCTACATCATGCAAAAAGCCAATGCCGCCCCCCGCTGGGATGTGAACCAACTCGCCGGCATGGTCAACAACCTGCAGGAGCAGGTGAGTAGTTTGAAGAAGAAGATGAATTAATTTGATGGGAATGAGCTGTCTTCACCCCCAGCTTAAAAGCTGGGGTTAGTGAATATCTGGAATGAGTTGCTCAAAAAATCCTATAATTAACTCCGCTTCAGCTGGCATTGCAGAACTTCCCGGATCAATTTATTAACCCGCTTTAGGCTGGAATCAGAACCTCCCTAGTCGATTTATTAACCCCAGCTTTTAAGCTGGGGATTACGGAACTTCTTTGGGATCGGGCTTTGGCCCCCAACGCGGCTACAACGGCAAAATCTTCCCATCCACGATAGCGAACACATGATCATGCTTCTTCGCGCGCACTGATGCGAGTCCGCTGAACTTGCTGAAGGCGGGGAGTACTGCATTGGTACTCGTAAAATGAAAGCAGGGGAACTGAAGACTCTGTTTGGCGGCGCCTTCGAAGCGGATACCGGGATGAAGATGCCCCGAGAAGATATATGTGTATTCGCCGCTCTCTTCCATTTCTTCGGGATCATGCACGAAATGGATATTTCCCAGTTTCCACTGTCCCTGGTATACCTGGATACCGGCGAGCTGGTACCATTCGGGTTTGAGGATATCGTGGTTGCCCTTCACCAGTATGAATTCGATGCCCGGAATATCCCGGCGCCATTTCAGGAAAAGATCCATTTCCTTATTGGCATCGCTGTGAAAAAGATCGCCCACGGCGATGATGCGCTGCGGTTTAAAATAACCGATCTGCTCCATCAGCCGCTGCATGTCTTCGATAAAGATCCTTTGCGGCACGGCGATGCCATGCTTTCGGAAATGCCCGGTCTTGCCCAGGTGAAGATCGGAGAGGATCAGCGCTTTTTCCTCCTCCCAGTACAGGCAGCGCTGCGGCGAAAGCCAGAAAGTCTGGTTGTGGATAATATGCTTTACGGGAAGCTGCATGAACAGGCGGCAAATATACCTGATCGCTGCTGTTTTTTCAAGAACGTTCCAGCTGAACCTGCATTTTTTTAACGCGGTCTTCCAGTTTTTCCGAAGAAAGGCTGATGCGGCTGAGTCCGTCTACGATGATCGGGAAGGAAAGCGGTGTGAGCTGGTTAGGAAAAGTCAGAACGATCCGGCTGTTGGAGATCCGGGTAAGCGCATTACGCAGCCTTTCTTCATCCATCTGGTGCGTCAGCACTTCATGAAAAGCCTGGCGGAGCAGGATATTATTGGGATCATATTCTTCAA
>JAFBAN010000231.1 GCA_019247775.1 Chitinophagaceae bacterium | reverse complement strand
CATTAACGGCCAGTGCGCCCGGCGGCAACTACGAATGGTACGACGCAGGTTCGGGCGGCAACCTGCTGGCAAGCGGTTCGGGATATACTACTCCTGTGTTGAATACAGGTAGTTCATACTTTGTTCAGACAACGGTTTCCGGTTGCGTCAGCAGCAGAACGCAGGTGCAGGTAAACGTTACGCCGCTTCCCGCGGCGCCTGTTGTTACCGGCAGTACGATCTGCGCCGGCAATGCATCGCTGTTATCAGTATCGGCGCCGGCAAGTGTTTACCAATGGTATAATGCGCCTGCCGGAGGCAGTATGCTCAATACCGGCCCATCGTATGCAACCCCGGTACTGAACACCACCACCAGTTATTATGTGCAGGCAGTGGCTTCGGGATGCGCCGGCCCGAGAACGATGGTTACTGTAACTGTTACACCTATCCCTTCCGCACCGGTTGCGGCGGCATCGAGTATTTGCCAGGATAACAGCACCGGTTTAACAGCAACTGCGCCCGGCGGTTCGTATGAATGGTATGATGCGGCAACGGGCGGCAACCTGCTCTATACCGGCGCCAGATACAATACACCTGTTCTCGCAGCCACCACCAGTTACTATGTACAAACAACGGTTTCAGGATGCACAGGACCGCGGACGGCAGTTACCGTTACGGTGATTCCCAAACTCAATCCTGCTTTTCAATATCCATCCGGCACATTCTGTATTTCAGGCAGCAATCCAACACCATCTGTTTCCGGTGGGTTGAGTGGATCTTTCAGCGCCGCGCCTTCGGGACTTGTATTTGTAAGCAATTCAACCGGGCAGATCAATGTAGCGGCGAGTACACCGGGCACCTATACGGTAACGTTCACAACCGGCGGGGCATGTGTGTACAGCAGCTCTTCAAAGATCACGATCACTACTGCTCCCAATTCTGCCTTCTCTTACAATGGTCCGTTCTGTCAGCAGCAGCCAAGTGTTCTACCCGATTTTCCAACAGGTGCAAGCGCGGGTATTTTTAGCGCAAGTCCGGCAGGATTGGTCTTCATCAGCAGCAGTACGGGCGAGATCGATCTCTCCAAGACAGCGCCCGGCACTTATTCGGTCAACAATAATATTGCCGCATCATCAGGCTGTGCGGCAGCCAATGCATCGGGAACAGTTATCATCCACCCTGCAGCTATCGTTTATGCAGGACCCAACCAGGTGGTATGTGCAGGCGTTACGGTACAGCTCGCCGGATCATTCAGCGGATCAGCAACAAAGGCAAGCTGGTCAGGTGGCGGCGGAAGTTTTTCGAATGCGAATTCAGTCACCAGTCAATACACGCCGGCCGCGGGCGAGAAGATCGTGACACTATATCTTTCCACGGATGATCCTGCAGGGCCCTGCGGTGTTGCTGTGGACAGCATGCAGATATTCATTACCCCAACGCCAGCTGCTCCCGTGGTTTCGGGCGGATTTGTCTGCACCGGATCTGCAGCCACGCTGATCGCAACCGCGCCGGGTGGTCTCTACGAATGGTACGATGCGCCAAGCGGTGGTAACCTGCTTGCCAGTTCAGGTTCTTATGTTACACCGGTACTCACCGCTTCTACCACTTATTATGTTCGTTCTATCATTAACAACTGCCCGGGCAACCGTTCGCCGATAACCGTCAGTGTTACGCCAAAGCCGGCGATCAACAGCGTCAGCAGCGGATCGGCCTGCACAGGTACGGCACTGGTGTATGATATCACCGGAAACCTGCCAGGCACTTTATACAACTGGTCGCGCGGCACTATACCGGGTATTACGAATGCTGCCGCTTCGGGCTTTACGGACGGACAGATCAGCGAAGTGCTCAACAGCAATACCAGCGCAGCTGTTACCGTGGTGTATACGATCGTTCCTACCAATAACAACTGCGCCGGCGATCCGTTCCTATACACTGTTACCGTCAATCCTACGCCTAACACGCCCGCCGTAAGCGCCAGCTCGCCGGTTTGTGTGGGAAGTACGCTGTCATTGTCCACGCCTGCGGTAAGCAATGCCGTGTATAACTGGACGGGGCCAGATAATTTTTCTTCCACGCAGCAAAACCCGGTGCTGTCCAATATTACGCTGAAGTCAGCCGGTATTTATTCGGTAACGGTTACTGTCAGTGGCTGTACCAGTCATGCCGGGAACAAAAACATTTTCCCGGTCATAGCTGCGCCGGTTGCAGCAAGCAATGGACCGCTCTGCGTCGGAAACAATCTTTCGCTTTCCGCAGGCAATCTCGCAGGAGCAACTTATCAGTGGGCTGGTCCGGCAGGATTTACCGCAGTTGTGCAGAATCCGTCTATCCCTGCCGTATCGCCGGGCAATGCCGGTACTTATTATGTAACAGCCTCAATTGCCGGCTGTCCGGGATTGACCGACTCGGTAAAAGTGCTGGTGAATATTCCGCCTACCACACCGCAGGTCGCAAGCAATTCCCCGGTATGTTCCCGCGATTCGGTGATGCTTGTGGCCACAAGCGTTGCGGGCGCCAGCTTCAGATGGACGGGGCCAAATGGTTTCAGTTCCACTTCGCCCAATCCGATCATCAGAAAAGCAGCGCCGGAAAACAGCGGTACATATACCGTTATCGCCACTACTACAGGCTGTACGGTCACCGCAAATGCCTCGGTTCCTGTTACCGTTAATCTCACTCCCGAACTTCCCACCGCCGGAAGTAATAGCCCGGTCTGTGCAGGCAATGCACTCACACTGTTCGTTTCGCCGCTTGCCGGCGCCAGTTACCAATGGAGTTCTTCATCGGGTTTCAGTTCTACTGCGCAGAATCCTGTTATCCCGAGTGTGGCGGTATCGGATGCGCAGACCTATTATGTCGTAGCAACATTGAATGGCTGTAAAGGCGATACGGGCTCTACCAAAGTTGCCGTGGTTACACCCGCTATTGCTGCTGCAGGCAACGATCAGACTGTCTGCGCCAATAATGCAACCGTTCAACTGAATGGGAGCATCAGCGGGGAGGATACCAAGACAGGTGTTTGGAAAACAGACGGCACAGGCATCTTTCAGCCAGGCGAAAGCAGTCTCAACACAGCCTATCTCCCAAGTCGCGCCGATACGGCGAAAGGACTGGTGCATCTGAGCCTGTCTACCACCAATAACAAAGTGTGTGCTGTATCCACTTCATCCCTGATGGTGAACATCACGCACGCGCCTGTAGCAGATGCAGGGCCCGATATAGCGGTATGTTCCAATGATTCGATCATCCGTTTACAGGGCAGCATTGTTACTGCGGGGGGTGGACAATGGTATACGTTGGGCTCCGGAAGTTTCAGCAGGTCTGGAAGCGGTGATCTTTATCCGAACTATATTCCATCACGTCAGGATATTTTGAAAGGCAGTGTACAGTTCTATGTCGTTACCACCGGCAACGGCTCCTGCCTTGCCGCATCCGACACAGTAAAGGCGGCGATCATTGCTGCGCCGAAAGTAGATGCAGGTCCTGATAAAACGATCTTCCTGAATGATAAATATGTGTTCACACCGGTGGTTACCGGTACCGGTCTTCGTTATGAATGGACGCCGGCCACGGACCTGGCAGACAATAAGATCAAGAATGCGGTAATGACGGGAAAGAACAGCATTACGTACCGGCTTACCGTAACAGGCGACAGCTCCTGTACTTCTTACGATGAGATCTTCATCAAGGTGCTGAAGCCGATCGAGATCCCCAATATTTTTTCGCCGAACGGAGATGGCATTCACGATACCTGGGAAATACCCGAGCTCAATAACTATCCGGGCGCCACTGTTGAGATCTATACCAGGGGCGGCATGAAAATATTCGGCTCCCTCGGCTATGCCAAACCATGGGACGGAACCTACAACGGCAAACCGGTGCCTGTTGCCACTTATTATTATATCATCAATCCACGGTACAACGGCCAGATCTTCTCCGGCTCCATCACCGTGATCAGATAACGGTAATTACGCAGGTTATTTTTGAAAAAATTTCCGCGGACAATACGCTAGCGGCACGCAGGATGGGATAATAGTTTAGCAGAAAAAAAACATGATGGAAAATTCTGTTTCCAGGACCTGTCTTACCTGCGGCCGGAACCTGCATGGCCGCACCGATAAGAAATTCTGTAACGAGTACTGCCGCAACACCTACAACAACAGGCTCAATAACCGTCATAACAATGGGTTGCGGTATATCGATAACTGCATTCGCAGGAACCGTCGCATCATGCAGCAATTGCTTGGCGCGAGACAGGGTGCCCACTACTCTTCTGCAAGTCTTTCGGCCAGGGGTTTCCTGTTCAGCTACTGTACGCATACCCATATCAACCGAAACGGTGTGATCTGTTATTTCTGTTACGACTATGGGTATCGGCTGAAAGGCAAGGATCTTGTTCAGATCATGAAACTAAAAGCGCAGGAGGAAAAAACGAAACCTCAGATCAGTAGCTGATCTTCACTTTTGCGATACCGGCAGCGAGCATGTCCAGTTTTTTGGCGGCCTTTCGTGTAAGGTCTATGATCCGGCCCTGCACAAAAGGGCCGCGGTCGTTCACCCGTACTTTTACTGTTTTGCCGTTACTGAGATTGGTGACTTTTACTTTGGTACCGAAAGGAAGTTTTTTATGCGCAGCGGTCATTTCCGAAGAACGGAAGATCTCGCCATTGGCCGTGGTCTTGCCGTTATAGCTTTCCGAATAATAAGAAGCCAGCCCGGTCTCCGAACCTGAGCCCGGATACGCTTTGCGGTGACAGGAGCATGCAAGGAAAATGAGCAGGATCAAAACAATGTTTCTCATCCTGTAAAACTATCTGCCTGCTGCAGTTAAAGAAAATGATTATTGTTCACAGCATCGTCGGTTCTGTGAATAACCGAGGCAGGATCAGCGGAACGGCACCTTCACAATTTTCGCTTTCACCGGCGTATTGCGGATCTCGATGAAGATCTCGTTGTCGATATTGGCTTCGCCCATCGATACATAGCCCAGTCCTACGGCTCTGCCGAGCGAAGGCGCCTGGGTGCCGCTGGTCACTTTGCCGATGGTATTTCCCAGTTCGTCCTTGATCAGGTAGTCATGGCGGGGAATGCCGCGGTCGATCATTTCAAAACCCACCAGCTTGCGGGTGATACCATCCGCTTTCTGTTGCTCGATGATATCCCTCGAAGTAAAATCCTTGGTGAATTTGGTGATCCATCCCAACCCCGCTTCAAGCGGCGATGTGGTATCGTCGATATCATTACCGTACAGGCAATAACCCATCTCAAGCCGCAACGTGTCCCTCGCCCCAAGCCCGATCGGTTTTAGTCCCTGCGGCCCTCCGGCATTGAAGATCGCATCCCAGATCTTATCGGCAGCCCCGTCCCTGTCTTCAAAATAAATTTCCACGCCACCCGATCCGGTATATCCGGTAGCGCTGATCAACACATTATTTACACCGGCAAACACGCCTTTGGTAAACGTGTAATATTTCAGGTTCATGATATCGGTGTCGACCAGCGGCTGCAATATTTTGGTGGCGTTCGGCCCCTGAATAGCGAGCAGACAGGTCTTGTCGCTGATATTGTGCATCTCCACGTTCTGGTGATTGAACCCGCTGATCCAGTTCCAGTCCTTCTCAATATTGGATGCATTCACTACCAGCATGTATACTTTGTTTTTCTCGAGACAGTATACGATCAGGTCGTCTACAATACCCCCCTTGTTGTTAGGCAGGCAACTGTATTGCGCCTGCCCATCGGACAATTTGGAAGCATCATTGGAAGTAACGCGCTGGATCAGGTCGAGCGCATGTTCGCCCTTCAGCATGAATTCACCCATATGGCTCACATCGAAGACCCCGGCATTGTTGCGCACGGCTGCATGCTCGTCGTTGATACCGGTATAGCTGATCGGCATATTATATCCGGCAAACTCGGCCATCTTGGCGCCAAGCGCAATATGTTTCTGGGTGAACGGCGTATTTTTCATCGTCAGGTCTTGTGGCGGCAAAAATAAGTGAAGCGGAGGGGGCACAAAAATAAAAAAGCGTTGTTTTCGGCAACGCTCGGTGTATATAGACAGGTGTACCTGGATTATTCGGAGAGCCGGTAACGCAGTTCTTCTGCCAGCTGCCTGATGCGCGTACAGGACTGCGTCGAATTCTCCCATTTCGACAGCCGGATCACGATCTTGCCCGGGCTATTCCAGACAAGAATCCGGGTACTATCGTCGAGTGTCAGGTCTTCGTCGATATGGTCGGTAGTAAAAAATTTGGTACGAAGCCTGGCATCGAGGAACCGCTGCAGTTTCTCCGTCAGATCGGATGGATAGCGGGCATTGAATTCATATTTGCTGTCGTTGTCGTAAACCCGGATAGAACTGCCTGACCTGAAAAGTTCGCCGTGACTTACGCGGTAAGCGACAAACCCAAAAAAGCCAATCACGCTTATCACCAGTACCAGCACGATGATCGGAAGCTTTTTCATATTCGGTTAATCGGTAAGCTGTAATTTAATATCGTTGCCCAATGCCTGGATGCGGCGAAACGCTTCCTCGCTGTTCTCATCTTTGTCGAACCTGATCAGCAGTTCACCAGGTTTGCTTTTGATATAGAGTCTGGTCCGATCATCCAGTATCAGGTTCCCATTCATGCGCGCATGCCTGAAAAGATGATCGGCGCGGAGATGCCGTTCGAGACAACGTTCCAGCCGCCCGGCTCTGCTCCTGTCGTAATGGGCAGTCAACCTGTACCGGTGATCCCATTCACTTTCACTTACTGAAACATAGTGCCTGCCGAATACATTCCGGTGATTTCGCCACCGGGAAAAGATCGACGCGAAAATGCTGATCACACAGAAAACGAGGATGGCGAGTACGAGTAATGGCTTTTGCATATGGTTGTTTTGATGGTGAGCGAATAAGAAGGGAAGAACCCCATCCTGTGAACAAGACAGGGTTCTATAATTCCCAACTTCAACCTTTGTTATGATGCGCTTTGCATCAATGCGAGCATCACGGTGCCTTCTGAAATATCCACAGGCTCCGGCGTATTTTCTTTTTCGGCAGTCTGCACATTGCCGCTTGCCGGCGTTACGGCAGTCGTTGCCTTTTTATAGTGATATTTGGTGCTGTCGACTCCTTTCTCGAGTCCTTTGTCCAGTTCTTTCTTCAGGTCCTCTGCTTCCTTCTTCTTGCGGTCATATTCCTTCTGAAGTTCTTCCTTGCTTTTTTTGTAACGCTCTATCGTGCTGTTCTCGTCCGGATTTTCCTCGGTAACCTGTTCTTCCGCTTCTTTTTTGCCTACTCTCTCCAGGCCTCCGGGTGTCATGATATATTCCACGTTATCATACCAGTGCTGGTATTCGTTGCCACCCCAATCTTCTTCCCAGTCCCAATCGTTACGGCCCATGCTCATGCGGAACCAGTTAAGCCTCCGGCTAACACTGTTATCGATCAGGATCCTTTTTCCAACAGGCACCTGCAGTGTTACTGCCACTCCCTGGTTGCGGAAACGGGTTCCGTTCTTCAGCGCAAAACCGCGGTCGAGCCAGATGGTGCTGTCTGCCTGGTTAATACCATAGTTTATCTCCTTGATATTCTGCAGAGCGGCTGCTTCATTTGGACCACTGCTGTATTTGGTAGCGGTCATATGGTAAAGTGAATCCTTGCTTTTCACGATGCGGAGCCGCACATTGTTCAGGAACAGGCTGTCATCGTTAATGCTGATGATGCCGTCCATCTTAAAGAAACGTCCGATCACTTTTACTTTGCTGTCGGGCACTTTCACGATCAGTTTACCGGTTGCAGGCTGGCTGATGGTGAACTCCTGCGAGTCCCTGGCCCTTGCATCGAAATTGCGGGCGATGGAAACTGCGAGTATGCCTGCGCATACCAGGCCGATGAACCATAAACCGGCGAATGTGAAGCCCAGGTATTTGTTCTTCGACTTCACGCCCATGATACGGCGGATCAGCCAGGTGATGAAAGCAACTACCGGTATGCCGAGGAACAGCAGCAGTGTGGTCCAGGCGAGGAAGTTTTCCCAGAATCCTTCGAGGAAGAAATTCTTCAGCGGAAATACGCCTACGCCGGCAACCAGGAATGCGAGCAATGTTACCAGCAGTGCAAAAGCGAGTACGCCGGCAAGGAACAAAAAGAATGCCTTGAACATGATGCCGATCGCGCGCAATAACCGGCTGCCGCCGCTGCGGGCCACATAGGCCGCTTCGGTGCCGAATTGCTGGCCTTTCTGACCCATGGTCTGACCAAATTCTTTCCCGAACTGCGTAGCACGGTCTTTCACTTCACCGCCCCATTTTTCTGCACGGGTCTTGAAACCTTCGAGATCTTCCTGGATGGTATTCTTAATTGTATTGAGGTCTACTTTCTCACCGCGCATTTCCAGTTTTTCAGAAGCGCTTTTCGCTTCGGGGATCACGGCCCACAGAACTGCATATACCACGAACAGGGTACCGCCGAATGAACCGAAGATGATGCCGGGGAACGGATCCACATCGAACCATAGTGCACTGCGGAAGATAGAGGTAACGATCCCGGCCACCAGCGGCAGCGCGAAGATCAGCCTCGGTATCCATACCGCTATATCGAAATAAGAAGCAATACCGCTGGCAACACCGGCGATCACTTTCTCGTCGTGATTACGGTACAGCCGCTTGGTAGAACTGGTTGCAGCCATCGGCCTTGAGGGCAGGATGATCCACAACAATATATAAAGTAAGATACCGGTACCGGCGCCGAAGCTGATCAGTGCAAATACGATACGGATAATGGTAGGATCAACGCGCAGATAACTCGCCAGGCCACCGCACACGCCACCGAGGATCTTGTCGGCATCATTCCTGTACAGTCGTCCGCGGGGTGCATCGGATGCAGCCTGCTCAAAATTGCGGCCTGCCTGTTCGTGGTGCTCGGCACCGAGTTGTGATTGAACCCTGCTCTCTTCGCCTTCGAAATCTTCGGGGCGGCCCATGCTTACAATAATGGCATTTACATCGTCGTCAGTAATGCAGGTGCTTCCTTTTTTCAGGCTCTCCACAAACAGTTCGGCAATACGGCCTTCGATATCGTTGATGATTTCGTCACGTCCCTCCTCGTTGGCAAAGAACTTTCTCAAACTTTCCACATACTGTTTCAGCATGTCGTAGGCCGATTCCTCGATGGGAATCACCCTGCCCTGGAAGTTTATATTAATTACCTTTTTCATGGTCTTTTCTTATTTATGGTTGGTTAAGGTTGGGTTGGGTTTTCAGAGGATGTTGCGTTCTCTGCCGGTTGGGTAAGCGATTGCACCGCATCTGCCAGTTCCTGCCAGGTCCTTTCGAGCTCACCATAGAACTCGAGGCCTTTATCCGTCATGACAAAATATTTACGGGGCGGTCCGCTATTACTCTCTACCCAGCGGTAGGTCAGCAGTCCTGCATTTTTTAATCGGGTAAGCAAAGGATAGAGTGTGCCCTCCAGAATATGAAGGTTGGCTGCTTTCATCCGTTCTACCAGGTCACTGGGATAAACCTCGCCCTGGCGAATGATGGACAAAATGCAAAACTCCAATACACCCTTTCGCATCTGACTTTGTGTGTTCTGAATATCCATAGCCGGAGTTTTTGTAGCTCCCGGCCGGTTGCCGGCCGGGATTCTTGTTAATTAAAAATTTTAGATCGCAGTAGCTTGGGGGCTTCTATACCAGGTGCCTTCTCGCGATCCTTTTTTTGCTGCTGCGTTCCAGGTTCCACAGATCAACGATACCGAAAGCCGGTTTATGATTGATGACAGGAACAGTTGCTACAGTTTCTTTTACTTCTTTTACCAGGTTGTTCAGTTGGGTGGTACCGAGTGACTGGAAGAAGTGAATGTTTTGCGTTTTCATGATCTTTCTATTATAAGTTTTTGAAATTGGGTTTCGGTAAAGGGCTTCTATCATTCCCTTTGACAACACAAAGATGGGGGATTATTTGGTACTATGCAACACATAGTACCAGTTTTTTTTAGGTAATGGGCACAGAACAATAACTGGCTTTACTTAAGTTGTTGTCATACAGCGAATTATGAGAAAACGATCCAAAAAGAAAATGGTAAACGGCTATTTTTCATGACAAATGGCCTTTCCCGGGTGGCATGGCTCACACCGCGTTTAGGACTCTTCTTTCTCTGGCCCAGTAATCGGCTTATCTACCTGCGCTAGACCTTCAGTCAGTTCGTATTTTAGCATCGATGCAAATCCTTCGCATGCTTCCCCATCACTGGGATGCAGTCAAAACAATTTATGAACAGGGCATTGCTACGGGTAATGCAACGTTCCAGACGGCCGCGCCTTCCTGGCAAGAATGGGATGCTGCGCATGCAGCGCAACCAAGGCTTATTGCTGTTGAGAATGAGATCATATTAGGCTGGGCAGCCATCACGCCCGTGAGCGGCCGTTGTGTGTATGCAGGCGTTGGCGAAGTGAGTGTGTACATCGCCGACCACGCACGCGGCAAAGGGATCGGCAAACAACTGCTGCATGAACTCATCACCGCAAGCGAAGAAAATAATTACTGGACATTGCAGGCTGGCATTTTCCCCGAAAATGGAGCGAGTCTTGCCATACACCGCTCCTGTGGTTTCCGGACCATTGGTATCCGCGAACGGATCGGCAGGATGAATGATCAATGGCGCGATACTGTACTGCTCGAGAGAAGAAGTACCAGGATAGGACTATAGTATCAATGAAGAAAACACTTATGAGCGCTCGCGCCTGTCGTCGCTGCCGATCATTTTTTCGATAATAGAGGAGACAATACTTACCACCAGGCTGAACAGCAATGCAGACCACCAGCTGTCTACCGAAAACCCGGGTACAATGCCCGCCGCAAGTTTTACGATGATGATATTGATAACAAGCAAAAACAATCCAAGCGTAAAAATGGTAATCGGAATGGTGAGTAAAATAAATATGGGCTTTACAAAACTATTGAGCAGGCCAAGCACTACCGCTACGATCAGGGCGGTAAGTGTGGTATCCACATGTACGCCGCCAAGAATATAAGCTGCTACCACCACCGCCACCGCAGTAGCCACAGTCTTCGCAAAAAATTTTCCCATAACATTTGCTTTGCGGCTACAAGTTACCATTTATTTTACGGCATACTCCCTGTTTCATAACTGGTACATTGAAATTCAATAATAACCCTAGTTTCTTTTCAGATAATTTTAGATAAGTCAATAATTGCGCCTCATGAACCGGCAGGATGGCTTCTATAGCTTTTAGCTCCACAACAATTTCTGCTTCAACCAGGATATCGATAAAAAAATCTTTTTCCAACAAACAACCTTTATAATTAACAGGAAGTTGTTTCTGGCGTTCGAAAAAAAGCCCAGTATGCTGTAATTCCCGGGTGAGGCAAACATCATAAACAGATTCCATCAATCCAGGCCCCAGGTGTCGATGAACCTCCATGGCACATTTGATAATTTTATAACTGATAGTATTGTATTGCTGTGCGGTCACTTTGCTAAAATACTCATGCCATCTGTCGACAAATAGCGTATTTGCCGTAATTTTTAGATGGGTGATTTCACTTCACCACAGAGGCACAGATTACACTGAGGCTCACAGAGGCACTCCGTGGCACTCTGTGTATTCTGTGACTCTGTGGTAAAGCCTCCGATTTTGTTTTATCAGGCAATTCATCTCAACACCTTCATCTTCACCATCTCAATCCGCTTATCGCTCACATTGAGGATGTCGAAGCGGTAATCGCCGATGATGATGGTCTCTTTTTGTTTGGGGATATCCTGGTGCTCGGTGATGATGTAACCGCTGAGGGTTTCAGATTCGGCTACGGGGAATTTCATAGCATATTTTTCGTTGAGATAGTCGAGCTCTATCCGGCCGCTGAAGATGAACTCATCATCAGCGAGCTGTTTCTCTACCCTTTCTTCCACATCATATTCGTCCTGGATCTCGCCGAAGATCTCTTCAAGCACATCTTCCATCGTAACAATGCCCGCAGTGCCGCCGAATTCATCCACCACCCAGGCGATGCTTTTGCGGTTGCGGGTAAACTTGCCGATCAGGTCGGTAGCACTCATGCTCTCCGGAACGGCCATAATAGGATGCAGGATATCCCGGATAGACTCTGGTCTTTTAAACAGATCGATCTGGTGCACGTAGCCGAGTATGGTGTCGATATTATCGTCGAACACGATCAGTTTGCTCAACTGGGTGCTGATGAACTGCCGCCGCAAATCATCTACCGGAGAATTGATATCAAGCCCTTCGATCTCCGTTCGCGGCACCAGGCACTGCCTTATCTTGACCATCGGCAGACTGAGCGCATTCTCGAACAGTTCCGTATTCAACTCCTGCCCGTCCTCATCCTGTTCCTTGGTCTGCTGGAAAAAATGTTCGAGGTCTACTTTCGAGAATGCTTCGCTCCTGTCGTTCACCCGCACATTGAACATGTACTTCAGTACCCACTGCGAAAATCCCACGAAGAAATTGGTGATAGGCTGGAACAGGCTATGGAAAAATTTTACGATCGGCGCAAAAAAACTGAGCAACGAATCATTCTTTGCCCTGAATATCGCTTTGGGAAGGAACTCTCCGAGTATCAATACTACTACAGACGACAGAAAAGTATCGAATGCAAGCTTGAGGTACTCATTCTGCAGGTGTAAGGGGTTCCAGACAATTTTTTTAAGCAGGTCATGAAAAAGCAACCCGTAGATCACCAGGAAAATATTCAGTCCCACCAGACAGGTCCCGATCAGTTTGGCCGGATGTTCCAGAAAATCCGACAGGATAATGCCGCTGCTGCGCCCCTGTTTTTTTTTCAGCTCGATGCTCAGCCGGTTGCCGGTCACAAAAGCGATCTCATACCCCGCAAAAAATGCGATGAGCAGCAGGGTAATGCCTATCCATATGACGGTGTAGAGCTCAGACATAAGGCAAGTTAAGAAAAATTGAGTCTGGAGTTAGGAGTCTGGAGTCTGGAGTAAGTTTTACCCAACCCCAGACTTCCAACTCCAGACTCCAGACTCAACTAAAAAGTGCCCCGTAGACACGGGGCACGTACCGATAATTAACAACATGAGAATCGGCGTGTGAGATATATGCACATGAGAAATTCGCCGTTACAGAGATAAACGCAGTTTTGGCCGCAGGGTTACAGGGAAACCGCATTTTTTATGGCAGAAACCCCGCAGGCCGGACATTAAGGTCTTACTGCCCGGCCTGGGAGCGTTTATTTGAAATCAACTGTGCAGTTCATGCACTTCATTTCCACCTTCAATCCCTTGCCGCTGCCTACTGTGGCGGTAAAATGGGATGGGCCATTGCTTTGAGTACCCCAGACCATACCCGGACGCGTTGAGGTAACATAAGTGTGTCCGCCTACAGCCGCAACTTCAGCAGCCGCCAGCGATGGTGCATTGGCAGTGGGGGTGCCGCTGGCTGAGCCTGTCGCTTTTTCTTTGTCCTTACTGTCGGTGGTCACCGGCACCTTCTCGAAGTTGCCATATACCGAACTATAAGAGCCGGAGAAGTCTACCGCATAATCCTTCACGGCGCGCAGGGGAATGCGCACATCGGCATACCTGTTGTCGAGCTTGATCAGGCTGACTCCGGAGCCTACATTGCGGATCTTAACGTCTGCGTTGGCGCCATCCACTTCGAGTGAATTATTGAGTTTGGTGATGCGCAGGTTGCCATAGTTCTTGCGGCCGCGCACTTCACCTGCTTCCTCGATCTCGTATTCATCATTGGTGCTGCGAAGCACTATTTTTTTTGCTGCTGCCATTTCAATAGTGGAAGCTTTGCTTTCGATATCCAGATCATCGATATTCTTGGCGCTGAAGCGGCCGTTGCTGAATTCGAGTTCGGCAGTTTTTACATCGCCGATATTGGCATTGGAATAGCGTGAACGAAGCACCAGTTTATTGATGTTTTCCGCTTCCAGGTTGCCGTTCTGGATATCCACGTTCACATCGCCGATACTGGCTGGCAGCTGCACATCCGCATACTTGCTCTCGATATCCAGTTTACTGCCTGCCGGTACGGTTACGGTAACGATCCTTTTCATATTGGATTTGGTACCGATATTCTGACCGCCGGCATTGAAGATCGCCACTCCGCCATTGGTGCTGTAGGAATAGCCCTGTCCGCTGTAGAGCGTGAAAGCGCCGTTACCATTACCCGGCGTGCCTGATTTGATCTTCACCGAAGACCCCAGGGTTTTCAGCGACAGGTTCACGCGTTCCAGCCATTCCTCATCGGTGAGTTTGCTGTCGCCTTCGTAGTAAACAGTGGTAGTTACTTTCACTTTGGGCTGATCCCAGGTCTTTATAACGATGCTGCGGTTGGCATTCTCGATGTAGATATCCGCACCTTTGGGTGTGCTGATCTCTTTACTCACTTCTTTCGATTTAAGATCTTTCTCGTCGATCTGCTTATCGGAAAAATAATAGCCGTTGGAATTGATGGTAGTGCCCGATAACTGCGCTACCGGTGCAAGCGCTTCGGCAGGACGCGGAGGCATTACGATGGTGCTTTGCTGTGCGTTTGCACCGAAGGCCAGGCAGAGCAGGATTGCATTGAAAACTGTATTACGCATAAGTGGTTTCATTTCTTCACTTTTAAATGTTCAGGAAATAGGTTCTGGTGGAATCAACAGGGCCGCGGTTCTGTTTAAAGCGGTTGTTGGTCTTGTTCATTTCGATCTGCAGTTGTTTGAGTATGTTGAGTTTTTGCTGGTACAGGTTGATCAGCTGATCGAGCAGTTCGCCGCTGAGGCCGCGTTTGGCGATATCTGTTTTGATCGTCTTCTCGTCTTTTTCCATCTGCCGCATCTGTGTTTTGAAATCGGCGAAGTATTCAGGCGTTTCCGCATACATGGGGATATTGCTCACGCGTGCACGCTGGAGATTGATCACCTGTGTAAAACTGTTTTCCAATTCGTTGAGTGCCGCCATACCGTTGCTGTTCGGCTCTCCGGCAGCACGCGGTTTCACCGCCTGAGGGTGTTGCCTGTGCGGAGTTTCCACCCTGGCGGTAAGCCTGTCTTCGGAGGGCTGCTGCACAGTTTCTTTCCGCTCAGGCTGTTCCTGAACCGGAACAGTAGCCGGCTGCTTAACGATCGGCGTGGGAACTTTTGCGATCTCCCGGGCTGGCTCCTGCCGCAGCAGGTACCATCCCCCGATGCCAGCCAGCGCCAGCACACAGGCGGCAACGGCCCAACGGGTAACCAGCATTACCAGTTTGGCTTTGGGTTTACCCTGCACTTCAGAACGGATCTGTTCCCAGACCTCAGAACGCGGCTCGTCCAGGTCCAGTTCAGGCGCATGTTGCTGCAGGTATTTTTTCAGTTCATCCATGTATTTGTAATTGCTTTGTAATTCTCTCTTTTAATAGCTGTCTCGCCCGGTGGTACTGGCTCTTACTGGTTGATTCGGAAATTCCCAGCTGGCCAGCGATATCCTTGTGACTGTAATCCTCTATCACAAACAGGTTGAAGACCTGGCGGCAGCCGTCCGGCAACCCTTTGATCTCGCGGTGAATGATGGTAAAGTCGACCGTTTTCCACCACTCCGTCTCTTCCGATACCATCTGGTCGTTCCGGTCATCGTCCCATTCGTTCCAGTACTGGTTCTTTTTGCTGTGCCGGATGCATTCATTCACTACGATGCGTTTCAGCCAGCCGCCGAACTGAACGGCCTCCTTTAACTGGTGCAGGTTCCTGAACGCGATGATGAACGATTCCTGCAGGATATCTTCCGCATCGGCCCTGTTGCCCGTCATCCGGGTGCAGATATTGAACATGCTCTTGCTATATTGCTGGTATAGCCAGGCCTGCGCATCCGCGTCACCTTTGCAGGCTTTTCTCACAACAGCCGTTTGTATGGTCGTTACCTGTTCCAATTAGTAAGTCCGGGTATAAGAGGGGGCGGTGGGTAAAAGGTTGGAAGGGAAGATGAGAAATTTTGGGATTTGGGATTGGGAAATTCTGGAATTGCCGGGGTCATGGTCCATAGTCCATGGCCAATAGCTCTTCCTGGCATGGGATCGGTACACGAGGAGCCTTCGAAATGCACTCGGACCTAACTCTAGACTCCAAACTCCAGACTCCAGACTAACTCAAGTCCATCTTAGGCTTATTCTGCAGGATTTCCTCGATCTTATTGTTGATCTCTTCACTGATCAGTTTCACCACGTCCAGTGCTTTCAGGTTCTCTGTCAGCTGTTCGGGTTTAGTGGCGCCGAGGATGGCGGTGGTGGTGTTGGGGTTTTTGATGGTCCAGGCAATGGCCAGCGCGGCCAGGGATACGCCCATTTCCTGCGCCAGCACAGCCAGTTTTTTCACTTTTTCGAGCTTGGCATCCTGGATCCAGCGGTCTTTCAGCCAGTCAAACCCTTCGATGGCGAGCCGGGAATCCGCCGGGATGCCATTATTGTACTTGCCGGTCAGGAATCCGGCCGCCAGCGGGCTCCAGATGGTAGTACCCATGCCTACATTCTGAAATACCGGCAGATAGTCCTGCTCCATCTTGAACCGTTCGAACATATTATACTGCGGCTGCTCCACGGTTGGACCGACCAGTTTATTCACTCCCGCCACACGGTGTGCTTCCATGATCTCCGCGCCGCTCCACTGGCTCGTGCCCCAGTACAGGATCTTTCCCTGCTGGATCAGGTTGTGCATGGTCCATACCACTTCTTCGATCGGCACATTCACATCCGGCCGGTGGCAGAAAAAAATATCGAGATAATCTGTCTGGAGTCTCTGCAGCGCTTCATGACAGGCTTCGGTGAGGTGCTTGCGGCTCAGTCCGGTCTGGTTGGGCTTATTCTCCTTTCCACGCCATCCGAAATAGGCTTTGGACGAAAGGGTATAGGATGTGCGATCCCAGTTCTTGGCTTTCAATACCCGGCCCATCATCTTCTCACTTTCCCCGAGTGCATATACTTCGGCATTGTCGAAGAAATTGATCCCGTTGTCATAAGCCAGTCCCATCAGCAGATCCGCGCTGTTATCGGCGATCTGTTTGTGAAATGTTACCCAGCTGCCAAAACTCAGTACACTTAACTGCAAGCCGCTCCGGCCCATTCGCCTGTATTCCATTTTGTAGATTTTTGAGTAAGCAAGTTAGGTAAGGATTTTGGAATTGGGAGATTGGGAAATTTCGAAAATTATTCGGAAGACACCCGTTGCGATCTTTGCGGTCCTTTGCGTTCTTTGCGATATTATCGGCTTGCGGATTCTTAACGCAGAGAGCGTAAAGCAACGCAAAGAACGCAGGGGAGGCCAAAGGTGCTCAATTTCGAAAATTATTGGGCGGGTTTCGCGGTGGTATCAGCTCCCTTGGTGCTATCGGGAATATTGAAAAAGCTGCCGGGCTCCATCGTGTAGAGGTTGATGGTGGAAAAATCCTGGGTGCAGTCCATTCCATGCAGGCCTATGAATACGCTGCTCCGGTGCCCCTTACTCAGCACTACCCGTTTATCGGTGAAGAACTTGCCGGTATTCTGATCCCAGGTGAGCTCGGGACAATACAAGGTATCGCCTTTCACATTGAACGCGATCACATTGCCGCGCAGGAATACTTTGTGTTC
Source organism: Chitinophagaceae bacterium (assembly GCA_019247775.1). Taxonomy (GTDB): domain Bacteria; phylum Bacteroidota; class Bacteroidia; order Chitinophagales; family Chitinophagaceae; genus Sediminibacterium. The sequence continues at coordinate 21,927 of JAFBAN010000231.1, read as the reverse complement.
GTTCTCCATGTAGCGCCCGTAGTCGGCGCGGAGCTTACTCTCGATCTTTGCACTGTCATTATAGAAATCCACATGAAGGGTATTGGGGAATTCCGCTTTGCTGGCGCTATCGCCCTGGTATCGCAGCAGCAGGGGCGCGGTAAGATGTGCTTTCATCCGGCCGTTCATGCTCAGATAGCTGTCGATATTCCGGCCTTCGTCCACTCCCGTCTTTTTCTGACCCAGGGCCCGTACTTCATTCACATCATTTTCGCAGGCGCTCATAAAAAAGCAGCCACTCGCGAGGGCTGCTGTCAAAATATTTTTATAGAGGAACCTGTTAATCATACCTGCGTTTAACAAACCAGATATCGCTCAAACTGATGCCGAGAGACAACTGCATGTAGTTTTCGGTAACATTATTAGCGGCAGAACCCCTTTTGCCGAACTGCAGGGCCAGGTTCATTACCGTAAACTGGTCGTTGTAGCTCGACCATTTGCGGATAGGAAGGCCGGCGCCAAGCGAAACGCCGAATGTTTTCAGTCCTTTGCCATCAGCGTCGATATAATCCTTACCCATGTAAAATCCTGCACGGTAATTCACGTTGTTCCAGTATCCCCGGCTCGCCAGCGGATCGGGCGCAAACTGAAGACCGAATTTGAACTGCCAGCTGTCGGCGAGCTTATCTGCCTGGTCGTAAAACCTGTATTTCGTCCACTGGGTAGATGTATACTCCGCTCCCACAGACCAGAGTTCGAACACGCCCCTGGAATTGGCTGCTGTTTTATGGAATGTTACGCCCGCTGCATATGTTGCGGGCAACTGTACCGTACCTGCAATATCGCTCTGGGTAGAAACGCTGTCTATTTTCAGATCGCCTGATGCAGAAACCGTATAGGTTTGCCTGTCGATGCTCTGCGTGGCTTTCATGCGCTGCTGCAAAGTACCTGTGAAGCCGAAGCGCAGCATATAACTTTCCGTAGTCTTTGCGGTGGTATTGGTATGCTTGCTCAGCAGAAGATCGTATTGCATTCCGCCGCTCAGGAAAACCCCGCCGAAATTGGTGTTAGTGCTCGATTTTGAAGAATAATAACTGACCGTATCGTTTATGAACGTTTTACGGGTATCGATCTCCTTACGTCCGAAATTGTATCCGGTATTGATACCCAGGCTGAAAGTTCCCCAACGCTTGCCTATGCCTACAAACGCCTGGTTCAGACCTCCGCTTCCTTCATACAGTGTCTGCAGACTGTCGCCGGCTATTCGCTGGAGGCTTTGCACGGAGTAGTTGATGCGGCTGATCGGTTTCAGGCCAAATGCGATACCCCAGCCTTTTACCCGGTTCAGCGGAACGCCGAGCGCGAGATAGGCGGGATAAAAATTGGCTGAACCGAATTTACCTGTAGGTGTAGCGCTATACAAGGTGCGCGAGTCGATGGTTACCGCCACATCGAAAGTGGACATATAAAAATGCCCATAAGTGGCCGGGTTGCTGAAATTGACCGACTGGCCTACGTTATTATTTGTTCCATCGGCATAAGCAGCTGTAAGTCCGCCCATAGAGCGGCTGATGATATGCTGGTTGGTATAATATTCACCGATGCCGTATCGTGAGAAGGGAGAGTTTTCCTGTGCCGAGGCGCCTACCAGTACAAAGGCGAAAAAGAGTGCTGCACAAAGCCTGGAAATGTTAGAAATGGTTAGACGCACTGATAGCATACAAGCCTTTATAGATTAGGTAAGGGTCGGCAAATATCTTGTTTTTTAGGTGCGGCACAAAAAAACCCATATCCCCCCCGGTTAACAGCACGTTAAAGTTGTTGTATTTCAATGCATAAGCATCGATTATACCGTCAATTTCCTTAGCCATTCCAAGTATTACGCCGCTTAACAGGTTGGTTTTGGTATCGTAGCCCACCAGCGGGAAATTATGTTCTGCTTTTATCAGCGGCAGCAATGCGGTCTGCTCATGCATGGCCCTAAAACGCATGTGCATGCCGGGCGAAATGCTGCCTCCCAGGAATTCATGGGCATTGTTCACAAAATTGTAGGTGATACAGGTGCCCAGGCCAATGGCCAGGTTATGCTGACCCGGAAACAGGTCAACCGCCGCCGAAACGATCGCCAGCCGGTCTGCGCCGATAGTCTCCGGCTTGCCCACCGGCGTGGTCACAGGTAATTTACTGTTGTGGTCCAGTTTATGGAACCGGGTCTGCGTTCTCAGCAGCTCTTCCAGCTCGGGAGGATGATTGATCACCGACGAAAGGATCGAAAATGCAGGCCGGAATTCTTTGATCAGCGGCTCCACGGTTTCAGCATGAGCATTGTCCAGCACCCTTTCTTCCAGGAATTGTTTTCCCTGGAAGACCGCGCATTTGAGGCGGGTGTTGCCGAAGTCGAGGCAGAGTGTGGTTTGCATGGATGCGAATATCGTGTAAAAGGAGATTATGCAGTCTGCCTACGGACGCAACGAACCGGTTTTGCGGGACTTTTTTCAACACAGGGGGCACGGAGGGAGCAAGAGCTCACGGAGGCTTTCTCTATGAACCTGGCTTTCCGCTTTAGGCCTTCCGCGTTCAGCTTTTAAGCCTTCAGCTCACGAAAATGCCCGTTGAGTTTGATCTTGTCTTTAAGGCTTTCCATGCCGGCCACCACAGGAAGTACTTTGGCCAGGTGTCGTTTCAGGTATTCGAGCCGTTGAAGCTCCTGCATTAAGCCGAGCAGCTCATATTCTTCATCCAGGGAAAGCCCGGCATGATGGGCGATATCGTAACTGAGGAGTATATCATCGCTTTTTTTGAAATCCTTCGATACGCCCAGCAACTTATGCAGTTCGCGCAACGATGCCACTACTTTGCGGATCATGGTTTTTTTTGACATATCGTTGGGCGGATAATTGACGATGGCGCCGCTGTATAATTTATCGGGGATGGACTGCACTATTTCGAGAATGCGGAAAACCTGGAGGCCGGTTGCCCGGATATCCATTTTACCGTCCTCATACTGTTGGGCGATCTCGATTACCTCTACCAGTGTTCCCATTTCAGCCACCGCATTTTTCAGAACGGCAGGGATGCCGAATGGCTTCTTCGCAGCATGGCATTCGCTGATAAGCTGTTTATAACGCGGTTCGAAAATATGCAGGTTGATGGTTTCACCGGGATATACCACAATACCGAGCGGGAATATGGGAACGAAGTTCGTCATAGGCAAAAATAATCCTTACTGCAATTTGCATACCCAACAACCCTTGCGTTCCCTGCGGTCCTTTGCGTTCTGTGCGTTACTAAATCCGCGGCTCAATGGTAACGCAGGGAACGCAAAGGACCGCAGGGAACGCAAAGAGTGATCTGGAAACAGGCGGTAAATAATTAACCTCGATATTATCAGGATGGTTCGCGACTGTTAAGATCCCGCAGCTGCGTATACTTCAGCCAGGTATACCAGGCATTCATCTTGGCAATGGTATAGCCGGCTTCGCCATCGAGAAAACCCAGACGCAGCAGGTAATTGGTGAAAAAAGAAAATGGTCCCGATAACCGGCAGCGCAGCCAGCCCGCTTTTTTTCCCTGCCGATGGTATTTGGCCGCATTCAGCATGGCATAATGCAGGGTTTTGGCAGCCAGCTCCTGCAGGTTGCGGGAAGTATAGTGATGGATATAGCCATCGAGCGTAATGATCTTCCAGGCAGCGGGCAACTGCAGCGATTCATGCACCTGCGCCGCATCCCAGTTCACAACGGTGCGGTTATAAAGCCTGATATGTTCATCCCTGGCCCATTCTCCGAAACGGATCATCTGATCGCCGAAAAATGCGCGGAAGCGAAGATTGTATAATGTAGACGGGTCATTAAATTTCAGCGTCTGCAATTTCCTGATCAGTGTTTCATCGGGAATCTCATCCGCATCGATCGACAGTATCCAATCGTGCCGCGCCTGGGCCACCCCTTTATTCTTATTCGGACCATAGCCATCCCAGCCGGTCTCTATCAGCCGGCCGCCTGCATCGATCACCGCCTGCTGGGTGCCATCGGTGCTGCCGCTGTCTACCACCACCACATCGTCCGATACTTTCCGCGCCGCCGCAATGGTGTCGCGGATGATATGGGCTTCGTTCCTGCAGATGATAACGACAGATAACGCATTATTCATAATGGGTAGTGGGATTCTGTTGTCCAAAGAAACTAATAAAACCTAAGAGTACTGCGCCGATCTGCCCTTCCAGTGTATCGTCTGTGATCAATGGAATGACAGCGGTGATCGTAAACAGCACCGAAAGTATCTGTCTGGTTGCAGTCGCATACAGTAGGAACAGCAATCCGGCTGTAAAACAGAGCATGCCGGGCCAGCCACTGCCCGTGCCGTACACCAGCCATTCATCTGCCGGTAAAAAGCGTTCATAAGCCAGACTGGAAGGCAGGTTTTTTTCGTGCCATGCATTGATGGCGCTGCGCATATCGCCGAAGCCGACGCCGGTGAATGGATGTGCATTCGTGAGTTCGTAACCTGCACGCAACGATACCCATCTCGCGGCATCATTATAGCCGGGCGCAGAACCATTCTTTGAATACAGGCTGAAATCGAACCGCACATACTGCACCCGGTTGCGCAGGGTTGGCAAAGACTGATAGGCAACAAATATGATCATTACAGCGGCAGCCATCCATGCCAATCCTGTTTTCCATTTACGCTGCCTGATCATCAGATCGATCATATACACAATTGCACAGGCATAGAGACAGAGCAGTCCTGTTTTTGCAGCAAGTATATGCAGGTAGATGATGAAAAAAACAATCAGCGCAATCAATATGTACTTCGATAGCCGCGATCTGATCAATGCAAAAGACCTGAAGGCGATCAGGACGCCGATCATCACCATCCAGCTAAAGCGCACATAATCCTGGTCGGCCAGCGTGGGCAGCACTTTCGCTTTGAGATACGATGCCTGCATAGCTGCCGGGTCTATCGCATACTGCCACAGACTCCATACGCAGCCGATAGCGATCGAGATCAGGTATACGCACGCGACCAGCAGCCAGTTCTTACGGGAAAATATCACCGCCGAACAGCCGAGTGCAATGCTAACCAAAGGAAGACGTACAGTGATACTCTCTGCCCAGTTACGGATATCAGCAGACCAGCAACCCGATATGAATACCGGAAGCAGGATCAAAAGCAGCCCGGTAAAGATCATCCGTCTGTTATGCATGGCAGAAGCCTGGAAAAAAAATGGCAGCAATACCAGTCCGCAGCCAACGGACAGAACCGCACGGCTGAATACAAGTCCCACCGCAATCAACGCCAGGCAAACTACGGTCCATTGCTGCAGCCATTTATTTTTCGGCATCATGCGTCTAAATTCGTGCATCCGGGTTACTTTAGCAATCATGTGGGTGGAATTATTGAACGATATCCGCAACGGCAGTATCACCGCGCTGGCGAGAGCGATCTCCTTTATTGAAAATGAGCGGGACGATCATGAACAATTGCTGCAGCAACTGCCCGCATCGGATGCCAGTATCACCGGCATTACAGGACCGCCGGGCGCGGGAAAAAGCACACTCACAGATGCGCTGATCGGCGAATGCATCAAAGCAGGTAAAAGAACAGCTGTGCTTTGCGTTGATCCCTCTTCCCCTTTTCATCACGGTGCTTTGCTGGGCGACAGGATCCGCATGAGCGAATGGTACAATGATCCGAATGTGTTTATCAGGTCGCTGGCCACCCGCGGCAATCTGGGCGGGCTCCATCCTAAAATACTCGAGATAGCCGACCTGGTAAAAGCTGCGGGATTTAAAGAGATCATTATTGAAACAGTTGGTGTAGGACAAAGCGAGATCGAGATCGCCGGGCTGGCAGACACGACGGTTGTGGTAACAGTGCCCGAGTCGGGAGATGAAGTGCAGACGATGAAAGCAGGATTGATGGAGATCGCAGATATTTTCGTGGTGAACAAATCCGATCGTCCGGAGGCTGACAGGTATGTAAGCAGCCTGCGACAAATGCTTGCTCCTGCTTTTCAGCGTTCGGTAGCTGAGATCCCTATCCTCAAAACCATTGCCACGCAAAAAGAAGGGATCGATATACTTTATCAGAAAATACTGGATCACCGCCGGCATCTTTCGGCGCAAAAGAAAAGCTGGCTGTTCGTGGAAAGAGCCTATCACCTGATCAGGCAGCAGCGGATGAAGAACATAACCCGCGAGGATCTGCTGAAAGCTTTCGAAGCAAACCCCACCATCAATCTTTATCAGTTTGTTCTGAACTACAGCAAGCAATAGAAGACCAAGAGAGTGGGTCCCTTCTTTCCTTCTTCAACTTCGTTCCTCTTTTATTGGAACCGGCCGCTCTTCCAGAACGCTGCGTCTGTTTCGCTAAGAGTGGATAAGAGCAAAGGAGTTTAGGAGGGTTTACTCCTGCTTCCCTCTTTCTCTCCTTGGCTCTTAGTGAAACGTTTTTCACAGCAGAACAGGAGGGACAGAGTTTACGCGGAGTTATTTATTTATGTTTTTCTCGTTCTTCCACCATTTGTAGCCGATATAGCCCATCACCGCGAAAGGTGCGGCAGCGAGGTAGATGATGGCAGAATTGAGGGCGGAGGCGGGGCCTTGTCCCAGCTGGGAAGCGGTCTTCGTACAGATCGAGCACTGGGCGTTGGCAAGTTGAACGCTGAAGGCCGAAAGCAGTACGCAACAGAGGTAAATTATCTTTTTCATCATCTATTCTCCCGCAAAGATAAGCGCTAAAATGCAGGGGGGAATTGTTAACTTTCTGCCTCAATCATTAACATTGGAACCACGCAGAAAATTCATCCAGCAAATAGGCCTGATGGCGGGCGCATTTTCGGCCAACAGCCTGTTCAACCAGTTGCATGCGGCTTCCTGGGAAGCGGCAGAGAAAAAGATCGGCAGCCTTTCGCCGGAAGCGGTTGCGGCAGACGAGGATTACTGGAGTGTGATCCAACAGTCCTATACGGTCAATTCAAACCTGATCATCCTCAACAATGGCGGCGTAAGCCCTTCGCCGAGGATCGTGCAGGAGGCCGTGGAGCGGTATAACCGCATGTCGAATGAGGGCCCCTCCTACTATATGTGGCGCATCCTGGACCAGGGGCGGGAGCCTTTGCGGCAGAAACTGGCTTTGCTGGCAGGCTGTTCGCCGGAGGAGATCGCCGTCAACCGCAACGCTACGGAAGCGCTGAATACCGTGATCTACGGCCTCGACCTGAAAGCAGGCGATGAGGTGATCGGCACCAAACAGGATTATCCCAACATGATCCAGGCCTGGCGCCAGCGGGCGTTGCGCGAAGGCATCGTATACACGCAGCTGAATTTCAATTTCCCGATAGAAAATGATGAAGAGATCGTTTCCGCATTCGAAAAAGCGATCACTCCCAAAACGAAGATCCTGCACATCACCCATATCATTAACTGGATCGGACAGATATTGCCGGTGAGAAAGATCGCCCAGATGGCGCACCGGCATGGACTGGAAGTGATCGTGGATGGAGCGCATTCTTTCGGTCTGCTGGATTTTAAAATACCCGATCTCGATTGCGATTATTTCGGCACCAGCCTGCACAAATTCCTGAGCGCGCCTATCGGAAGCGGCATGTTGTATGTAAGGAAAGAAAAGATCGAGAAGATCTGGCCGCTGGTCTGCAACGATAAACCCCGCAGCGGGGATATTCGCAAGTTCGAGACCCTCGGTACGCGCAGTTTCCCGATAGAACAGGGCATTGGCGAGGCGGTGAATTTCCAGAATGCGATCGGCAGTAAACGCAAAGAAGAACGGATCCGCTACCTGAAGAATTACTGGGCAATGCGGGCGAAAGATATCCCGAAAGTAAAGATCCATACCTCATTCAAACCCGAATACTCCTGCGCCATCTGCGGCGTTACGGTTGATGGTATGACCCCACAGGAGTTGGATGGCGCCCTGTTCAACAACTATAAGATCCATACGGTGGGTATTGTCTGGGAAAATATCTCATGCGTGCGGGTAACGCCGCATGTGTACACCAGGCTGCAGGACCTGGATAAGCTGGTAATGGCTATTGAAGAAATAGCTAAAAAAGGAAAGTAGTTGGCGGCGCGAGATCGCCGTACTTATTGCTGTCTTAATAATAATGCCGGCTCCAGAATGATTTCACTAAGAGCCAAGGAGAGAAAGAGGGTAACAGGAGAGTAGCCCCCTAAAGCTCTTTTGCTCTTATCCACTCCTGGCGAAACCTACTATAGAATTTAAACATGCTCCTATTCGAGCGCGTTCGCTAAAAGATAAACGGAGTTTAAGAAGAAAAGAAGCGGCTGACTTCTTTTCTTCTTAAACTCCGTTCTTCTTCTATTGAAACCTTCGCAGGTTGCACGCAAGTCGTCTCCGCACTCACGCCTCACGTTCCTAGTTCGACTGCTTCACCGAATGCTTCTTCGATTTTGTTCCTTTGGCCGGCCGTGTTTTGCCGAATGATCCCTGAAATCTTTTTCCTTTGGCGGTTTTTTTGTCACCTCTTCCCATGGTAATTTTTTTTATGAACGCCAAAAATAGAAAAACCCCGGCAATGCCGGGGTTTTAATTCGTTTGACCTGAAAACTCAGATTTTTGCGCTCAGTTCTTTACCGGCTTTGAATTTAGCCACTTTTTTAGCTTTGATCTTGATAGCAGCACCAGTCTGCGGATTGCGACCGGTACGTGCGGCACGCTTGGATACGGAGAAAGTACCGAAGCCAACCAGCGTTACTTTATCTCCTTTTTTCAAAGTTTTGGTAACAGCACCCACAAAAGAATCCAGCGCAGCGTTTGCCTGGGTCTTGGTTACACCGGCCTCCTCAGAAATCTGGGCAATCAATTCAGCTTTGTTCATAAGACTTGTTTGTTTTTTTAATGAGCGACAAATTTATTCGCTTTTCCTAAGCAGCAAAATATTTTTATCGGTCCTGAACAAGTGTTCGTTTCAGTCAAACCCAGACGCAGCAAGCATTTCAGCCTGTTAGATATTTCCTTAAAATTGGAATGAAGCAGCTCTAATCCCGTGAAACCCAGCACAGATAAGGGTTTCAGCGTATCGGGTGCATGTTGTAACAACGAGATTGTTGCGGCGAAATATAAGGAAGATCTGATAGCGTCAAAACAGATACCTTAAAGTTTCCACACTCAATTCACAACCTCCATCAGCGAACGGAACAGTACGAGTTGATCGCCCCAGTTATCGGTTACCGACTTACGCATTGCTGGTGCGAATACCGAAATATATTGCTGGTATCGGTCATAATCGGTCGTATGATACTGCGCTGCATAGGTGGGACCGTCCTCTTCATCTATCTCCAGCAGGCGTACCAGCCGGCTTTCATCGAAACAGCCGCTTGCCATCACATCGGGGATATGTTGTTCCTTCATCCACAGCAGCCAGTTATCATGAATGGACCAGGAGACTTTGATGGTGACATTGTAGATGAGCATGGTTAATGAGTATGGACGTCAAAGGTAGGCAGGCGGGGTGAATTGAAGAGCTTATGCCATCTGGTGGACAACAAAAAACCGGCCCATAGCATTTGGAATTCTCCGCCGCCTTTGTAATTTGGCCTGAACCGATCTGAAATGAACCCAGACATACTTTCATACAACAGCAAACAAACTCCTGAACACAAAGAAGTCTGCGATCTGCTTGCAAAGACAATTGACAAAAACCTGCGCAACGCAGAAAACAAGATCTGGCACGCTCATCCTGTCTGGTTTCTGGACGGCAATCCCGTTGTTGGCTACAGCAAACAGAGCAAAGGAATCCGGCTGATGTTCTGGAGCGGAGCTGATTTCGACGAAGAAAACCTTAACGTATCAGGTGGAAAATTCAAGGATGCTTCTGTTTTCTACCACAGCGCATCGCAGATCGAAACAGCAGACTTGGAACGCTGGCTTGACAAAGCGCAAAAAATTCAGTGGGACTACAAAAACCTTGTAAAGCGAAAAGGCAAACTGGAACGATTGATATGAACCTGTGATCGCTAAAACGCGAAGCTTACAGGTAATCCTTCACAGCACACGAACGCGGCCTGACTGCCTTACCATTATTTTATCTCTGCATAAATAGGACAGTGGTCGCTGTGTTTGACGTCGGGATAAATACAAGCGTCTTTGATCTGTAGTTTCAGCGGGTCCGTTACACAGATATAATCGATGCGCCAGCCTTTATTCTGCGCGCGCACCGTAGGGAACCGTTGGCTCCACCATGAGTACGCGCCGGTCTTTTCGGGGTTCATATGGCGGAAAGTATCAACCCAGCCATTCGATAAGAATTTATCCAGCCACTGCCTCTCTTCCGGAAGGAATCCGGAAGATTTTTTATTGCCCTTGGGATCATGGATATCTATTTCCCGGTGTGCAATATTGTAGTCGCCAACAACGATCAGTTTCGGCCTTGTCTTACGCAGTTCCTGCACATAATCGAAGAATTCATCCAGCCACTGGTATTTGTAGGTCTGCCTGTCGTCTCCGCTGGTGCCCGACGGAAAATAGGCGTTGATCAGGGTAGTGTCTCCAAAATCGGCGCGGATCACCCGGCCTTCCAGGTCGCTTTGCGGGATCTGGTTGCCGCATAATACCTGGTCGGGTTTGATCTTGGTGAATATTGCCACGCCACTATAACCTTTTTTTTCAGCAGAGAACCAATGGTGCTCATAACCCATCGCTTCTATCTTCTGGTATTCGATGTTTTCTTTTACCGCTTTGGTCTCCTGAAGGCAGATGATATCGGCGGGATGGGTCTGCATCCAGTCGAGAAATCCTTTGTTGATAGCGGAACGGATGCCGTTCACATTGTACGAGATGATACGCATAGCTTTGGTTTTACTCGAGGAACCGGTTGAACGCGACAATGAGCAACTGGTTAAATAGTACCGGCGACAAAGTTGCATCAAAAACCACAAAAACCTCGGGGGTAAATTTTCCCTGGGCAATGCAGACCAGTTTTCCGTTGAGATAGATCTGCTTCAGCCTGTTGCCGGCGCCACCACAGAATACCCTGAACTTCTTACCCAGGATCTCACCATCCACCAGGTAATCATAGTTAACATCCCAAACAGTTTTCAGGGCTGCGATCTCTACCAGGGAAGCGCTGTCCATTCCATTGTATATCCTGCCGGGGTATTGCTTCTGTTCCCTGCCGGCCACTTTGCGCAGGATGGCAAAGGTCGCCAGCGTATCCCTGTCACTGAGCAGCAAGTGAAAACTGCCGGGCAAAAAATTCGTGAACATGTATTCGCCCAGATGATCGGGGTTCGCCGGGTCTACCTGCACTACCAGTTTTACCAGGTAATTTTTGTCGTGAAGTACGTCACGGCAATCCTGACGCAGAAAAACATAATCCGAGTGTCGGAAATTGGGACTGTTTACGATGCCGGTAACCAGGGTATCATTGTATCGCTGTGCTTTTTTACCCCTGAGCATTATTTCTTCATACACCGGTTTGCCCATGCGCAGCATCTGCTTTTCACCGGCATACAGGTACTGGCTGAACTCCTCTGTTGCCACTGTAAACGTACGCGGTTTACCTTCTACCAGCGGAGAAATATAATTGTCTGTCATGAATGCGGGGGGCACCTGCATCCCTATTCGTGTAATGTCATGAGAGGGATCAAGCAGGATATTAAGCGATGCGCGCATCAATTCAACAAAAGTTCCCGGCATCAATAATACCACGGGCGACTCATTTCCGATACCTGCTCCTTTCGTGTGGCTGACCACCACATCCAGGATATCGTTCTGCACCGCTGTATTATCATATTTCAACAGCCGCACCACGATACGGAATACGGTCTTTGCAGTTTTACGGAGCAACGAATCGGCAGGATCATTGGTTGCGGAAAAAAAACTCCGCGGGTAAAACTCTCCGATGGTCATGTAAAGATGCAGCGATGAGGTATCGCTCGGATCCGGCCTGGGCGAGGGCTTTGTTTCGGCAGCAGCACTCAGGTCTATCATCGGCAGCCGAGTGGTATCGGCAAGCGGCAGGTTCCGGTATTTCAATAGCAGGCTGTTCACCCTGCCAAGGAACCGTTGGCGTAAAGTATCGGTATGCAGGTAATTGATGGGAGAAGCATAGCGTAATTCTTCAAATACGATTTTTTGTTGTGCCTGCATGTCGCGGGCACTCGCAATAAAGAGGAATAAGAGTAGCAGTTTTCTCATGCGGCGCTGTTGGTTGCCCTGGTGCAGCAAATTTTATGCTAATTTGACTAACGATTGAAAATAAGCAATGTAATGGCAAAAACAGAAAGACTGATCCCGGCCAAAGAATCGGTATACCTCGACGGACCCAAGCCCCGCATGAACGAGTTCGCTTTTGCCCGGGATATTTTTATGCAGTTCATCAAAGGCTTCAGAACCCTGCACTTTGTGGGACCCTGCATTACCGTGTTCGGCTCTGCGCGGTTCAAAGAAGATCATCCCTATTATGCCCAGGCCCGGGAGATCGGCAAACGCATTGCAGGGCTTGGTTTCACTACCATGACCGGCGGTGGTCCGGGTACAATGGAAGCCGCCAACCGCGGGGCTTTCGAGAATGAGGGCGCTTCCGTAGGATGCAATGTAAAACTGCCAAGGGAACAATACCCGAATCCCTACATGCATAAATGGATCACGTTCGATTATTTCTTCATCAGGAAAGTATTGCTGATAAAATATTCCTACGCATTCATCATCCTGCCCGGGGGATTCGGCACCATGGATGAGTTTTTCGAGACGCTTACACTGATCCAGACAAAATCGATCACAGATTTCCCGATCGTATTGTTCGGAAAGGAATACTACCAGCCACTGATCGATTTTATCGACAGCATGATCGCAAAGGGAACGGCATCGCCGGAAGACAAAAAACTGGTGTTGCTTACAGACAGCGTAGACGATGCCATGCAGCATATAGAGACCTATATCTCCAAAAACTTTACCGTAAAGCCGCGTAAAAGACTGTGGTGGCTGTTCGAAAAACGATAAGCGCTATTGCATGTGTTTAGGGCCCGCCGCTACGGTAACACCCAGGCTAAGGATCAGCTCATAGGTGCCGAATGCCTGACTCGCCTCGCCGCGGTAAACTTTCAGCCCGGAGTAGCGGGCATAGTCGAGTTTATTGGTGAACTCAAGATAAACACGCCTGAAAAAAGTAGCGCGCATTCCTGCCTCTATCCCCATATTCCAACCGCCCAGCTGAAAACCCGCGTCATTCGCCTGGCCGAAAAAACTGTTCTGTACATGCGGGATCACAGGACCGATACCTGCTTTGGCCAGGGCATCCAGTTTGAATTTGCCTGACGGACTTTCCTGCCAGTTCCATCGCTTCACCAGATTGAAGAGCAGAAAATTGGCGCCGTTATTCAGGTAGTAATAAAATCCGTTGGATTCTGAAAAGCGGATCACCGAATCGGTCTGTTTGTTATTGAATGAACCGCTCACTTCTATTAACTGATTGTCCTGGATGATATGCTTGGTATGGTCGAAATTGATCTCCAGTCCCCAGCCTTTTTTGCGATTGAAAAAATAGCCCAGCCGGTAATTGTATTGCGGAATGCTGATCGGGGTTGAAAACAATCCCTCATCCCAGCCGGGATGATCATGCGAATGCACCGAATGAAGCGTATAAAAAGTATTGAGTTCGGGTTGGGAGACATTAACATCGGAACGCGTGTACCATTCCTTGTTATAGCCCCAGGAAAAATAAAATTCCCCGGCCCTTTCCTGGCGCTTCTGGGCGATCAGGGAAAAGGGAAGAAAAAGAAGTGCTGTCAGCAGTATCCTGCAGAAGCTCATGTTAGTTTTGGTTTAACGCCCGCAGCCGCATTACCGGCAGCAGTATTCAATTTTGAAAAAGCCTTATTCCAGTACCGGGCTCAGCCATCGCTCCACTGTTTCCAGCGGCATTTCCTTTCGTTTTGCGTAGTCTTCCAATTGGTCGCGCTGGATCTTGCCCACACCAAAGTACTGACTTTTCGGGTTAGAGAAATACCAGCCGCAGACAGAAGATGCGGGATACATGGCCAGGCTCTCGGTCAATTGTATGCCGATCGCCTCTGTTGCCTGCAATAACCCGAACAGCTTATGTTTTTCGGTATGATCGGGGCAGGCGGGGTAACCCGGCGCCGGACGGATACCGATGTATTGTTCCTTGATCAGGTCTGCATTGCTGAGCTGCTCATCTTTTGCATATCCCCAGAATTCTTTCCGGGTCTGCTGGTGCAACGCCTCGGCAAAAGCTTCCGCAAAGCGGTCGGCCAGCGCCTGCAGCATGATCTTGTTGTAGTCGTCGTGGCTTGCTTCAAACCGTTTGATATGTGTTTCGATGCCGTGCAGGGTTACGGCGAATGCACCGATATAATCTTTTTTACCGGTTGATGCAGGCGCTATGAAATCCGCGAGCGAAAGATTGGGTTGATCCGGCGCCTTTTTGATCTGCTGCCGCAGGAAAGACAGCTTTACGCTTTCGGCACCGTTCTTCACCATAACATCATCGCCATTGCCTGCCGCTTCCCAGAAACCGATAATGCCTTTGGCCTGCAGCCATTTTTCGGCGATGATCTTGTCGAGCAGCGCATTGGCATCGTTGTACAGTTTCGTCGCTTCTTTACCCACCACGCTATCGGTCAGTATCTCCGGAAAATTGCCATGCATTTCCCAGGTAATGAAGAAAGGTTTCCAGTCGATATAAGGCCGTAACGCACCAAGATCGAAGTCATCGAAAACCCTGGTGCCGGTAAATTCAGGTGTTTGTGTGAGGTGTGCATCCCAGTCTACCTTCACTTTGTTCTTCAGTGCATCTTCATAAGCCAGGTAACTCTTAACCGATTTTTTACTATCGAAACCTTCTTTCAGACGAATGTACTCAGACTGGGTATCGCTGAGGAACCCGGTCTTCTGTTCTTTACTCAGCAGCGAACCGGCAACAGTTACGCTTCTCGAAGCATCCAGCACATGCACCACTCCCTGTTCGTATTCAGGCGCAATTTTTACGGCGGTATGGATGCGCGAGGTGGTGGCGCCGCCGATCAACAGGGGCTGCACCATACCGCGGCGTTTCATTTCTTTGGCAATATGCACCATTTCATCCAGTGAAGGCGTGATGAGTCCGCTAAGCCCGATGATGGCTGCATTTTCTTTCTGTGCGGTATCAAGTATTTTATCCGAAGGCACCATTACGCCAAGATCGATGATATCATAACCATTACATCCCAGCACCACACCCACGATGTTCTTGCCGATATCATGTACATCGCCCTTTACCGTTGCCAGCAGGATCTTCGCCGCGCCCGAAGTGTCGCCGGCGCCGCCGGCTTTTTTTCGCTGCTCTTTCTCCGCTTCGATGTATGGAGTGAGTATGGCCACGCTTTTCTTCATCACCCTTGCACTTTTCACTACCTGCGGCAGGAACATTTTGCCGGCGCCGAACAGGTCGCCTACGATGCCCATGCCATCCATCAGCGGACCTTCGATCACTTCCAGCGGCGTGGGGTATTTCTGCCGGGCTTCTTCGGTATCGGCTTCAATATAATCGGTGATGCCATTGACAAGCGAATGCGATAATCTTTTTTCAACCGTATCATTTCTCCAGGCTTCATCTTTCACTTCCACTTTGCCTTTCGCTTTCACCGTTTCGGCGTGCTGGATAAGCTTTTCGGTGGCGCTGTTGTCATCGTTATTGCGGTTCAGGATCACATCTTCGCAAAGCTGTTTCAGGGTAGGTTCGATCTCATCGTATACCACCAGCTGTCCTGCGTTAACGATACCCATGTCCATACCTGCCCTGATGGCATGGTAAAGGAATACGGCATGAATGGCTTCACGCACATGGTCGTTACCGCGGAAGGAAAAAGATACATTGGAGACCCCGCCGCTTACCTTGGTAAGAGGCATCAGCCGTTTGATCTCGCGGGTGGCCTCGATAAAATCCACCGCATAGTTGTTATGCTCTTCAATACCCGTGGCGATCGCGAAAATATTCGGATCGAAAATGATGTCCTGCGGCGCAAAATGCACTTTCTCTGTAAGGATCTTGTACGCACGGTGACAGATCTCCACTTTCCTTTTCTTGGTATCGGCCTGTCCTTCCTCGTCAAAAGCCATCACGATCACTGCGGCGCCGTAGGCCTTGCAGGTGAATGCCTGCTCTATGAATTTGGCTTCGCCTTCCTTCATCGAGATCGAGTTCACGATACATTTACCCTGCACGCATTGCAATCCCGCCTCAATGATCTCGAATTTGGAACTGTCGATCATGATCGGGATGCGGGCAATATCGGGTTCGCTTTGCACCAGGTTGAGGAAAGTGCGCATGGCCGAAACGCCGTCGAGCATGGCATCATCCATATTCACGTCCAGCACCTGGGCCCCGCTTTCTACCTGCTGCCGGGCAACAGAAAGTGCTTCTTCATATTGTCCTTCGCGTACCAGCCTTGCGAATTTCTTAGAGCCGGTTACATTGGTCCGTTCACCTACATTAACGAAATTGGTTTCCGGACGGATCACCAATGGCTCCAGTCCGGAAAGTCGCAGGTAAGGTTTGATAGTTGTCAGATCACTCATAAGTATCCGCGATGAAATTTATAAAGCCATTTCCAGAACGGGCAATGGTCTTGGTGTGAGATTTTTTACCTGTGCGGCGATATGCCTGATATGATCGGGCGTAGTGCCGCAGCAGCCGCCCACGATATTTACAAATCCCTGTTTCGCCCAGTCTTCGATGAAATGCGCGGTCTCGTGCGGCTGTTCATCGTATTCGCCCATCGCATTGGGCAGGCCTGCATTGGGGTAGGCGGATGTATAACAGGATGCGATCTGCGACAGCTCCTCAATATGACTTCGCATTTCCGCGGCGCCCAGCGCGCAGTTCAGGCCAACGCTCAGTGGTTCGGCATGCATTACTGAAGTGTAGAAGGCTTCCAATGTTTGTCCGCTCAGCGTACGGCCCGATGCATCGGTGATCGTTCCGCTGATCATCACAGGCAGCTCGGTACCGGTGGCCCTGAAATATTTTTTTGCGGCGAAGATGGCCGCTTTCGCATTCAGGGTATCGAAGATCGTTTCGATCAGCAGCAGATCGACCCCGCCGTCTACGAGTCCGCGGATCTGCTCATAATAAGCATCCACCACTTCATTGAAGCTGACGGCACGGTACCCTGGATTGTTCACATCCGGTGAAAGGCTCAGCGTTTTATTGAGCGGACCGATAGCGCCAGCCACGAATTTGGGTGCGGCTGCGGGGTTCTCGGTCAGGAATTCCTTCACTGCTTCGCGCGCGCAACGTGCAGCTGCTACATTGAGCTCGTAAGCCAGCGACTGCATATCGTAATCGGCCATGGCGATAACGGTGCTGCTGAATGTATTCGTTTCGATGATATCTGCACCGGCGGCGAGGTATTGCTTATGAATGCCTTTGATGATCTCCGGCTGGGTGATGCAGAGCAGGTCATTATTCCCCTTCACATCTGTATGCCAGTCTTTGAAACGCTCACCGCGGTAATCGGCTTCTCCAAGCTTATGCCGCTGTATCATTGTGCCCATGGCCCCATCGATCACCAGGATCCTTTTTTCGAGTTCTTTGCGAATGTTCATGGCGTTATGCATTTAAGTTGTGGTCGTGAGACGTGAATCGTCAGGCGTGAGACGTCAATCGTGAGCAATTTAGCATCAGAGCTTCCGATATGCGGAGCCGCTCACGTTTCACGCCTGACGATTCACGTCTCACGTTAACGACACCTGACAAACCAATAAACGCCGGGAATGTGGGAATACCACTTCAGAACGTTTATTAGTTCGATTCTTCCCTGCTTGCGCCGGGAACGACAGGCCGAACAATAAACAAATCCGCCTGTTGAGGTTCTGCAAATATAAAGGGCCGTGCGCTTATATCAAAATATAAACGACGGCCCTCACTGCGTTACAGGCTTACTTTAGTGCCTTCTCCCGATATTGAATATCCTCGAAATATTAAAGCCCCAGCGTACATCGCCATTACCCCATGAACCGGTGGTCTCATGGATGGCGCTGTGCTCGTTCATACCGGAAGAATTGGTAAAATGCAATTGGAATACGTGTCCGCCGGTATTGATGTCTACGCCCAGAGACAACGGATCATAGGTGCCGGGAAACCGATTTGTCTGGATCACATACTCCGCATTGATGCTCATCCGGCGGCTTACCCGCTGCCTGGCCAGCAGTCCGATCGCAAACAGATCCCTGATGGTTGTATTGAAATTGAGCACCCGGTTATAATGGGTATAGGTAGGCGATACCTGGATAGACGTGGTTGAACTCAGTTTGCTGCCGATCAGCAAAGCGCCGGTGAAATAAGTACGGTCAGAGCCGCTCACTTTCAGCGTAGGATCGTAATCGAGTGTCCGGTATGCCCAGGCAGCCAGCAGTGCTACAGATATGGGCACCGATCCCCCTTCGCGCTGGTGGACCAGCCGGTATTTGATGAACCAGTCGAGCTCCTTGTAGAGCGTAGAACGGCCGATACCGATCATCAGGTTATTGGCGATGCCGAAATCGAAACCCATCCGCATGGATGCCGCATCCAGACCGAACATATTATAAAGCCCGGAATTAAGCGGTGCAAAGCGGTGATTGATCCGGAAATCCATACTGCCTTTCCCCGTGATCTCCACGGTATGGGTGTTTACAAGCCTTGTGGAATAAAATGTATTGAGTACAGGTTCGCCGCGGCTGGCGCCGGTTTGGGTATTGGTACTGTCCTGCATTTTGAACAGGTCTACCTGCTGCCCAAAAGCAGCCATCGCCATACAGTTAATGCAAATAAATAGCAGTACCCGGTAAGGAGGGATCTTCATAAGCTCAGTTTTTATGTAAAGTAATGGACTATTGATACTGGCAGGCAATATCTACGGTTACCCTGTCGGTAACACTGGAAGCGCTCACATTGAAATCTTTCATCAGGGCGGTAAACTGCGCTTCTACCGACGGTTTGCCTCCGCTGATGGTGATGGTTCCCGGCACGGTCAGGTTTTTGGTGACGCCGTGCATGGTCAGGTCGCCCTTCACGGTTACTTTGTACACGCCATCTTTTGAAAAGTTCACATCGGACAGGTTCACGATATTTCCTTTGAAATCGGCGCGGGGAAATTTGCTGCTCTCGAGATACTGGTCGTTGAAATGCTCCTGCATCTCCGCAAATTTGAACCGGAAACTTTTGATTACCATGCTGAACGTGATCTGACCGTTATCGGCAATACGACTGACCACTTCGTTGTTCACAGCTTTGACATCCTCGTCTTTGGGAGCGGAAAAACTGATCTTCCCGTTACGAGTAGAGAATATTTTCTGGGCGTCGGCCGCTGTTGCAAAAAACGCCATCGACAGCACAAGTACAATTACAGATTTCATCGGTTGTTGCTTTACTTTATTTTTTTACAAGTACACCTTCATTGATCACCACATTGGCATCGGGGATATAACCCGTACAGATGCCTTTGAAAGTGATGATCTGTCCCGGCTTAAGGTCCCCCGGATTATCCCTGAACGTGCAGTTGATCACGAACAGGGGATCGCTGGTCTTGAAATTCACCACGGTCTTTCCATCCTGGTTGGTGGTCAGATCGGCCACTTCTCCACTCAGTTCGATGGCTTTATCGAGGTAAAGTTTATTCGCCTGGGCTTCATTGGTGCGGAAGGCGTCGTACAAGTTCTGTGCCGACAACTGCAGGCCCTGCTCCTTGCTCACGTCGCGGTGCGGCTTGTTGTATACATAATAGACCAACCCTGCCGCTGCCAGCAACCCTATCACACCGATAACCAGCACTACTTTAACCCAGTTTTTCATATTTATGCCGTTAAAGCCGCAAATTATTCAATGTTACGATACGAAAAGGTACGGGATCGGGAAATAAATGGTTGCCTGAACGGTGATGGCCGGCGGCTGGTTATTTAACATACTGTTGTACCGGCAGGCGGTTGGCGATGCTGCGCGCAAGGGTCATTTCATCGGCATATTCCAGTTCTCCGCCAAATGCGATACCCCTGGCGATGGTAGTGATGCGGCATGGCAGGTGCGCGATCTTTTTCTGGATATAGTAAATGGTAGTGTCGCCCTGGATATTCGGATTGAGCGCAAACAGCAATTCTTCCGTTTCCTCTTTCTGGATGCGCGCCACCAGTGTTTCGATATTCAGTTGATCGGGACCGATACCATCCAGCGGGGAAATGATCCCGCCCAGAACATGGTAAGTGCCGTTCAGTTGCTGCGTGGTCTCAATGGCGATCACATCCCGGATGGTTTCCACCACGCAGATCATGCGCTGGTTGCGCAGGGAATTGGAACAGATGGAACAGATATCGCCATCGCTCACATTGAAACAGCGCTGACAGAACTTGATCTCTTCCCGCATTCTGGCTATCGCTTCACCAAACTGTTTCGCTTCCGTCACATCCTGCTTCAACAGGTGCAGTACCAGCCGTAATGCTGTCTTCTTACCGATACCCGGCAGTTTCGCAAATTCCGCGACAGCATTTTGTAATAAAGAAGATGGTAGTTGCATAATGTAAAGATAGCTCACCCCCCAGCCCCCTGAAGGGGGAGTTGGGATTTTTTTATTTTCCTGCCGTCTTGTTCTCCAGGTTTTCTATTCCTAATCCCGAAGGGTTCTCAAATTTTTTTTAGGTACCTCAACTCCCCCTTCAGGGGGCCGGGGGGTTAATTGTGACCTCATTATCCCAGTTCGCTTTTACGATCAGTTGCCTGGGCAGGTTCTGGACGATCTCGGGCTGGTGTTTGCCGCGGAAAAATCGGCCCGGGTCCCATACGCCGTTCCTGTTGGTATCATACAGGATGCGCAGATCATAGGTGCCGGGTTTGTATAATTTACGCGAAAATTCAGGGCCGGTCAGCGGTACCGATTCCACAAGCTTGTCTCCCTGCACCAGTTGCAGCACAGGATTTTTTTGCAGATCGATATTGGCGAAACGGATCCGGATACTGCCATAGTCCGCCTCCCTCCTGGTCGTGAACTTTACGGTATCTGTTTTGCCCAGCGTATTCCCGAGCGTATCGCTAACGGCCTCTTTGGCGATGATCAGGCGATAGGGTGTATTTTCTTTCCAGGGATAGGCGATCAGGATCCGTGTCCGCGCAGAATCCAGCCGTATCCGGTAACCATTCAGCTTCCGGAAAGCCGTATCGTACAGCACGATCCCCGCAGTATCCGGCGCATTCAGGCGGCGCGGAAAACTCAGGCTCATATTGGTAAGTATATCCTGAAAGCCATTGTCAAACTCCACCGTATACCTGAGTCGCTTATCGGCATTCGGCAATTTTACCGGGCTGGCCGCGGCAACCTGCTGTTGCGCTGCATCCCGTTTAACAGTCTGGTAGGCATACAGGGTATCAGATGGAGTTGTTGCGCCAATGCGGACCGGGTTGTCTAAAAAAGCAAAGGTTTTGGACGTATCCGTATAGAGGTTATTGTAGGTTCCCTTCGTCAATGCATACACGGCGAACACCCCCTCCGGCAGGTTATGGAAGATGAACTGGCCATTGCCATTAACGCGGGTATAGTATTCCGGCTTTTCTTTGGCAACCGCCGAATCATCCAGGTTGCGGTGCAACATCACGATCATATTGCTGTCTACCTTACCCGATTCAGCGAGCACTACTTTCCCTCCATAGTTATTGTTGTCGATATGGCTGCCGGTGGAGAAGACATAACGGAGGTCCCTGGCGATATTCCCTTCATTCACATCCTTTACCGAATTGCCGAAGTCGAACGCATACGTGGTATTCGGCAACAGGGTATCCTTGGGAAAACTGATCGTTACATTCCGCAGTTTTGAAGTGATCTGCGGCGTATTTTTCAGCGATGGGGAAATAATGAGATTGCTGACAGGGTTGTCCAGCGTTACATATTCGTCGAATACCAGGTTTACTTCATGCGTATTCACATTGAGAGCTGAATC
>JAFBAN010000162.1 GCA_019247775.1 Chitinophagaceae bacterium | reverse complement strand
TGGGCCAGCAGGGCTTGCTTGTCTGGCGCGGAAGAATAGTACTCCATCTGCTTCTGGTTCATGTGCTCTGGTTTTTTGGTTGGATAATCGGATTTTGTTGCAGGGCTTACAGAAAACAAACTTCGTGCTGGTTTAATGAGGATCTGGGTTTTAGGAAAATGTTAGGAAATCGACGATGGTAGGTCCGGAGAACAAGAAACTAGCTATCAACCTAAGCCGCAGATTCGCAGATCAGAACAATCTGCAAACCCGCGGCCACAAAAAGATATTTTCATTCCAGGCATCGTCCGTAATGAGATTGACCTGCCCCACTGAGAGACAAGTCCTTAGATATTCACAGTAATTGTGGATAGTTGAAATAAGTTGCTCAAAAATTTGGTCAGTTTTGCATTTCACCTATTTTTGCACTCCCGAAAAACATGGGGGTCACGCTGATAGCGTGATTGGATTCCGTAGCTCAGTTGGTAGAGCAATACACTTTTAATGTATGGGTCCTGGGTTCGAGTCCCAGCGGGATCACCAATCGACTCTTCTATCGCCTTGTAATCAGCAGGATTTCAAGGCGATTTTTTTTTCGTGATATTGCGGCAAAGGGAATCCGCCATAGGGAGCGATAGTTCCAACGCAAGAACCTGCCGGGTCCGGACGCTCTATCGGATCCTAGCCACGGATATATCACCATTATTGGTCCTTGTGGCGCTTGAGATTATCTGCCCCAAGGAAAACAAGTCCAACGACCACCCACAGAACAGTTTTGACCCAATTACACTGTCAGACCACGATACAAGTTGCGGCGTCCACTCAGATTTTTGTGCATTATTTAAAATAAACAGGGGCCAAGTAGAAACAAGGCCCCGTATGTCATTGTACTAAAACAATGCACATGAGAGAAAAACAGTTATGTGAGCGCTGCCAATTGCTGCAATATGGGGGATTGAGATAATTCCGCCCGCGACAGGTCTACAAAATGCGGGTTTGGGTCTACATACGGCAGAAGGTTATAGTTGGATTGTTCTGGCCGGGGGTCAGGGGTATCAGCAATGCTTGCGGGGTCGTAGGCACTGCAGCGATCGGGTTATTTTGGGCGGCCGCTGATGTCCTCTCCGAACACCAGTTCATATCCATTGTTGTCGAGTATCGCAAAGTCGCGCATCAGGTAGGCCCGGTCGGCGATGGGATCTTTGATGGTTGCTTTGTCTTTTACCAGTTCCCAGAAAGCATCTACGTTCTCCATGAAAATATAAATACTGCCGGTGAGTACGGATTGATGAAAGTCGGGCTCTTCCTGCGGTACTACGAACATGAGACGGGTATCATCTTTCGACAACGAAACAAAATGCGGGAAATTACTTTGGGCGGTGAAGCCGAGCGCTTCGGTGTAAAACTTTATGGTTTCATCGAGGTTGGTGGTCCAGAGGATGGGACTTATTTCCTGGATTTTCATGTGTGATGAATCTTAATTCAATATACAAATTATTCAGTTTAGGAGTATTCTAACCGCCAAGGCGCCAGGGCGCGGAGATACGCAAGGAGGCACTTTAAACTCCTGTCGTGAATCTTTGCGTCCTTGCGTCTTTGCGGTTAAAACAGCCCTGGTAAGGGAGCGGGCTGGCCCCATAACCTGCCCAGCCAAAGCCCAGGGCATTTTTTGTTGAATTTACTCCCCAACCCAGGCTGCAAAGCCCGGTTTTACACGCTCTCAGGGGTATGGAACAAGTTTGGAAAATATACATGAAACGTGTAGCAATGAAGAAGTTTACGAATGTGCTGCTGTGGATCATTGTGGCTTCAGTGTTTACCAGTTGTGCAGCACTCAGCAAAGTGATAGAGCCATCCACATGGTTAGGTCTACTCGATGTAGCCGCAGCAGGCGCCATTACGGTTTTCATATTCCGTGGCGTGGCCAAATAATCAGGAGGTCTTCACTTCCTTCTCCCAGCCCGTTTCCTTCAGGGCGGGATCATCCTCTTTTTTCAAAAAGTCGGCATCTGAAAGCGAGCCCGCTTCCCATTCGAGAATAGCCTTATCGGGAACCGTAGCTACCGGAACTTTCCACGAATTCGAAGTTTCATTGTACGCGAGGTTCGATTGCGAACAGTAACAGGAAATGATCGACCAGCGTGGATGCTCTGAAAGATTAGCAGATGAGCGATGTAAAATATTACTGTGAAACACAAGCGCATCGCCGGGGTCCAGCTCACAATACACGAGCTCCATCGTTTTCAGCGCATGCTCCACCATCTCCAGATCTGCCCCAACCTGTTCGCCTGTAAACCCATGATTCAGTCTTCCCATTTTATGTGAGCCCCTGATCACCTGCAGGCATCCGTTCTCCTTATTCGCCGGCGTCAATGCCACCATAATGCTGATCAGCTGGTCGGGAAACAGGAACTGGTTCTTGTACCAGTATCCGTAATCCTGGTGCCATTCCCAGGCTCCGCCCACCCTGGGTTCTTTCTGCATGAGCTTGGAATGGAAATGACAGACAGGCGCATCGCTGTCGAGGAATTTAGCGGCCGTGCTCACCATTTTTTCGCTGCGCAGGAGATAGCTGAACACATCATTGCCCGGGGTGAACCATAACGACAAACGCGTTTTTTTGCCGGACTGATCATTCAGATCCAGCGCGTGCTTTTTCATGGCTTCGTCCTCGGTGGCGGTGCGGTAGAGTTTCTCCGTTTCCGCTTTACTGCAGAAACCGCGGAGGATAAGGAACCCATCCCGGTTAAATAATTCCTGATCTGTCATGGTATGTAGATTAAACTCTGCGCCTCTGCGTCTCTGCGGTTATTTTTTCCGTAGAGACGCAGAGGCGCAGAGAATTTAGCTTCTGCCGGGCGCCATTTTGATGTATTCGTTGCCGGATTTCTTGTAGTAGCCGGGACCGTCGGGGCCGGTATTGGACCACATCTCCGGCGTTACGATATGGTTTTCGCCGGTACGTGGGTTATGGCATTCTTCGGTTCCACGCTGCGGATTATAACCGTAATCGTCTTTCTTGGTTTTGGTGGTGCTTGTTTTCAGTGATGAACTTCTGGGGAAGGAAGGGGCTTCATGCTGTATATACTGAACATTGCACATGATCTTGAAAGCAATGCCTGCTACCAGCTCTCCTTTCTGATCCCAGACATCTTTGCGGGTAACTGCCATGCGCATAGCCTCAATATACGAGTAGTTGAACCCGTCGCCTTTAAATACACGGTACAGTACCACTCCTTTACAGTTATTGCTTTCGAATGAACGAAGCTGGTACCCGTTTATCTGTTCATTGATCTCCTCTGTATAGTGCGGGGCATTGTCTCCGAACTGGTTTGCGGTGATCACCCCCATGATGCGGAGCACAGAACGCGCAGGATCCTTGTTATACAGTTCCTTGTCATAGAAAAGCGCCATCGAAGTATTCACGGGAAGGATGGCATAACCTGCATACATAGTCTTGTTGTTGTCCCAGAGATCGAGTGCATTGCCTTCTTTGTTGCTATTCGCCTGCCAGCCCACCGGGACCATCTGGCTGCAGTTACCCACTGTTCTGGGTTCGATCTGGAAGGAATTGTCGTTGATGGTAACAATACCCGAACCCATGCTGCCCAAACCGGTCTGCGCATTTGCAGGGGCATTCGGGTCCTTTACCGCAACATAGTTTCCGTTCTTGTCACGGATATAATATTGCTGCGCATAAGAACAGACAGCCAGGCTGAGCAGGAGCAGCAGAAAAACCGGTGTTTTGAGGGTATTGATCTTTTTCATAACAGGGTGTTGAATGGTAATGATTGATTTGACAAGACAAACCTACCGCCCGGATTCCCCTGATAAAATAGCTAATTTGTACTAGTTACCCTAAAAAAAACCAAAATACCGAGCTGCGCTACATATGCGCTCCGCCTTTGCCGGTCTGATCCAGGGCCGAGCGCAGGCCTGCAGCCAGCCGGGCCGCATTCCCTGTTCCCCAGTAATGAAGGAAAAATATCCGCGGGTCTTCATGTACCATATGGTTGTGCACAGCCACTACTTCGATGCCGTTCTGTACCAGCGCTTTGATCACAGGCGCCACTTCATTTTCCAGCATGGTGAAATCACCGGCTACCGCCGCATGGTCGGCGCTGCCCTGCCAGGCAGCCCAGGTATTGAAGCCCATAAAAGTGCTTACCGGGATACCGTGCTCATTGAGATGCACATCGGGCCGGCCAATGGTGTATTTATACACGCCCTTGCTCCATTCGCCTTTGGCGCCTATGGCGGCATCCAGCTGGGCAATATCGATGGTGGTGCTTACGCTGTCTGCTTTCGCCGATTTAGGATCGGCTCCGCGCGATTCTTTTACCTTGTCGAAAATAGCTTTGACCCCGGATGCGAGTACAGCGAGATCCCCCGAACGGTCGATATGCATGTACATGATGTTGGGATGATTGCGAACGAAATGATTATGGATAGCGGTAATGCCGAAACCCTGCCTGATCACTTCCTGCTGCACGGGTTTCAGGTCTGTTTCGGTAACGATGATATCACCCATTACCATTACACTGTCGCCGCAATGCGTAAAAGCCGCCCAGCTGCCCAGGCCCATAGCGGGAATGATCTTAAAACCATCCACCGTTACATTCAGATCATGCTGGGGTACGGTAATCTTGTATTCACCATTCTTTTCCACGCCTTTCATACCGGTGATCTGTTCTATCCTGCGGATATCGAGCGGCTGATCAGGCGCACAGGATACCACGGAATGATCTCCCGCAAACCGCGGCAATTTATTGGCGAACACCAATGCCAGCACGCAGATGCAGATGCCGACGAAAAGAATAGAACGTTTCATAGACCGGATTTAGTTGTGTATAAAATTAAAAGAATAATTCCGGTTCCGGAGAAACGACCAATAACATAACGCAGGATATTATTCACTGCAGAAAGCAGCGAACGTTTGCGCAAACAAACAATGACCGAGGGAACAGGCTTAATTGCAGCCAACATGTCCCAGTAACCAGTACAGGATAATAAACACCACAACAGTACCGATGCAGCCGCCGCCCCATTTATAAGCGCCGTAGCCGGCGAGCAGGGTTCTTAACCAGTCACGCATAATTGAAGTTTGCGTTAACTGCGAAAAAATCGTTCCAGCCCAATGCGTACTGGCATGCGTTTTTTGCAAATCTGCTTTCTAAACACCTATTTATGAAACAATGGATAAATGCAGCCTGGATGGCCTGCCTGCTCTGTCTGTTTATGTCTTTTGCCGATGCACAACGCATCCGGGTGAAGGTTAGACCCGTGCGGCCGACCGTAGTGGTAAAACAAACCCCCTCACCCGGCGTGGGACATGTATGGATCGACGAGGACTGGGAGCCTCGCGGGCAGGCTTATGGCTGGAAAGGCGGTTACTGGGCCACCCCGCCACGCAAAGGCGCCATATACGTGAAAGGCCATTGGGCAAAGACCCGCTATGGATGGGAATGGGTACCTGGCCATTGGAGATAATCCGACGCTCAAACTGATTCAGATCCGCAGGCCGCCTATATCCTGCCTGCAGATCTATGTCTGTATCTTACCAGAATTTCGCATACAATGCGATCACCACCATCACGATCATGGTGATCAGGGCGATTGTTGACGGTTGCAGTTTGAACATGGACTTATCCGAATGGAATGCTTTGGGATTGATCTTAGGTCCTGCCAGGCTCACTAGTACCATCAGCACCACGGTAAAGAAGAATGACCAGCCCATATTCACCAGGAAGGGTATCTCGTAAACGCCCGCTCCATTCTTATAAGCGGTATACAATATCGTTTCAGGTCCGAACCAGGTTGGCGCGTAATTGTTGAACACGACAGACAGGATAAAGCCGGTAAGCACGCCCACAACCGCCGCAGCCCCTGTAGTCCTTTTCCAGAACATACCTAAAAGGAACATGGCAAACACACCCGGACTGATAAAGCCCGTATACTTCTGAATAAAAGTGAACCCGCCTTCGCCGCCGATACCCAGCAGGTCGTCCCAGGTGCAGCAGATAGCGATAAAAATGGCCACGGCAATAGCCACCCTTCCTACCCTTACCAGTTTCTGTTCACTCGCTTCCTTATTGAAATATTTCCGGTAGATATCCAGCGTAAAAATGGTGGAGATGCTATTGGCTTTACCTGCCAGCGAGGCAACAATAGCCGCTGTAAGCGCAGCCACGGAAAGACCTTTCATGCCCGCAGGCAGCAGGCTCAGGATAGCGGAATAAGCGCCGTCTTTTTTTCCGTCGAATACGGAAGCGTCGAAGTACCCGTTCTTGTACAGTACGAATGCGGCAATGCCCGGCAGCATTACGATAATGGGCATGAAGAGTTTAAGGAAACCGGCAAACAGGATACCATTGCGCGCGGTCTTCAGATCGGCGCCCAGGGCGCGCTGGGTAATGTACTGGTTGCAGCCCCAGTAGTTCAGGTTGGCGATCCACTGGCCTGCAAAATACATGGTGATACCTGGGAGCGCAATGTATTTCTGCACATATTCCGTACTGCTGGTGATGGTTGGTTTGGCGAACATCATATGGAAATGATCCGGCGCCTGTTTCATGAGCGTATTAAAACCGCTGATGGCGCTGTTGCCGTGATTGACCACGCCATCCACGGTGGTGAGGGCAAGATAAATCGCCACCAGTCCGCCAAGGATGAGTATCGCTACCTGTATCACATCCGTATACCCGATCACTTTCATTCCGCCGATCGTGATCACGAAAGCGAACAGGGCCAGGCCGATAACGATGAAGTGGAAATTTTCCGGTCCTGCCAGCCCGCTGATGGCTTTGGAACCGAGATACAGTATAGAGGTAAGATTAACGAACACATACAGGAACAGCCAGAACACCGCCATGATAATGGCCACCGATTCGTTGTACCGCTGTTTCAGGAACTGCGGCATGGTGTAGATCTTGTTCTTCAGATATACCGGCATGAACCAGATGGCAATAATCACCAGTGCAATGGCTGCTACCCATTCGTACACAGCTACTGCCACGCCCGCAAAAAAACCCTCACCGCTCATGCCGATGAATTGCTCGGCAGAAATATTGGAAGCGATCAGCGAAGCGCCGATGGCCCACCAGGTAAGCGATCCCTCCGCCAGAAAATAATCTTTGGTATTGGACTGGCCGGAGCTTTTGCGTTTATAGATCCACCAGCCATATGAGGCTACGATAACGAAATAAACCAGGAATACCAGGTAATCGCTTGTCTTGAGTAAACTGCTCATATAAGTCGGTTTGGTTTAGGCAGCGCCGGCGCGATCTGCGTAAAGCAATATACTTGTTCTTTGTAAAAAATATCAGTTTAGTCGAACATCGATCCCGGATTACACAGATCTGCCACTAAAAACCGGCGGGTCGTTCCGCATTCTGGAAACTGTTGTAAATTCGTCGCAGTATCCGATCATGCATTTACCCAAACAGTTATTCCGAACCCGTTTGCTTGGCAAAATATCGATGGTTGCCATCCTGATCATGGGCATTGCCTGTAACAAGACAACGGTATCCCTGAGCAGCCGCGAGCAAACGGTCCAGTACCTGACGGGAACGGGTAACCGTTACTGGAAGATCCGCGAACTGTATATCAACGGGGTGCAGCAAACGCTTACAAGCGCCCAGTTGGATTACTGGAAAGTGTATACGGTTCCCATCGGCGATCCCGATGCACCCGGCAGTTTTTCAACCATGGACGGGTATATCGGCAGTTGGGAGCTCACGCAGCCCGACCAGATCACCGAACGTATCCTAAATCTGCCCAATGGGCCGGTTTCTTACCTGCTGAAGATCCTGAAGCTTGGCACTTATGAGATGGATGTGGAGTATACGGCAAATGGGGTTGTTACGCGGACGGTTTATTTTGCGAATTGATTCCTATGAAAAGAATAATCAGTCTGCTGGTTCCTTTCCTTCTTGTTTTATCAATGCCAGTTTTTTGCCAGTCCGGCATCAGCGATGAGGAATTTAATGTAACCCTCGCTAAAACCGCCAACGGAGCACAATGGATCTTCAAAGGCAAAGCCCATTCGTTTTCTGTTGATATTATCGCGAAGAAGATCGTACCGACCGAATCAGCCAATTACCTGACCGCCGATAACAGGGTTTTGCAGGCTTCCGTCATCCCGATGCCGAAGAGCAATTGGAACCTTTCGAAACTGAGTCCGGCGCAGCAAAAGGAAGCACTGTCCCGATACGTTGACTATGAACTCGACTATTTCAAGAATGATCTGCACATCAATTATAAGGATCTGAACAAAGAATGGATTATGGTGGGCCCAAAGCTCTGGCTCGTCTGGACGTTCAACTCAAGCGATTTCATTTCACCTGAACCGGTCAAAGACAAACCGAAATTCCAGATCTATGCGTCTACGATCTGCTATAACCAGGTGCTTGATCTGAATACGCCGGTAATGAGCGATCAAAGCCTGGATGAATCAAAAAAGATAATTTCCAGGTTGATGGCATCGCTGAGATTCTAAGTCAGACGCCATCAAAACTCAACATGCGCCCTTGCCCCGAAAACATGCACCGGACCACGGTCTTTGTTGTAAGCAGGATGATTGACGAACTGGTAATCCACAGTAAGCCAGAAATGGGGCGACAGATAGGCGCTGTAATAAGCTTCCAGTATAGATTCGGCGCCATAGCGCAGGTTGCCATCGCCGATAATAAACCCATATCCGCCGGATTCCAGGAAACTACGGTGCTTTTTTGAAATCCAGTTGGAAACGATGGCCAGTCCGCCAATATCATCAGGCCTGTTCCATTTGCTTCCTTTAATAGAAATGCCGGCGCTGAGCGAACGGTCGATCTCTGTAAATGCCCAGGTAGCATAGCGGCCGTCGTTCCAGCTGCCCCGACTGAAAAAACCGATCTGGCTGTTCAATTCCTGGTCGAAGCTGTAACCGATACCGGTTTTCCTGCCGCCGTATCTTGTATTCTCTGCCTGTCCCTGAATTACATTTAACAGGAAACTATTGTTCGTAGCAATCGCATTCAATCCTTCCGAATAAGAGGGAGCTTTGGAATGCGTGTTCGAGATCAGTAGGCGTATGGTTCCCGGATGCGAGTGGATACTGATCTTCTTTTCCGCTTCCAGCGTTTCCGAATGTGCATCCGGTAGCCGGTACTCCAGGTTGGGTGCATTGGCAATACGGGGTACTGCTACTGTGGATAACCGCAGGGCCCAGCCTGGTTTCACCAGCGCTACTACCAGGCCCATGGTATATCCTCTTGTATTTGCGGGATAGTCCCAGGCGCCATTACCCATCAGGGCCCAGTTCAGGAACTGGGTTCTCGGATCGTGACTATATGCGTTGTCATCATAGAAATCACCCAGCGCAAATTTGCCGAGGCTGATCGTTATCCGGCTTGTGGGTATTTTTTCAGCCAGTTGATTGGCATCGTCCTGAATATCTTCCCAGCCTGTATTGGCTAAAGGAATATGCTGCTGCAAAAAAGCGCGCGCAATAAATATTGCAGGGGCCGCATTTCCGACCCGGTAGCTTTCGCCGTTGAGTGCGCCGGCCACGCCAACTGCAGAACTCAGTCCATGCCCGCCAGACATTTCCGGATCCACATAGAAAGCCGCACCCTTCCACAACCGCGCACCGAGGAATAATGTTGCAGTTACCGTAGTTGCGCCGGTCTCTACCGTGTCTGCAAGGCTATGCGCTCCTTTATAGCCGGCCCTGAAACCGGTATGCGCCTGCGTGATCGTTGTGAACTGGAAATGACTGCTCCAGTTACCGGTTGTTTTGCCAGGCTGCTGGCCTCGCAATAAAAGCGGGATGAATACCAGAAACATAAAAATCCGTCGCTCCATCTGAAAGAATTTTATCGCTGAGTTACTGGTCGCAAAAATAATTATACCGCGATGGCATGCCATTCCGAATTTTGAAATGTAGTTGCAGAAAAATACGTTCTGTCCAACTGCATGTATCATGTCAGGTTGCATTGCAGTTGCAATTTCCAGGCAGTTCTGCTAATCTGCTAATGGCACAGTTTGAAATTTAACCGCGAAAACGCTGGGGCGCGACGCAACGCGAAGACGACGCGCGGCGGCAGCCCCTTGCGCGTCATTGCGTCCTGGCGTCTTTGCGGTCAACCTGGCCTCAATATTCAAACTG
Source organism: Chitinophagaceae bacterium (assembly GCA_019247775.1). Lineage (GTDB taxonomy): Bacteria > Bacteroidota > Bacteroidia > Chitinophagales > Chitinophagaceae > Sediminibacterium. Next base: position 1,974 of record JAFBAN010000162.1, on the reverse strand, counting down.
TACCATTACTGCTAATCTGCAAAATTTCCGATCTCCGAAGTAAATTCTTAACTTAACCCAAATAACCGCTATGAGTTCACGCCGGAAATTCCTCGAAAAGCTAACGGGATCTGCTGTTGCACTGGCAGTGCTGCCAAAGGTCGTTTCAGCAGGAGGCAGGGGGAATGATTCCAGGACACTAAGAGTAGCGATCATGGGCCTGGGCAGTTACGGCACCCGGGTTGCGGACGCTATGCAGTCCTGTACCCGCGCGAAACTTGTCGGAGCCATTAGCGGTACGCCTTCCAAGCTGGTGGACTGGCAGCGGAAATACGGCATCGCTGCAAAGAACTGCTATAACTACAGCAATTTCGATGCGGTTCGGGACAATCCCGATATCGATGCGGTTTATGTGATCACGCCAAATGCGCTGCACCACGACCAGGTGATCCGCGTTGCCAGGGCAGGCAAGCATGTGATCTGCGAGAAGCCGATGGCCACCGATGCAAAACTCGCGCAGGAAATGGTGGATGCCTGCGATAAGGCCGACGTAAAATTATTGGTGGGCTACCGTATGCATTTCGAGCCAAAAACGCTGGAGATCATCCGCATGCGCAAAGCCGGTGATTTCGGTAAGATCAAATTTTTCCAGGGACTTGCCGGTTTCCAGATCGGCGATCCCTCACAGTGGCGGCTGAACAGGCAACTGGCAGGCGGCGGGGCAATGATGGATATCGGCATTTACGCTGTCAACGGCGCACGTTATATGGTGGGTGAAGAACCGGTGTGGGTAACGGCCCAGGAAACAAAGACCGACCCCGTTAAATTCAAGGAAGGTGTGGATGAGACCATTCAATTCCAATTCGGTTTCCCGGGCGGAGCTGTAGCATCCTGCTTGTCCACTTATTCAATGAACAATCTCGACCGTTTTTTCCTCGATGCCGAAAATGGCTGGGCAGAACTGTTCCCGGCTACGGGCTATGGTCCTATCCGGGGCCGCACATTCAAAGGAGAATTGAGCCAGCCGCATATCACGCATCAGACAGTTCAGATGGATGAAATGGCCGCCATCCTGTTCGATGGCAAGCAACCCATCGTACCGGTAGATGGCCGCGAAGCGGTGAAAGACATGAAGATCATCGATGCCATTTTCGAAGCTGTTCGTACCGGCAAAAAGATCAGCCTCCATTTATAGTCCGCGACTTATCTGTAGCCTCCGATTTAAAACGGTATCGCAGGGAACGCAGGGAACCGCAGGGATCGCAGTGGAATTTATTGACGTGCCCCCTGCGAACTTTGCGGTTCTCTGCGTTCCCTGCGTTACAAAAACTGCATGTTCCTTCGGCCGTTTCCATTTGCGGGCAAGGTTTCGCTAAGAGAGAAAAGAGCAAAGGAGCCAAAGAGGGATCCCTCCTGTTACCCTCCTTCTCTCCTATCCACTCTTAGCGAAACCATTCGCGATCCCGCCATTCCGTGGGGCAGCTTTTAAGTTCAGTCTTCCTTTATTGTCGTAAATTCGATATCCAATCTCATCCCATGCAAAAGATCACACCTTTCATCTGGTACGACGGCAAAGCCGAGGAAGCAGCGAAGCATTATACCTCTATCTTCAAAAATTCGAAGATTGTTTCCTATATGGGTCAGCCAGGGCAAGCCATGGGCGTTACCATCGAGATAGAAGGCCAGCAATTCATCCTGTTCAACGGTGGGCCCATGTTCCATTTTACTCCTGCCATTTCATTATTCGTGAATGCGAATACACAGGAAGAGATCGATGAACTCTGGGAAAAATTATCCGAAGGCGGCGAAACGGAAAGATGCGGCTGGCTGAAAGATAAATACGGCTTGTCGTGGCAGATCGTACCTCCGGTGCTGAGCCAGTTATTGCAGGATAAGGACCGCGATAAAGCCAATAGAGTAATGCAGGCGATGCTGGGGATGACGAAGCTTGATATTAAGGGGTTGCAGGAGGCTTAAACGTCGATCAGTTAATAT
>JAFBAN010000139.1 GCA_019247775.1 Chitinophagaceae bacterium | reverse complement strand
GGATTGCACAAACCACTTACAGGACATATTCTTATTGACGGGAAAGAACTTACCGAGGCTAATATCCGTGAATGGAAAGGTATGATAGGCTATGTTCCGCAGCAGATATTCCTTACCGACGCATCGATTGCGGAAAATATTGCTTTCGGCATGCCTCGCCATGAGATAAATATGGAGAACGTGCTGAAAGCGTCGCAGATCGCCAATCTTCACGATTTCATCGTACGTGACCTTCCCGGGCAGTATGATACGATCGTAGGAGAACGGGGCGTTCGGCTTTCGGGCGGGCAGAAGCAGCGACTGGGTATAGCCCGGGCATTGTATCGCGACCCTGCGGTATTGATACTTGATGAAGCAACGTCGGCACTCGATAACCTGACTGAGAGCTATATTATCAAAGCACTGGAAACTGTAAAAGGCACCTGCACTGTAGTCATCGTGGCCCATAGGTTTTCGACTATCGAAAAATGCGATAAGATCATTGTAATGAAAAACGGGCGCATTGCCGACCAGGGTAAATATGGGGCATTACTGGATTCCAGTGCCGAATTTAAAAAGTTAAGTTTAATAGATTAGATAGCAGATATTATGTTGAACAACAAATCAATACTTATTACCGGCGGAACAGGTTCACTTGGCACGGCCCTTACCAGGCATATCCTTGCAACCTATCCGGACGTGAAGCGACTGATCATTTTTTCCAGAGATGAGCAGAAGCAGTTCCAGATGGCACAACTGTACCCGGAGAAGGAGTATCCGCAGATCCGATTTTTTATTGGGGATGTTCGTGATGGCGAGCGTTTGATAAGGGCGTTCAAAGGCGTGGATTTTGTAATTCATGCTGCTGCCATGAAACATGTGCCAATTGCTGAATACAACCCTGATGAATGTGTAAAAACAAATATCGGCGGCGCACAGAACGTGATCGATGCTGCGTTGGTTACATCGGTAGAACGGGTAGTTGCCTTGTCTACCGACAAAGCCTGTGCGCCAATAAATCTATACGGAGCAACCAAGCTTACTTCGGATAAATTATTTATTGCCGCCAACAATATCCGGGGCTCCAGCCCGATCAGGTTTTCTGTGGTACGATATGGGAACGTGATGGGTTCGAACGGGTCTGTGATCCCTTTCTTCCTCAAAAAGCGCTCTGAAGGCGTGCTGCCCGTCACTGATGTGAACATGACCCGTTTCAATATCTCACTTCAGCAGGGCGTGGATATGGTAATGCATGCGCTGGAACATGCCTGGGGCGGAGAGATATTTGTTCCTAAGATACCGTCTTACAAGATACTGGATGTAGCGGAAGCAATTGCCCCCGGATGCGCTACCAAAGTGGTGGGCATCAGGCCCGGTGAAAAGGTGCATGAGGAGATGATCACGAGTTCGGATTCGTTTTACACATACGATCTGGGTAAATATTACGTGATACTGCCGTCCAATCCTTCATGGGATATCAGCAAATTTTGCAAGGCGACCGATGCCAGGCGCGTGCCGCAGGGGTTTAGCTATAACTCATTCGATAATACGGAGTGGGTAACCGTAGAGCAATTGAGAACATTGATCAGCGAAAACGTAGATCCTAATTTTTCGGTATGAAAATGAATACTCTTCCATACGGCAGGCAGAATGTTACGGAAGAAGACATACAGGCAGTAATTTCTGTCCTGAAAAGCGAATTCCTCACCCAGGGAGACCGGGTGCCTGAATTTGAAAAGGCGTTTGCGTCCTATATCGGCTGCGAATATGCCGTGGCTGTTGCTAATGGAACGGCTGCACTTCACCTCGCGGCACTGGCGCTTGATATCACTGCCAAAGACAAAGTAATTACAACCCCGATCACCTTTGCCGCATCTGCCAATTGCATACGTTATTGCGGAGGGGAAGTATACTTCGTGGATATTGATGAAGATACCTTGCTGATCGACACGAAGAAATTACGCATCTTGATCGAATCGCAACCCAGAGGAACTTTTTCGGGGATCGTGCCGGTTGATTTTTCAGGCCGTGCAGTAGATCTTGAACAGTTAAGAGAACTGGCAGATGAATACGGCCTCTGGATACTCGAAGATGCATGTCATGCGCCCGGGGGGTATTTTGTTGACCGCGCAGGCAACCGGCAATACTGCGGAAATGGCAGGTTCGCTGATATGAGCATATTTTCTTTCCATCCGGTAAAACATATCGCTACCGGTGAAGGAGGGATGATCACAACTAATAATAAGGAGTTGTACGAGAAATTGCTGTTGCTCCGTACCCACGGAATTACCCGGGATCCTGCACAGTTCACCAATTCCCTTCAAACGGCACTGATGACAAACGAGCCTGCAGGCGATAAATATCCTCCCTGGTATATGGAAATGCAGGTTCTTGGGTATAACTACAGGTTAACGGATATACAGGCTGCTTTGGGCAGTTCGCAACTGAAGCGTGCCGATGCAGGACTTGACAGGAGAAGAATGATCGCCAAAAGATATGCGGAAGCATTCAGCGGCGCAGGTTTTATAAAAAGACAATCCGGGTACGTAGACGGACATTCCTACCATCTCTATATCCTTGAGGTTGACAACAGGCTGGCTTTATTCAATTATCTGCGCGAGAGCCGGATATATGCCCAGATCCATTATGTGCCCTGTCACCTGATGCCTTATTATAAGCAACTTGGCTGGAAAGAAGGCGATATGCCGGTTTCGGAAAATTACTACGCCGGATGCATCAGTATCCCTATGTATCCAACGCTCACGGATGAAGAACAGGACTATGTAATTGATAAAATACAGAGTTTCTATGCCTAAAAATATTGTGCTGCTCGGACATGGTGCGGGCGTCAAATTCACAATAGAATCATTGCTGGCGAATGCAGAACTGGGGTATGCCGTATGTGCGGTGGTAACACATCCTTTTGAAGATCATAAAGGCGACCTGGAAATGATCGAAAAAAGAGCTGACATCTACGGTGAGCATGCTTATAACGTGTTCCATGTTGAGCAGGATTATGGGATTCCCCTAAAAGAGGCGGCCAATGTAAATGAACCGCATGTGGTTGAATGGATCAGGGGTTTTGATCCCGCGTTTATCATAAGTATAGGTTGCAGGAACATCGTTAAGAAGGATTTTCTGGAAACTTTCAAGAATAAAGTACTCAACATACACACCACGCCGCTTCCGCGATATCGCGGCGCAGCAAACGACTCGTGGATGATATTGAATGGTGAGTGGGGAACCACGCAGTTCGGATGCATGCACTATATCGATGAAGGGATTGACACCGGCGCCATCGTAGCGAAGAGTTATTATTCCATCCCCGACAAGTGTTATCCAATTCATGTTTTCAAAGCCAGAATGAATACGTTTAAAGACCTGCTGGTACTTGGGCTGAGAAATCTGGCGACGCCGGGCTTCGCGCCTGAAATCCAGAAAACGGGCGAAGCCACTACCTTCCCGAGACTCTACACCCCAAAAGACGGAAAAATAAATTTTAAGGATTTCAGCGGACAGGAAACGGTAAAGTTTATTTACGCGTTTGGCTACCCGTTCAGCGGCGCCTTTTGCAATCTCGATACAAGGAAAATAAACGTGCTCGCCGCCGATTTTTACACTGACCAGCAGTTCCACTCGTTTGCAAATGGACTCATTTTTGGAAAAAATGAATCCGGCCAATACAAGGTAGTAGTGAACGGAGGTTATTTGCTGATCAGATCGATTGAGGTAGACGGAGAACCCATCGCCCAGAATAAAGTATTCAAGCTCGGACGGTATTTATCATGATCGCTGAAAAAATAATTCTGGGTACTGTTCAGATGGGTATTAACTATGGCGTTAATAACAGCGCCGGCAAGATCCCTGAGAACACGGCTTTTGATATTCTCAATCATGCATACGACAACGGTATCCGGTGCCTCGATACCGCGCAGGGATATGGTACCGCTCATGAATTGATCGGCAGGTTTCACCGCAAGCATCCTTCAAAAGAATTTCGGATCATCACCAAACTGCCGCACGGGTTCGATGAAAGCAGGATAGAAGAAATTGCAGCAGGTTACCGGGCTGATCTTGGTGTAGCAAAGCTCGATGTATTGATGTTCCATGGAATGGAAAGCTATTTTAGTGGAAAAGATATTATCCATACACTCGGCGACCAGAAAAGCCGGGGAGCCATTGGCGGGATAGGTGTGTCCGTTTATACGAATGAACAGGCTGAACGGATCGGCGCAGACGATAGGATGGATGTTATACAGTTGCCTTTCAACCTGCTCGACAATATTTCCCTGCGTGGAAATACACTCAAAGAGCTCAAGGCCAAGGGTAAGATCATTCACACCCGCTCGGCATTCCTGCAGGGGTTGTTCTTCCTGGGCGCAAATTCGGACCACCGGGCATACACGGCATTGAAGACCCAAATAGCGGAACTGCAAAGCATAAGTAAGGAATATAACACTACGATCCCGCAGATGGCATTGGCTTACTGCCTGGCTGTTCCGGAAATTGACAATGTATTAATAGGTGTTGATTCTGTTGCGCAGTTGATGACCAATCTTGAAGCCGTTTCGATAGAGCTGCCGGAAAATATGGTCCGGCAAATAAATGATATCCGGGTAACCGAGCCAAACTGGTTAAATCCAACCACATGGAATTAAATACACTGATCATAACCCAGGCACGCATGGGTAGTTCCAGATTGCCCGGCAAAATCTTTAAAGAAATCAACGGCAAGACCTTGCTGGAGATCCATACAAACCGGTTGAAGAAGGCAAGGTCTGCCAATGCGGTACTGGTTGCAACCACCGACAAGGCGGACGACAAGCAGGTATACGATCTCGCTACGCGACTTGGGCTCTTATCTTACCGGGGTTCGGAAAGCGATGTGTTGGATCGGTTTTATCAGGCAGCAAAGGAACTGCAGCCCCAATGGGTTGTTCGTGTTACCTCGGATTGCCCCCTGGTTGATCCCGCATTGATAGACAGCGTAATTGCCATGGCAAAAGAAACAGGGGTAGACTATTGCTCCAATATACTTGTTGAGAATTTTCCCGATGGGCAGGATATAGAGGTGTTCACTTTCCGCGCGCTGGAGAGATCATGGAATGAAGCAACACTTCCATCTGAACGGGAACACGTTACGCCGTATATGCGGAATAACATAAGTGGAAAAGGCAAATCGATATTTTCAGCAAAGAATTTCGATTGCGAAAATGACTATTCGAAAATCCGCATGACGGTAGATGAAGAAGCCGATTTTCTGATGATGCAAAAGCTTATTTCAGAAATGGGTACGGAAAGGACCTGGAAGGAGTATGTAGACTTTATGATAAAAAGCGGCCTGGACAGCTACAATTCGGATATCATGAGAAACCAGGGCTATTACAAATCTTTGGAAAACGATCGTTAATTATATGGGAACAGGACAGAATTTATATCTGAAGGCCAAAAAATTGATCCCCGGGGGAACCATGCTTCTTTCGAAACGCCCCGAGATGTTTTTGCCGGATTTATGGCCTTCCTATTTTTCGAAAGCGAAAGGTTGCTCGGTTTGGGACATGGATGGCAACAAGTACACGGATGTGTCCATCATGGGTATCGGAACGAATATCCTCGGATACGGGCATGACGAAGTGGATGAGCAGGTGATGAATACAGTGCGGGCGGGAAATATGTCTACGTTCAATTGCCCGGAAGAAGTTTATCTCGCAGAGAAGCTTGTAGAACTGCATCCATGGGCCGATATGGCGCGTCTGGCCAGAACAGGCGGCGAAGCAAACGCTATGGCGATAAGGATCGCAAGAGCTGCATCGGGTCGTGATAAGGTGGCTGTATGCGGATACCATGGCTGGCACGACTGGTATTTATCCGCTAACCTCGGCAGTGACGAAAACCTGGCCGGGCATCTTCTGCCGGGCCTTGATCCGCGCGGTGTTCCGAAAAACCTTCGCAATTCAGTTCTGCCATTTAATTATAACAAGATCGAAGAACTGGAGGCACATTTTGCGGCGAACGATGATATCGGCGTGATCAAGATGGAAGTACTGCGGAATGCGGGTCCGGAAGACGGCTTTTTACAGAAAGTGCGGGCTCTGGCCGACAAACACAACGCGGTGCTGATCTTCGACGAATGCACATCCGGATTCAGGCAGAGTTTTGGAGGAGTGCATAAGCTGTATGGCGTGGAACCTGATATGGCCATGTTCGGAAAAGCGCTCGGCAATGGTTATGCGATCACTGCAACGATCGGAAAAAAAGAAATAATGGAAGCGGCCCAGAAAACCTTTATCAGCAGCACATTCTGGACAGAACGGATCGGCCCTGCAGCAGCCCTGAAAACACTGGAAGTGATGGAGCGTATCAAGAGCTGGGAAACCATCACCGATACAGGCCGAATGATCTCCGAAACCTGGAAAAAAATGGCCGCTGAATACGGCCTGAAGATCCAGGTAACCGGCATGCCGGCATTGACGGTATTCTCATTTGACAGTACTGACAATCTGAAATATAAAACCTATATCACGCAGGAGATGCTGAAATCCGGTTACCTGGCCGCCAACAGCGTTTATGTAAGTATAGTCCATACGCCTGAAGTGCTCGCGGGGTATTTCGAACGTCTGCACGGCATTTTCAAAACGATCAGAGCTTGTGAAAGAGGCGAAAAGGATATATCGGCACTGCTCGAGACTGCCGTTTGTCATGGTGGATTTAAACGATTAAATTAATTCTAACTACAAATCTTCAAATATATGATTGAGCTTAAAAGATGTACCAAGTGCCTCACGCCGGAAACACATGAAAGCATCACTTTTGACGAGCAGGGCGTTTGCAGTGTGTGCAGGCAGGTAGAGTTCAAGGATGGAAAGATAGACTGGAAAAAAAAGAAAGAAGAGCTTACCGAGCTTATCGAGTCTTACAGGGGTAAGTATGACTACGACTGTATCGTTCCGTTCAGCGGCGGCAAAGACAGCACCTGGACGCTGTATTATTTGATGAAGGAATACAAGATCAAGCCGTTGGTGGTAAGATTTGATCATGGCTTCCTGCGCCCGAACCTGAACGAGAACACGATCAGGGTTTTACGCAACCTGGGCGCCGATTTTCACACGTTTACGCCCAACTGGAAAGTGGTTCAGAAACTGATGCTGCAAAGTTTTCTCGAAAAAGGAGATTTCTGCTGGCATTGCCATACAGGCATTTTCTCTTATCCAATGTGGGTTGCATTGAAGTACAATGTGCCTCTGATCTTTTGGGGAGAGCCATCTTCGGAGTATACTTCCTATTACAGCTATGATCAGCCCGAAGAAGTGGATGAGAAGCGATTCAACAGGTTCATCAATTTAGGTATCACCGCCGTGGATATGGCGATCAGGCTGGGAGGCAATGTGGACGAACGCGATTTCAAACCCTATACATATCCCCCGTTAAAGGAACTGCGAAAGCTGAACTACAGGTCGGTGTGCCTGGGTTCCTATATACCCTGGGACGTAAAAATGCAGTCAAAAGTGATCAGCGACGAACTGGGCTGGCAGGGAGACCTGGTTGAGAATGTTCCGGAGCAGTATAACTATGAAAAAATAGAATGCCATATGCAGGGTGTTCGCGACTATATCAAATATATCAAGCGCGGATATACCCGTCCAACGCATCTTGCATCGATCGATATAAGGCATGGCAGGCTCGAACGTGAAGAAGGGTTGGACATGATCTCCAAATATGAGGGCAAGAAGCCGCCAAGTCTTGAGATCTTCCTGGAGATGGTAGGTCTTACAGAAGCTGAATTTTTCGAGATCGCCAGCAGCCATTCAGTATCTCCATGGAAGCTTAACGTATTCGAACAGGAATCGGGCCAGAAGCTGCCGGATTTCGATGCCTGGACGCGCGAGGGAAAAATGAAGCGGGAAGACGCTGAATTGCAGTTGAACAAGTGGAAAAAATCGCAATAGATGATCGGGATCGTCGATTATGGAATGGGGAACCTGCTGTCTGTTTTCAGCGCGTTTGAGTATCTGGGAGCAGATGTGATGATCTGCAAAGATCCGAAGCAGCTTGCAGAAGCAGACAGGATCGTCATTCCAGGGGTCGGCGCATTTAAAGACTGCATAGGCAGACTGCATTCTGAAAATTTTGTAGACACACTGAACAATGAAGTGCTGATCAAAAAGAAACCGGTACTCGGTATCTGCCTGGGCATGCAGGTCATGGCAGGACGAAGTTTTGAAGGCGGCGAGTTTAAGGGGCTGGGCTGGATCGATGCCGATGTTGTGAAACTTCATCCCGCCGAGGCTGAGCAATTAAAAGTGCCCAATATCGGCTGGAACGAGATCGATTGTGTGCCTGGGATACCGCTTTTTGCAGGGCTACCCCCCAGGCCGGATCTGTACCTCGTGCATTCCTATTATATGAAATGCAATGATCCGCGGGATATTGTTGCTACATATACCTACGGGCATCAGGTAACCGCCGCCGTATTAAAGCAAAACATATTCGCCACCCAATTCCACCCGGAGAAAAGCCAGGATAACGGCCTGCAGATACTTCAGAATTTTATAAAATGGACGCCTGAATGTCAAAAAGAAGGCTGATACCCAAACTTCAACTCAAGACCAGTTCTTTCGATCCACAGCGAATGGTGCTGGTAATAACCCGTCAATTCGACGACGTGATCGAAATTGGTGATGCTGTATCGCAGGCCAAAATATACCAGGACCAGGGCGCGGATGAATTGATCTTTGTGAATATTGACCGGGTTGATAAATCGGTGCAGAAACTGGCAAAGATCATCGCAAAAGTATCCGAAGAGATATTCATGCCTGTAACAGTAGGGGGAGGCGTGACCAGCGAGGCCGATTTCAGGCTGCTGCTTTCAAATGGAGCGGATAAGATTTCGATCAATACTGCTGCGGTCAGCGATCCGGGTCTTATGGCAAGAGCTTCAGACAAATTTGGCGCCCAGTGTGTGGTAGTAGGCATCGATTATAAAAAAGAGATCGACGGCACATTCCGGGTATATATCAATAACGGGAGAACCAGAACAGACCTGGATCCAGTAGCCTGGGCCGTAAAATGCGAAGGGTACGGAGCAGGCGAAATCCTTCTTACCTCCATTGATAACGACGGTATGAAAAACGGACTCAATATAGATATTACCAGGGCGGTAACTTCAGCAGTGAGCATTCCCGTGATCACTTCCGGCGGATGTGGACTGGCAAATCATTTCAGCGAAGGATATCTGAAAGGACAGGCGGATGCGGTAAGCGCAGGCTCATTTTTCGCCCACCGCGATCAGAACTTCATGCAGACAAGATCACAGATCAAAAACTCCGGTGTTAATATAAGGGTATATAATTGAGCAGATTAATCCTAAGAGCCGACAGCTCACCTGAAATTGGTTTAGGCCATGTTTACAGGATGGTTTCATTGGCTTATATGCTCGCACCCCATTATGAGTGCATTTTTGTAACAAATGATCCCGGTAAACTGCCGGCCGGTTTTTCCGAATTGCAGATACCCGTAGCAGAGGTTGAGAAATTCCAGTATAAAATCCCTGCCGAAAGAAAGGAGAGCGATGAAACCCCTTTTGACCTCGACCCCTTTATTACCGGAGACGAGGTGGTGGTTACCGACGGCTACTGGTTTGGGCCGGTTTACCAGCGGCGAATAAAAGACAAAGGCTGCAAGCTGGTATGTGTTGACGATGAAGCTTCAGGGAAGTTCTACGCCGATATTATCATCAACCATGCTCCCGGAGTAACGCCGGCAAATTATAAAACGCCGGACTATACTTTTTTTGCACTCGGGGCCGATTATGCAATGTTGCGGCCGTTATTTTTGCGGCAGGCGGCACTGGAGCGAAAAAGACGCCCTGTATCAACGGCATTGATCTGTTTTGGAGGATCGGATTATCTGAATCTTACGATCCCTTCAGTAAAGGCGGTGATCGGGACAGGGCATTTTTCAAAAATTTTCGTGGTTACGGGTGCAGGCTATTTGAATGGTAATGAACTCAAAGCAGCGGTCTCGGGCGCGGATTCCGTATCATTATACAGCAACCTGGATGAACCTGAACTGCTTTCATTAATGCTGCGGTCAGATCTGGCGGTTGTTCCGGCAAGCGGTATTCTCTTTGAAGCCCTTGCCGCAGAATGCCTGGCAGTTTCCGGAATGTACACGGCCAACCAGCGGCAGATATATGAAGGGTTTATTCAACAGAACGCAATTTTCGGATGTGGTGATTTTTCGGAACTCGGGAAAGACCTGCGCCGCTTTCTTACAGACTCAGACACCTGGCAGCCCAGGAAATTGATCGATGGCCTTTCCGCTTCCCGTATTGTTGGCCTGATCAAAAAATGTGAAGCCGGGGCTAACCATCCAACCGATCTTATCAGATGAAAATTCAGTTGATCACCAGCAGTGAGGATTCATGGATAATACCCTATGGTAAAAAGTTAATGGACGATTTGCAAAGCAAGGGGCATGACTGCAGCTATCTGATCAATGATGATAAGGTGGAAAAAGGCGACGTTCTCGTATTCCTTTCCTATGAAAAGATCTTCGCCGATCTGTCCCTCAATAAGCACAATCTGGTGATCCATGAAAGCGATCTTCCAAAAGGGCGGGGCATGTCTCCGCTTACATGGCAGGTACTGGAGGGGATAAATGATATTCCCGTTACCTTACTCGAAGCTTCGGAGAAGGTCGACGCCGGTAAGATATACAACCAGTTATGGATACACCTGGAAGGCCATGAACTGATTGCCGAGATCAAACAAAAGCAGGGCGAGGCAACCATCGAACTGGTAACCTGGTTCGTCGATAACTATCCTGCATCCGCATCGGGTAAAGAACAGAGCGGGGAGCCCACTTACTATAAAAGAAGAAACAGGCAGCACAGCCGTCTCGATGTCAATAAGACCATTCTTGAGCAGTTCAACCTTTTACGTGTTTGCGATAATCAAAGGTATCCGGCTTTCTTTGAGCTCGGCGGACATACCTACACGATTAAAATTGAAAAAAACAACTAGATATGCATGACTTTCTTATAGGCGACAGGATGATCGGTGTAAACCAGAAACCGTTCGTAATTGCAGAGATGTCTGGCAATCACAACCAGTCTATCGACAGAGCTTTTGCTATCATAGACGCGGCGGCAGACAGCGGCGCGCATGCTGTTAAGCTCCAGACCTATACGCCGGATACAATGACGATACAATCCTCCGGTGGCCTGTTCAACATTGACGATCCGGATTCCTTGTGGAAGGGCAGGAATCTTTACGACCTGTATAAAGAAGCCCATACGCCCTGGGAGTGGCATGCTCCACTATTTGAACATGCGAGAAAGCGGGGGCTCCTTATTTTCAGTACCCCATTTGATGAAACGGCGGTGGATTTTCTCGAAGGGCTTAATGTTGCGGCTTATAAAATAGCGTCTTTCGAAAACACCGATGCGCCCTTGCTGAAAAAAGTGGCCGCAACCGGAAAGCCCGTAATTATGTCTACGGGGCTGGCAACGCTTTCTGATCTCGACCAGGCAGTGAATATCCTTCGCAGCAACGGGTGCAAAGATCTGGTGTTGTTGAAATGCACCAGTACTTATCCGGCAACACCGGAAAATACCAATCTGGTTACCATTCCGCATATGCAGCAGATGTTTGAATGCCATATCGGGCTGTCGGACCATACCATGGGCATTGGGGCGGCGGTGGCTGCTGTTGCGCTTGGAGCAAGGGTGATAGAAAAGCATTTTACCCTGAACAGGGCCGATGGCGGAGTGGACAGTGCTTTTTCAATTGAGCCGCATGAACTGGCGAGCCTGGTGATAGAATCCGAACGGGCTTTTCTTGCCCTTGGCAAAGTGCAATACGGCGTTCAGGAGGTTGAAAAAAAGAGCCTGCGTTTCAAACGCTCGGTATATGTGGTGAAGGATGTGGCCGCAGGCGAAGTATTTACGAGCGAAAATCTTCGTGTTATCCGCCCGGGCGACGGTCTCACGCCAAAATATTATGAGAAATTCCTCGGTAAACAGGCCCGCGTGGCGCTAAAAGCAGGTACCCCGTTAAACTGGGATACTATATGAGGTCCTACATCCTGCTTTCCGAGAAGCAATGGCACGACGAACTGTTCATGCAGTTAAAGGACAGTATAGGCGGCAATTGGTACCGGATATCCGATAAAGCAGAATTCAACCTTACGCGCCTCAATGAACTGCACCCCGACAAAATATTCATTCCACACTGGTCCTATATTATTCCCGCGGAAATCTTTGAAAAATACGAGTGTATTGTTTTTCATATGACGGATCTGCCGTTTGGGCGCGGAGGAAGTCCGCTGCAGAACCTCATCGCGCTTGGCCATGAATCGACAAAGATTTCAGCCCTTCGTGTTGTTCGCGGAATAGATGAGGGTGATATTTATTGCAAGCGGGACCTTGATCTGTCCGGAACGGCAAAGGAGATCTTCCTGCGTTCGGTTCCGGAGATAGCGTCGATGATCAAGGAGATCATTCAGGAAGAACCGCGGCCTGTTCCGCAGCGGGGAGATGTGGTGAAGTTTAAGCGACGTGCGCCATCAGACAGTAATGTCGGCCAGTTAAAGGAGATCAAAGAGCTGTACAACTTTATCCGGATGCTGGATTGCGAAGGCTATCCCAATGCCTTTATAGAGAACGAGCATTTCCGTTTCGAATTCACTGCCGGAAAGATCGAAGACCCTAATACAATATCTGCCGATGTTAGAATCATTAAGAAATAAGCGCATCCTGATCGTTGTTGCGCATCCCGATGATGAACTGCTGGGGCTCGGTGCGTCAATGAACAAGCTGATCAGGGAATTCAATGTGCATACCAGGGTGGTGATCCTTGGCGAAGGCATTACATCGAGAGCCGGCCACAGGGATGTAGATAAATGGAAGGAAGAATTGAGCATTCACCGCACCAATGCCGAAAAAGCGCAGGAAGCTATCGGTTACCATGAATTGTCGATGCACAGTTTTCCCGACAACCGCTTCGATTCGGTACCCCTGCTCGATATCATTAAAGTTATTGAGCAGGAGAGGGATTCATTTATGCCCGAGATAGTGTTCACACATCATGGCGGCGATGTCAATATTGACCATCAACGGACCTTTGAAGCAGTGATCACTGCCTGCAGACCGCTCGCAGAACAGCCGGTAAAAACGATCATCACATTCGAAACTCCTTCGGGAACCGAGTGGCGTGCATCTACCGATCCCAGGCATTTTGTCCCTAACCTGTTTTTTGTGGTCAGGGAAGAAAACGTTCTTGCCAAGATCCGGGCTATGGAATGTTACACATTTGAAAAGCGTGAGTTCCCGCATCCCCGTTCACCGCGCGCGTTGACGATTCTCGCCAATCGTTGGGGGGTTGCAGTAGGCGCCGAATTCGCGGAAGCTTTTGCGATCGTCAGAAATATATGTTGCTTATGATCAACGCTACCATAGAAGCCAGAATGACCAGCAGCCGGTTGCCCGGAAAAGTATTGATGAAAGCCGGGGGGCTTCCGTTACTGGAAATTCTTATCCGGCGCCTGTCGCAGTCGAAGTATGTTCAGAACATAATAGTCGCTACTACTACCAACGCACAGGATGATCCCATCATCGAGTTCTGTGCGCAAAAGGGAATATCTTCCTACCGCGGTAGCGAACAGAATGTACTCGAACGTGTTTGGGGCGCCGCGAGCCAATACGATACGGATACGCTGGTGCAGATTACAGGCGACTGCCCGCTTATAGATTATCGGCTGGCTGACGAGGCGATCGAACTTTTTCTCGCCAATTATCCTGAGAGCAGGATAGTATCGAATACCGGCCCGGAAATTTCAATGCCCTGGGGGTTTGATGTACAGGTGTATAAAGCTTCCGAATTGAAAAATATACTGGAAAGCAACCCAACCGCGGATGACAAGGAGCATGTATCACACAGATTTTACCTGCCTGATAACAAAGACCTGTACAATCCCCTGCACATAAAATATAAAGGTGTATTGAACCGCCCCGAACTGCGCGTAACCCTCGATTATGAAGAAGACTACCTGCTCATCAGGCAGATTGTGGAAGATTTCGGCATAGAGAATGTTGAAAAATATACTGCGGAGGAAATTATCGGATGGCTTGACCGTCACCCGCGGGAACGGGATGTGGTGGTCAACAAGCACAATGAAAAATCGAATGCATCCTGAAGTATTGATCATCGGCGCCGGGAACATTGCCCAAGGCTTCGACAGTCCGGATGCGACCTCGGTTAGGACCCATATAAAGGGGTACCGTCATTATGCCCCGTTCTTCAATGTTCAGGCATTCTTCGATATTGATGCGGACAAAGCGCATGACGCTGCAGAAACCTGGTCGGTACCTTTTTTCTCGTCCGATTTTTCTGAGATAGAATCCCGCAGATTTGACGTGGTATCGATCTGTACGCCGGACAGTACGCATGGCTATTACCTGGAAAAAGTACTGGCCATGCAACCGAAAGTTATTTTTCTCGAAAAGCCCTTAGGCATAAGCGCGTCGCAGGCGCATGAAGTTTTCCGGTACTGCAACGACAATCAGATACTTCTTTTGCTCAATTATTCGAGATTATACATTAACGAGTTTAATACTTTGCGAAAACAGATACAATCGCCGGATTTTGGTGATATCCTGTCAGTCTCGATCAAATATCATAAAGGTTTTTTTCACAACTGTTCCCATTTCATAAGTCTTGTACTTTTTCTGATCGATCCGGTGTACTGTAGTGCGGCGGTTACTGGAGTGATCAATGATTATGAGGGTGATCCCTCCTGGTCAGCCCTGGTTTCTTTCGAAGGCCAAAAAGGAAAATTCAGGATGAATATCGAGGCCTATGACCAGGCCGTTATCCATTTTATCGAGGTAGATATCATCGGAAGCAATAGGAGGGTGATCTACCGTGAATCAATGGGCGCCCAGGTAACGGAATACAAAAAGCTGGGGTACTTCGATGGTATGTTCCTGCAGGAATTTGTTGAAGACAAGAACTACCGGATCGACTACAACCTCGCCATGATAAACGCAGTGGATGTAATCAGGAAATACCTGACCGGGGTGGAGAAGCCAGATGCATTTTATCAGCCTTTGTTTGTGAATACGGTGGCTATCATGGAAAACATTGCGCAATCGGGTCTTTCAAACCAATTTATATAGATCATTTTACAACCTCGCTATGAATAACAAACCAGCTATATTAGGCGGCCCGCAGGTGAGAACTGCGCCATTCCCCAAGAGAAGGACGATGGGAGAAGAGGAAAAACAGGCTGTTAACAAAGTAATGGATTCCGATGTGCTGTCTGCATTTTTTGGCAGCCCCGGTGAACTGTTCCTTGGTGGACCCAAGGTGAAGGAGTTCGAGAACAACTGGGCGCGACAGTACGGTTTCAAACACGCGATAAGCGTAAACTCCTGGACTTCGGGCCTGATGATCGCCCTCGGAAGCGCAGGCGTAGAGCCGGGCGATGAAGTGATCTGTTCCTGTTATACAATGTCTGCATCTGCATCCTGTTGTTTTTTCTACGGTGCTATCCCTGTATTCGCAGACGTTGATCCCGAAACATACTGCATCGATCCGGATTCTTTTGAAAAACTGATCACACCCAGAACAAAGGCGATCATTGTGGTGCATCTGTTCGGCGGCGCAGCCTCGATGGACAGGATAATGGCCATCGCAGCAAAACACGGGATCAAAGTCATCGAAGATGCGGCGCAATCGCCTGGTATTCTCTATAAGGGAAAGCCATTGGGCGCAATAGGCGATATCGGGGGATTCAGCCTCAACTATCATAAGCATATCCATACCGGAGAAGGTGGCATGCTGGCTACCAACGATGATGAAATCGCTCAGAAAGCAAGGATGATCCGCAATCATGGCGAGAACTGCATTGAAACAACGGGCGTGGAAGATTTTTCAAACTTTGTTGGCGGCAATTTCAGACTTACAGAACTGCAGGCGGCTATTGGCATCGAGCAACTTAAAAAGCTTGATAGGTATTTGAAGATAAGGCAGGAACTGGCTGCGTATTTCACTGAAAAATTAAGCGCCATCCCCGGCCTCGATGTAAAGCAGAACGACAATCCGAACAATTCTTATTACATGTATCCGTTCAAATATCACAGCGAGGTGATTGGCCTGCCAAGAACCCTGTTCATTAAGGCAGTGCTGGCAGAACTGCCGGCCCCTTCCGATTTTGAGGATACTGCCCTGGCAGGAGGATACCTGAAACCCCTTTACCTGAACCCGATATACCAGAAGCAGATAGCCATTGGTAAAAAGGGTTTTCCATTTACGCTGAATGCGGAAGTGAAGTATAATTATGCCAAAGGCTTATGCCCGGTGGCGGAGCGTTTGTATGAGAAGGAGCTGTTGTTGTCGCCGCTTATCAGGGAGCCTCTTGCGCTGAGCGATGTGGACGATATCGTAAAGGCTATAACCAAGGTGGTCCACAACGCTGCGGAAATCCGCGCCGCATTCCCTGATGTGGATGACAGTGTTAATGACTATGTGTAACCACCATCACCAATGACAGACATCGCGATAAAGAAAATAGTTTTTGCATCCCATGATCCCGGAGGCTTTAATCTGCTGGTTCCTGTTATCAGATCGTATGCCGCGGATCCAGGGTTTGAAGTGCATTTGCTGCTGGCGGGCGCAGCATTGAAACGATTTGCCGATCTCGGTGTATCCGCGGCCACGCTGCACCATGTAGCAAGTTTTTCCTGTAAAGACTATCCCTGCGAGTTTGATGTAAACCCGGCTGAAATTGAGTCAGTCCTGGCTGGTATTACCCCCGACGCGATCGTTACGGGCACAAGCATCAATTCAAATATCGAGCGTTATAGTATTCAATACGGGAATGCGAACGGAACACCTACTTTCAGCTTTATCGATTCATGGGTGGGAGAAAATGTGCGGTTCAGGAGTGCGCAGCTGGAAGTATATCCGCAAAACATCCTGGTATGCGATCATGCCATGGCCGATCTGTATATCGGATTCGCTTCCCCTGACTGCAGGATAAGTGTAGTCGGCAATCCGCATCTTGAAAACCTCTACAATGAGCTCCATGCAATAACCGGTGAAAGTGAATATACCGGCGATCGGATCTTGTTCTTTTCCGAGAACATGTTCCACTATTGGCCCGATGGAAAGCTGAATGAAATGCAGATTGTAGACCAAATATTGTCGTCGTGCCAGCCCGCCAGACAGATCAGGATAGCCATCCGGCCGCATCCGCTCGAGTCAAGGGAGCATTGGGTCCGGTTCCTGGACGAACGTAAAGACCGGAACCCGATGATCCACCTGGAACTTGACCCGATTAAAGATGTAAGATCGAGCATAAGGGCGTCGCTGCTCACTTTCGGCGTGTCGTCGATGGCGCTTATCGAATCGTCTATCATGGGCAAATATACTTTCAGCTACCAGGTAGGCATAGCCGGCGATAAAGAGATGCTGTATATTCCTTTCAGCGAATACGGCATTGCGGAAAAACAGGACATCGCCGATGTTTGCAGGGTGTTTGATGATCCGCCTGCAGCGGCGCAACATGCCCGGTTTAGCTTTGAGAACAGTCTCAATAAGGTGCGGGCGCACATCGGGGCGGAATTGATGGCGCACAGTCAATAATCTTAAATAAGCAATCATGACAAATCCGATCGATAACCGTGATATTTTCCTGCGAGGAAAGCATGTATACTTAAAAGCCCTTACCAGGGACGATGTTATCAGGAGCAATTGGTATGGCTGGTTTAACGATGAGGAACTATGCAAAACGCTGCAACAGCACTATTATCCCAATACGCTGGAATCGCAGCTGGAGTTTTATCAAAAAAATATTGCAGGTTCTTCATCTAAGATACAATTGGGCATCTGCAAAACAGATAACGCGGATATCTTGGGGGTAATAAGCCTTAACAATATTGATTACATTAACAGCAAAGCAGAGATCTCCGCCGTTATAGGCGAGCCATCGGGGAGGAATATTAATATTTTTCGGGAGTCCTGCGTACTTATCTGTCAGCACGCTTTCAACACACTTAACCTGAACAAGGTATATGGCGGCAGCATCTCCAAAGAGCTCGCTGAACTCATGTGTAAGTTCCTGAAGGGGAAAATGGAAGGTGTGATCAGGAGTGATATCTATAAGAACGGCGCGTATCATGATGCGCATGTTTATGGTATTTTAAAGGAAGATTTTTACGCATAACCCTATCACATGGCCAACTATAACAGCATTCAGATCGGTGATAAAGCGGTGATCACGCATACCATTACTGAAGATGATATTAGACAATTTGTTGCGCTCACCGGTGACGACAACAAGATCCATATTGACAATGAATTTGCCGGGAAGACATCTTTTAAAAAGCCCGTGGCACACGGGATGCTTTCGGCAGCGTTCATATCCACTATTATAGGAACTAAAATACCGGGTGATGGCGCTTTATGGTTTTCGCAGACCCTCGATTTTCTTTTGCCGGTCAGGGTGGGCGATGTGATTACGGTAAAAGCCGAAGTGATCAGCAAGATCGAGAGTCTTCACGCGATAGAACTGCAAACGGATATATATAACCAGAACCACCAAAAGGTGATCGCAGGTAAGGCAAAGATCAAAATTGTGGAGGAAGAAATACAGACGAAAGAGAGGGCACAGGCTGAAACTTCGCTTAAAAAGAGAATTGCCCTGGTGCTGGGGGCAACTGGTGGGATCGGAGCTGAAATCTGTCGCCGGCTGGCGCTCGATGGATTTGACATAGCCATACATTATAACAGCAATAAAGAAAAATCGGCGGAAATTGAAACTCAGGTCTCCGCTATCGGGCGGAAGGCTTTTGCCGTGAAGGCAGATATCACCAGCCGCGAAGAGGTTGATGACATGGTGCTCAGGACAATCCGGCGTTTAGGCGGAATATCGCTTGTTGTGAACTGCGCAACTGCAAAGTTATCCTCTATAAAACTTGCAGATCTTGGCTGGGATGAGATGGTCAAACAATTTGATATCAATATAAAAGCCAGTTTCAATATTGTTAAGGCCGTCGTTCCTCATATGAAAGAAAATAAGGATGGCAGGATCATATTTATAACGTCGCAGGCTACAGAGAACGTGCCTCCGCCAGACTGGTATGGGTACGTGACAGCCAAGTATGCACTCAACGGATTTGCCAAATCGCTGGCGGTGGAATTAGCGGCGTCAAATATAGCGGTCAATCTCGTTTCTCCTGGAATGACCGAAACCGATCTGATAAGCGATATACCCGAAAAGGCCAGGATGCTCGTTGCGGCGAAAACGCCATTGAAACGGCTTGCCAGTCCCAAAGATATTGCAGGAGTTATCGGTTTCCTGGCTTCAGATGATGCCAACTATATTACCGGAGAAACGATCCGCGTCAATGGCGGTCAAAATATGTTATGATAGATCTTAAGTTTTCAGAAATCATAAAGCAGAACGCGGCGCTCGGAAATGCTCTTGAGGGAGGGTATGAAATAGGCGTCTTGTCTAATATCATAGTTTCCCAGATAAAACCCATTCTTGAATATAATCTCAGAACACAGGGAATACCGGCGAACTGTATTATTGGCGATTATGATAATATTCTTCAGGACGCGGTAAGTATGAGCAAGATGAATGCTGTTCTTATTTTTTGGGAACTTGCAAATTGGGTAGATGGATTCCAGTATAGATCAAACTTGCTGAGCGATGACCAGACCGAAGAGTATATCGCCCGCTTCAAGTCGGAGATCGATTATGTTCTTTCGCACCTGAAAGACACTCCTTTGATCATTATCAATAAATTCTCAACCCTGGCCTTCAACCAGTTTGCTATTGGGGAAGACAATTTCGACCGTATTTGTGAAACGTTGAACGCATACCTAAAGACAAAATCCGCATCCAATATTGTCGTTGTCGATACTTCGAAAGTTATCTCTCAATTATCTGTAGAGCGCGCTATCAGTTTCCGCGACTATTACTCTTCCAAAGCGCTGTATACCGTTGATTTTCTTAAACACTATACACAGTTCATAACGCCCGTGATCTCAACGATCAACGGCAAAAGGAAAAAGGCGATCATATTCGATTGCGACAATACACTTTGGGAAGGAATAATCGGTGAAGATGGGATAGATGGAATAAAAATGTCTGCTTCTTCGCCGAAGGGCGTGGTTTTTGAGGAAGTTCAGTTCCTCGCCAAAAAACTTGCCGCAGACGGTATTCTGGTTTGTCTTAATAGCAAAAATAATCCGGGAGATATAGATGAGGTGTTTTCCAATCATTCTGATCTGTCGCTGACTAACGACGAGGTGATCGTTAAAAAAATAAATTGGGATAAGAAGGTGAAAAATCTTGCCGATATTTCTGAAGAGTTGAATATCGGAACTGATAGTTTTGTGTTTGTCGATGATTCCGATTTTGAAATTAACCTGGTCAATCAATACCAGCCGGAGATCACCACGATACAGGTTCCGAAAGAGAAATACCTGTATCCGGCTTTGATCCGGCGTCATTTGAACTTGTTTTACTCCCCCGATCGCACCAAGGAAGACAAGGCGCGTGTTAAGATGTATCAGCAGCAGAAAGAACGCGAAGAGAAAAAGGCAGCGTTCGAAAATATTGATGAATATTTGGCCTCCCTTGATTTGCAGGTCGATATATTTGTAGATAAAATAGAATTAGTGCCACGGTTGGCCCAGCTCACTCAGAAAACCAACCAGTTTAACCTAACTACCAGACGCTATACAGAAAGTGAAATGCTTTCTTTTACCAAGTCAGACAACTATCTGGTTTTTGCTTTTGGAGTTAAAGATAAATACGGCGACTTTGGCATTACCGGCTTATCGGTTGTGGAGTTAAAGGGAACTAATGCAGTGATCGATACATTGTTGATGAGCTGCAGAGTACTGGGAAGAAATATCGAACAGCAGTTCCTGGATGAAATAATCAAGGCGTTAGCGACAAAAGGCGTCGATACGGTACGGGCAGAATACTGCAGAACGCAGAAAAATGACCAAGTCTCCGACTTTTATGATAAGCTCGGTTTTGTACTACAGAAAGCTGACGGGCCGCGGAAGGAATATACGATTTCGGTGCCAGCCTATCAGAACCATTCTCTCACATATATAGCGATAAATCATGCATGAACAAGTTAAGCAGATAATGTCTGCAGTTTTCGACATACCGGCTGATCAGATATCAGACACCAGTTCGCCGGATACTATTGAGAAATGGGATTCTCTGAATCACATGAATCTTGTTTCCTCGCTTGAAGAGGAGTTCGACGTAAGATTTACCGACGAGGAAATTACGGAAATGCTCAATTTTAAACTGATCGTCTTAATACTTCAACAGAAAAAATCCTGAATATGAGTTCCAATTTGCACGATTTACAGCAGGTTTACGACTATGCGTCGTATCTCCCTGAAGGTTACAGAGATGCCCTTGAAAACTATTTTAACAATAGCATGGGCACCAGTGCATGGAAGCTTCAAAATTTTCCAAAGTACGTCCCACGCCAGTCTCTGACGCGTTTTATCGTTCGGTATGAGATATTTAAGAAGATCCTGAATATCCAGGGATCTATCATCGAGATCGGTGTACTGGACGGCGCCAGCTTAATGACATGGGCTCAGTTCAGTGCCATTTTCGAGCACCTGAATTACCAGCGAAAGGTTATTGGCTTTGATGTTTTCGGAGATTTCCCTGTTGCCGGCGAGAAGGATAAAACCGGAGAAGCATTGAAAATGTACGAGGATGGTAAAATGTCTCTGGATTCGTATGATGATATTAAGAAGGCGATCGAAGTATTTGACCAGAATAGGTTTTTAAGTTCTATCGAGAAAGTTATCCTTGTTAAAGGCGACGTTAAGGAAACAGCGCCCTCATTCATTAAACAATTTCCCGAAACGATTGTAAGTCTGCTTTACCTGGATGTGAATCTTTATGAGCCGACAAAAGCGGCCCTGGATGCTTTTCTTCCACGCATGCCGAAAGGATCCGTGATCGTCTTTGATGAGTTGAACGACAGGGGCCTGCCAGGCGAAACGATCGCCTTGATGGATTCAATAGACATTAGGAAACTGCGCATCGAGCGTTTTTCATTCGATACCAAGATTTCTTTCGCTGTTATTGAATAATGGCAGCAATTTTTACTAACAAATATTTTGTCGTGAACAGGGGTTCTGTATGAAAGGGAAGCTTGTTGTTTTGTCGGTACCGTTTCAAAGGCTCAATCGTGTGTTACTGACTAATCCGGTTTTAGATGTTTTGGAAGAGGCGGGAGACGTTGTTGCCATCACGCCATTTGCACAGAATGCTGATTTCATCAATGCTCATAAGAGAAATGGAATCTCTTTTTTGACTGCCCCGCAGGAAGGCATATCCAGGTTCCGCAATAAGCTGTACTGGATGTCCGAGATGGCACGTCTTCAGGGCTATTGGCGGAAAAATAAAAACAAAGGGTTAGCCTACTTCCTGAAAAACAGGAATCGGCAGCTCGGCGATGAAGGTGCAGATGTAAATAGGCCCTTTTTGGTGAGGCTGAGCAGCGCCGTTTTTAGCTTTGTCGGCATGTGGCCCGGATTCTGGCATTTGCTTGACAGGTGTCTGGGAACCGCGTTTTTTTCCTTTCCCGAACTTACAGCGCTCGCCCGGCAGTATAATGAGGTCATATTGGTCCAATCTGCCTCCTGGGGATTCCAGGACCGGCTGTTAGCCCATGCGGCCCGGCGCCATAACTGGGAGACCATTTTAATACCGTATACAACCGATCAACTTTATACCAATGGATACCTGATGTCTGATTTCAAAGCCATTTGTGTGCAGGGGCCCTTGGAAAAGGACTTTGCAGAGCGGTTCCACAGCCCTGCTGCCGACAGGCTGATCGAATTGGGCTCAGCATGGTTTCGCAATATAGACATTATCAAAAATGAGCTGCCCTTGTTGGCGTCTGGCGCCGGTAACAGGAAGCGCAGGATCATCTACTCCGGCTCTACCAGCGAGTATTTCCCCACGGCTTCCGAATACAAGGGGCTCGACACGTTGCTGGAAGCGATAAACCAAAATACAATCAGCAACGCGGTGATCGTTTACCGGCCTTTCGGACATACACCAGAACTGCGCAAGGCAATAAACGAAAGGTACTCAAGTATTCCCAACCTGGTGATCGAATATGCTCAGGGGGCATGTTATGGACTCTCGGCATATGCGAGCCTGTCGGAGAAGGAAGAACTGAAAGAATACATCCTGCAGATCATGGATGCAGACCTGCTGGTGATGTGCCTGGCCAGTACACTAAGCCTGGATGCCGCATACCTCGGGGTGCCTACCATCGCCAACCATGTAGACGAAACGGGCACCCTTGTTAAACGACACACGGACCTTTTGTATGAAAAGGAAGGCGGCATCAGGGGCGTACCCGATATTCCGGTAGCCCATAGTTATGAGGACCTGATCACCGGAGTGCAACTGCTGCTTAACGATCGTGCGCGGGCCCAGGATCAATGCCGTAAAACATCTTTACAGTGGGATTACCCCGAGACAGATTTTCAGGAAACACTCCGGGAAATTATTTCTAAGCCTATAAGCGCGTGATCCGGACAGACATAAAAATTGTCTACCCGGCATCCGTACTACAACAAGACAAAAATGGGATTTCTGAAAAACACACTGCAGAATGCAAAACTGCTCTACCGGCTTATCAGGCCTAATGCCCCTAACCAGCGCAGCACCATTCTCAAACATTATTTCTGGTCGGTCTTTTCCGGGTTTAACTATTCAAAGCGGTCGTTCTGGTTGGTCTATCAACCCGATTCCAATGATATCAGCCATCTGCATCCGGAAATGCAGGAATTGTATAAGGCCTGGATCCGCGGAAACCGGCTTAATAACAATGGCGACCTTGCCAGGTTTTATTCGCTCATACTAAATATTAAGAAGCTGTTCGCCGATAAAGTTCCGGGTGATTTTGCGGAACTCGGGGTATGGCGCGGCAATTCTGCCGCGGTGCTCGCTCATTTTTCCAGTCAGGAGCAGCGGAAATGTTTTCTGTTCGATACGTTCGAAGGTTTTGACGAGCGCGATCTGCAGGGCATCGATGCCAAATTCGGGAAGTCGTTTACCGATACGAGCATAGACTATGTAAAGCAAACGGTCGGCGATAAACCTAATGTGGTATATGTTCCCGGATATTTTCCGGAATCGATCACCCAGCAGACAAAGGATGCCAGGTATGCCTTTGTGAATATCGATTGCGATCTCTATGAACCCATGAAGCAGGCCCTGAACTTCTTTTACCCCAGGCTGAACCGTGGCGGTTTCATGTTCCTGCACGACTATGCCAGCGGGTTATGGGGGGGCAGTACCCAGGCGATCGACGAGTTTACCAAAGAACATAATCTATTCCTTATACTCCTTCCGGATAAGTCGGGAACAGCCATCATTCGCAAATCAGAGAACTAATTCATCCCGATGGAGCGCATTACCATTTTTGATACGGGGCCGGGTACTGTCCGGTCTGAGTGCCCCGCGATCGCCTGGAAGCTGGATGAGAGCCGGCCGGGTCTGGCTGAGAAGGCGAAGCAATTTTTCAGGGATTCCTATATTGCCGCAAGTTTGCTGGGAGCCGCAACAACTGCGGCCATCCCCGATTCGCCGGCCGCTGTTATCGTTGCAACCGGTGGAAATCTGGGAGGCGCAATCATTTCGCTTCCGCTGATTAAAGCTGCCCGCAAACGATGGCCTGCTGCGCATCTTGCTATTGTAAGCAATACACAGCAAGGGCTGGAGATCGTCAGATTTGCCGGGTTAGGCGACAGCTTTTATCATATTCCGAACCTGACCATCAAGCAGAGCTTTTCAGATACCACGTTAAAGGACGCGAAAAGGAAACTTCGCAAGTTGCGGGCCTCTGTATATATCGGTAATCACGACTTTAACCTGAGTCATTTGCTGGCCTCGTTGCGAATTCCGGTAAGAATAGGTTCAACAGGCTACGGTGTATCCGGCAACCGGTTGCTGTGGGATAAAATGTTCAACATAAAAGTTGACTGCATACCGCATCGCAACTGGCTCAACAGCTATGAAGATATTGTGCGGACTTTTGGAGGCGACACCACAGGCGAGCCGGAAATCCGCGTGAATGAAGAGGATAAACGAAACGCCAGGCATGCATTGCAGTCTGCAGGGCTGGAGCCGGGCCAGAGAACAGTGGCCGTTCAGGCGGGCGTCTGGAAAGCCCAGTCATTTAAACAATGGCCGCTTCCTATGTTGGTGGACTGTTGCGTACGCCTGGAAAGATCGGGAATGATACCTGTGATCATCGGCCCGCCAGGACAGGAACAGATCCTCGATGTGATCAAAGAACAGGCGCCAGCGCTGAAAGTCCTCGATTTCATTGGCAAAACCAATACGAATGAAGCAGCGGCTTTGGTAAGTGCCTGCGATGTAAGCATAGTTAATGATAGCGGACTCATGCATTTAAGCGCGGCGGTAGGAACGCCTACTGTGGCGATCTTCGGAATGACAGACCCAGGCATTACCTGGAGTTTCGGCAGCAACAGCAAACACCGTATTATCAGGCGCAGCGATTGCAGACCCTGCTATGCGTTAACTGAGGATCTCTACAATCATTGTACAAGCAAGCCATGTCTTGCCAATATATCTGTCGAAAAAGTGGTCGAAGCGGTTGAAGTCGTTACGCGAATTAACCGACCCTCAGGGCCTAACTCATAACCATATAAATATTTCAAAATGTGCGGCATAGCGGGCGCAATTAGTTTTCGGAACGGTGATTTCAGAATCACGGAAGAGTATATCTCTGCCATGAATGATTGTATATCACATCGCGGCCCCGATGGGCAGGGTGTGTGGACCTCACCGGACGGGAGCGTTGGGCTAGGGCACAGGCGTTTATCCATCATAGATCTTTCGGCCAACGCCAACCAGCCGATGACCAATGCGCAGGGAACGATCTGGCTGGTCTTTAACGGGGAGATTTACAATCACGCCGATATCAGGAAAGAACTGGAAAAAACCGGCAGGTATCAATGGAAAACGGACCACTCCGATACCGAAGTCATTATCCATTCGTTTTCCGAATGGGGCATCGATTGCATTAAAAAATTCAGGGGCATGTTCGCCTTTGCATTATGGGATGCAGTACAACAGGAACTATGGCTGGTTCGCGACCGGATCGGGATAAAACCCTTGTACTACAGCAATCACCACGGGCGACTTGTATTTGCCTCTGAGATAAAAGCGATACTGAAAGATACTGAACAGCACCGTGCCGTGAACGAAGAGGCTTTTTTCCATTATCTCTCTTTTCTCACCGTACCGGCTCCTGCAACGCTGTTCGAGGGGATCTATAAACTGCCTGCGGCTACCTGGATGAAGGTGTCTCGGGATGGTAAGATCGAAGAGCATCGTTACTGGGACTGCCTGGATAATCATAAGATACTGAACGGGGTTTCTGAAGAGGAAATTAAAACAAGGATATTATCCGAGCTTAGGACTTCCGTAAAACTTCGCAAAGTCAGCGATGTGCCGGTGGGCGTATTCCTGTCGGGCGGGATCGATTCCAGTACCAATGCCGCTCTTTTTTCGGAAGGAGATTCCAGCAACGTGAATACGTTTACGGTCGGCTATACGCAGGACTATGGCAGCTATCAGAACGAACTTGGATACGCCAGGACGGTTGCGGAACAGGTGCATGCAAAACATCATGAGATATTGCTGAAGGAGAAAGATCTTATCGATTTTATGCCCCTGATGACGCATTTGCAGGATGAGCCTATAGCAGACCCTGTATGTTTTCCTGTATACTATGTGTCCAAACTGGCGCGCGACAATAATGTGATCGTTTGCCAGGTAGGCGAAGGGGCTGACGAACTGTTCATTGGATATGATACCTGGATGAAACGTTACCATGCGCAGCTCGCAGATAACCTTCCGGTCCCTAATTTCTTTAAACGTGCGGCTATGCAGATGCTGCGATGGGCCGGCAAAGAAAACTCGTTTCACTATGAATATTTACGGCGCGGCAGCCTGGACCAGCCGGTTTTCTGGAGCGGAGCCGAAGTATTCACACAGGAGGAAAAGCAGAAGCTGCTTTCAGACAGGCTTCGGAATAAATTCAAGGGACTCACATCCTGGGACAGCCTCAAGCATATCCGGGAGCGGTTTATGGCAAAGCATAGTAATCCAAACGACCTCGACTGGATGTCGTATGTAGACCTGAACTTCCGAATCCCCGAATTGCTGCTGATGCGGGTGGATAAAATGTCGATGGGCACTTCACTCGAAGCGCGTGTTCCGTTCCTCGATCACAAATTCGTGGAGCTGGCGATGAGTATACCGTATAAAATGAAGATCAGCGACGGGAAATTAAAAAGCCTCCTGAAAAAAGCGGTGCGCGGCGTTATACCGGATAGTATTATCGACAGAAAGAAGCAGGGCTTTGCGGTGCCGGTAGAAGAATGGCTGCTGACAGGACTTGGTAACTATGTGCGCGATGAGATCAGGTATTTTTGCGATCATTCGGATCTGATCAAATATTCAGAAGTGGAAAAGGTACTGGAGAGCAGGCATAGTTCTAAAATATGGCCCATTTTCAATGCGGCCCTTTGGTGGCGCAGTAATTTTTCCGAAGAGTCCGGAATAGCTGACCTGAAAAATGCTGTTGCCTGATCCATTACTGTTCGGTTTTTAAAAGACTAAATTTTGTTTGATGTATAATTTTGCTTTGATCGGGGCTGCGGGTTATATAGCTCCCCGCCATATGGCTGCGATAAGGGATACTAAAAATAACCTGATCGCGGCGTATGATAAATTCGACAGCGTGGGAATACTGGACAGCTTTTTCCCCGAGTCTCATTTCTTTATCGAATTCGAGCGTTTTGACCGATATGTAGACAAGCTGCGTCGCGACCCCGGTAAAAAAGCGATCGACTATATTTCCGTGTGCTCGCCGAATTACCTTCATGATTCGCATATCCGGTTCGGTTTGCGGTCTGGCTGCGACGTGATTTGCGAGAAGCCGATCGTACTGAACCCATGGAACATCGATGGCCTGCTGCAAATGGAAAAGGAGACCGGCAAAAAGGTTTATTCGATCCTGCAGTTGCGGATCCACCCGGTTATAAAAGCTTTGCGCGAAAAAATACTCAACTCCGGCAACAAGATGTTCGACGTCGAACTTACCTATGTTACCTCGCGCGGCAAATGGTACATGCAGTCATGGAAAGGCGACAGCAATAAATCGGGCGGTATCGCTACCAATATCGGCGTTCATTTTTTTGATCTGCTGTCGTACCTGTTTGGCGAGGTTAAAATCAACAGATTATACCACTCTTCGAGCGAAAAAGTTTCCGGCTATCTCGAATATTCGCATGCACGGGTTAAATGGTTCCTTTCTGTTGACTGCAACGACCTTCCGGAAGAGCAGAAAAAAGCCGGGAAGCGTGTGTTCAGATCTATGACGATCGATAAGGAGGAGATAGAATTCAGTGAAGGTTTCACCGATCTGCATACCCGTGTTTACGCCGAGATCATGCAGGGTAATGGATTTGGTCTTGAAGATGCACGCCCGGCAATCGCAACGGTTGCGGAGATCAGAAACCTCACCCCGGCGGCCCTGACTGGCGATTATCACCCCTATCTTATGAAGCTAAAATCCTGAAACTTGAAATTTACAAAACACGAGACTGCGATCATAGATGAAGGTGCTGTTATCGGCGCCGGTACCAGGATATGGCATTGGGTGCATATCTGCGGCGGGGCACGCATCGGCGATAATTGTTCTCTTGGTCAGAATGTTTTCGTCGCATCGGATGTAGTGATAGGGAACAATGTCAAAATACAGAACAACGTATCCGTTTACGATCGCGTATACATCGAGGATGATGTTTTTTGCGGCCCCAGCGTTGTATTTACCAATGTCTATAATCCCCGGTCTTTCATCAACCGCAAAGACGAATATCGTGTGACCCTGATAAAAAAAGGCGCATCACTCGGCGCGAACTGTACCATCGTATGCGGAACTGAAATTGGAGAATACTCTTTTGTTGGCGCGGGCTCGGTCATAAACAGGGATGTGCCGGCTTTTGCCCTGATGGTTGGCGTTCCGGGAAAACAGATCGGATGGATCAGCAGGTTTGGAGAAAGGCTCAACCTGCCCGTGACCGGTAACGGTTCCGATACCTGCTCTCATACAGGAGAAAAATATGAACTCACCGACGGCATATGCCGCATCGCTTAACGAATCAATGCAGGAAAACGCATGAAACAGGTTTTTATAAACAGGGGAGCAATAACGATCAAGGAGAACGTGGTACCTACGGTGTCCGGGGGACAGATACTGGTTAAGGTCCATCATTCGTGTATCAGCTCAGGTACTGAACTGGCCAGCATAAGCGGCAATACAGGTCAGTCGAAGATCGCAGGCATTATGACGAAAATAGGAAAGGTCTATGATCTTTATAAAGCCAATGGAATCCGCGGTACTTATGACCTGGTAAACGCGAAACTCGAGAGTAATACCGCAATGGGATATTCAGCCGCCGGTGAAGTGGTTGAGGTTGGCCGGAATGTTACTGAATTCAAGCCGGGTGATCTTGTTGCCTGCGCCGGATCAACTGCGTACCATGCAGATTTTATCCATGTTCCAGTAAACCTTGCCGTGTTACTGCCGGAGGATCTGCATACTGCCCTGGCGTCGACCGTGGCGTTAGGTTCCATTGCATTACAGGGAATACGTCGCGCTAATCCCACACTTGGAGAAACCTTCCTGGTCATCGGACTTGGTTTCATAGGGCAGATCACCAGCCAGCTTTTGAAGGTCAACGGTTGCAGGGTGATTGCAGTTGATATCGACGATCAGCGTCTCCAGAGCGCAAAGGAATCGGGTGCGGATTTCATTATCAATCCTGGACTCGAAGCCTACTCCGATAAAGTAAGCCGGATGACCGAAGGCACAGGCGCCGACGGCGTGATCATAACTGCTTCATCAGGTTCGTCAGCCATCATCAGCGAAGCCATGAAAGCCTGCAGGAAAAAAGGCAGGGTGATCATTGTTGGCGATATCGGTCTGAACCTTACAAGAAGCGATTTTTATGCCAAGGAGCTGGATATTTTTATTTCAACCTCCTATGGACCGGGAAGATATGATGCACAGTACGAGGAAAAAGGAGTCGATTATCCGTTACCTTATGTGCGCTGGACTGAAAAGCGGAACATGCACGAGTACCTGAGGCTGATAGCCGAAAACAGGATTTCGTTCGACAAATTCAATATCAGGCAGATCGAAATCGAAAATGCGCCCAATGCTTATAATGATCTTGCCGATAATGCCAATAAGCCACTGTTCATTATCCTTAAGTATACTACGGATAAAAATGAGATTTCCAGAAAGATCGATTTCGTAAAAACTGCGCCTGCCCCTGTAAAAAAAGACAGGATCAGCGTGGGCATCATCGGTTCAGGAAACTTTACCCAGGCAACCATCCTTCCGGTTTTAAATGGCCTGAAAGCAAAATATAATATCCATTCGATAGCCAGTAAAAACGGCACCAACCTGATCAGCATAGCAAATGCCTATCAGATCGATACTGTTACAACGGATGTAGATGCACTTATCAGCGATCCTGCACTGGATCTGCTGGTAATTACCACAAGACATAATTTACACGCATCGCTGATCCGCCAGGGACTGCGTGCAGGTAAGCATGTATTTGTTGAAAAGCCAACAGTGACCACCCGCGAAGAACTGGACAGCCTGAACGAACTATTCGGAAACGGCGAGGAGCAGTCGGCAGTACTGATGACGGGATATAACAGGCGGTTCTCTCCATTTATCCGTGAAGCCAAACGGCTGTTACGCAACCGTTCTACTCCCCTGATAATTAATTACAGGGTCAATGCAGGTTATATACCTAATACCTCATGGGTACACTCCGAGGAGGGTGGCGGCAGGAATATAGGCGAAGCCTGCCACATGTATGATGTATTCAATTTCCTGGTAGCTGCTGAGGTCGAAGGCGCCAGCGCATTTTCGATCGATGTTCCCAGCAACAACTGGAAGCAGAACGATAATTTCACAGCCACATTCAAGTATAGCGACGGTTCGGTCTGCAATCTTATCTACACCGCTCTTGGCTCGAATTTATACCCCAAAGAACAGATAACTGTGTTCTGCGATGGTAAAGTAATTGAGATAAACGATTTTAAGGAAATGTATTCGAGAGGTTTTAAAAAAGATATTCACCTGCAAAATAAGGTGCAACAAAAAGGTCATCGCGAAGAATTCGAAGCGTTGGCCGATTGTCTGCTAACCCGTACCGGGTGGCCGATTTCCTATGCCGATCAGCATGCAGCAAGCCTGATGAGTCTGGAGGTTGAAACAATGATTCACCGCCCATAAGCCTATAATTCTACCAGGGTATAATGTTCAAGACCGAAAATTTTCTGAAATATGTTCTGCCAATGTATATCATCAGTCCGATGATAACTTTGGGGAATTTCGGATTTTCCCTGGGTGAGATACTTACGTTTTTCTACGGTGTGATGTTCCTGCTGCTTCCTAAAAAGCAGGCCGCTTTGCCGAAGATAGTTTTATTATTTTTTGTTACCATCATAGTGGCCCGGCTGGGCGCCATGATGAATAGTCTTAACTACCCGATCCCATTTAACTATAGCAAGTTCATATTCTTGTTTATTTTATTGATCCAGATAATTTCATATTATATCGGCCGTAATTCTGCCTGGACAGCAAGCCAGATCATGGCACATAAGGCGACCAAATACCTTGCCTTTGCTGTTTTTGCTCTCGCCGTCGTATACATAGCAAGTGATGCAACCACCAGGGGCAGACTGGTATATATTTTCGCAAGCGGCTTCGACGAATTGAGGACAGCGGCGCCAAGGTTTCCGGGGCTCGGCATAAACGCCAACCTCTATGCTTACTTTGTTTTTGTTTTTTTCCTGTTCTCTCTAAAGAATTATTTCGATCATACGACCAACTTCTGGTTGCCGTTCTTTTGTTTCGGGATCATAGTGCTGTGTGCCAGTAAAACGGTGATCATACTGGCCTTTATGGCATTGCTGGTATTTTCGATCTACTATCTCCTGCGAAACAGCCGGGAGGGTGAGCTGAAGACAGGAAAACGACGGCCGGTAATTATGTTTTCGCTGATTGTTGGCCTGGGCATATTCGTTTTTATTGCCTCACAGATCCCGGTTATAACGGAATATATCATCATATTCCAGCGGTTTGACGATTTGCTGGGATCGAACGGAGACTACAACTCTTTGAATGACCGGTATGAATTGTGGGGTCTGGGCCTTGAGCGTGTTCGCATGGCGCCGATATTGGGAATAGATGTGGTACAGGCAGATCTTTTGAGCGATTCCGTGCCTTTATATTTTGTGAACCCTCATAACGAGTTCATATTTTACTGGATGTCTCACGGAATTCTTGGCCTGCTCGCTTATTTTATACTCCCATTCTTTATGATGATCAGGAATTGCTTCCCGAAATTCAGGTTGGTATGGGTGCTGTTATATTTTTCACTGCTTATCCAGATGATGTTCGACTCGGCCTTTCAAAGCCTCAAATTCCAATTTTTTATTTTCCTGATAATCGGCCTGAATTTCATGGAGCTGGGCCTGAAAAAAAACGAAGAATGGACCAAAGCGCAACCGCAGAGCACTTAGCGAAAAACTCCCTGCAAAGGCTGGAAAAATGGATGGACGCAAACGGGTACAGCGGCTATGACCCCCACGATATCAAGGGCGCGCCCATTTTTTTATATTTTTTAAAGCCGGGACATAACCTGCTCATTAAAGCGGTCCGAAGGCCTTTTTTCTATTTTATCGACTATTTTCCAAGACTCTCCCGGAAGATATTCGGAATAAAAAAGACCACCAATGCAAAAGGGATAGCGCTTTTTGCCAAAGGATTCCTCAACCTGTTTAAAATTACAGGAGATCCGAAATATCACGGCAAGGCCATCGAATGCCTGGACTGGCTAATGGCGAATACTTCCAAAGGATTTGAGAACAATTGCTGGGGATATCCTTTCGACTGGCAAAGCGGGGTGTATACGCCGGCCGGTACGCCTGCTTCGGTTGTTACCGCTGCTGTAGGTGATGCATTCTGGACAGCCTGGAAGACCCTAGGCGACCAGAAATACCTTGATACATGCTCAAGCATTTGCAAATTTTTTCTGGAAGATCTCAATATCGATCCGATCAATGACGACACGATTTGCTTTAGTTATACGCCGCTGGATAAATTCCATGTTCATAACGCAAATTTGCTGGTAGCCGAGTATCTGATCAGGGTTGGCTCTGAAACGGATCGTAAAGATTGGATCGCAACAGGACTGAAAGCCTCCAATTTTGCCCTGATCGAACAAAACGAAGACGGTTCGTTGTTTTACTGGGCGGCAGACCAGAATTTTTACAGTCCCAATACTATTGACCAGTATCACTCCGGCTTCGAAATAAGGTGCCTGCACGGCATCTGGAGACATACCGGCGATAGCAGGTACAGAAAAGCCGTTGATGATTATTATGCGTTTTACCTGAAGAACCTTGTTGTGCAGCTTGGGGAAAATGACTTTATGCCGAAAATGACGCCCCGGAGCCTTTACCCGATCAATATTCATTCCTGCGCCGAAGCGATCCTGCTGAATTCTCTGATGGCGAACGAAAACGACGCGCCACGCGGTTTTCTTGATACCATGCTGCCCTCCATCCTCTCCCGGATGCAGAACGCAGATGGCTCATTTGCGTATATTATCAGGAAAACAGGCAACTTTTTATTTACAGACCGTACGCCCTATATACGCTGGGGACAGGGTTGGATGTTACTGGCTTTGTCGGAGTATCTGTCGTATAAAAACAGACCGGGTAAATAATGTTAGGTTTGCAACCTGCCAAAAATGGAATATGCTATGAGTAAAAAGAACATAAAGGTGTTGCATGTTACGGCCTGTAAATATCCGCCTGAGATCCGCGTTATAAAAGAGGCGAAATCACAGCTGAAAGGCGGATATGAAGTTGCGGTGTTATGTCCGCCCTACGGCAATCAGCCTGAAAAGGAGGTTTGCGACGGCGTACAGGTGTTCAGACCTTCCAAACTTGCCAGCCTGCCCATTACTGACAAGCTTCTTTATAATATCTTTTTTGTAAGCCCGTCATGGAGAGCAGCATTACGTAGTGTGCTTTCGGAGTATAAGCCCGATGTTATTCAGGTGCACGATATATGGCTTGGGCGGTCTGTGTACAGTGAAAGAAGCAATGAAAAGATCATTCTGGACCTGCACGAAAACATGCCGGGCGCTGTAGTTGAGTACCTGAAAGGGTATAAAGGACTTACCAAAGTATTCAATTTCCTTTTCAAGAATTTTACGCGTATCAGGAACTATGAGTACCGGTTGCTGAGCAAGGCGGATATGGTGCTGGTTGTGGTTCAGGAAGCGTATGACAGGTTGGTGAGATATTATCCGCAGCTCGATAAAAACAAGATCAGGGTAGTAGACAATCTCGAGAGTAAAAGTTTTTCGCTCGGCAGTACAACACTTTCGCAAGACCTTTACCGTAACCGCTACAATATTCTGTACATCGGCGGATTTGGTCCTCATCGTGGATTGGAAACGCTTATCAAAGCGCTGCCATATCTCCGCAATGCGAAGGTCGATGCGCACCTATATCTTATCGGCGCCAAGGGCCAGAATGCTTACCTTGAAATATTGCAGTCTTTGATCGCGAAGCTGAATGTAGCGGATCTCGTTACGATCATCGATTGGGTACCGTTCGATCATGTTGCCTGGTACATCAAAAATGCAACGATAGTGACGGTACCTCATTTCTCTAACGAACATACTAATAACACCATACCGCATAAGCTATTCCAGTACATGATCATGGAGAAGCCGGTTTTGGTATCGGATTCCACGCCGTTGAAGCGCGTTGTGGATGAGGCGCATTCAGGCTATGTATTTGAAGCGGGAAATGCTGCAGACTGCGCCGATAAAATTCTCAAGATGATAGCCGCTACCAACCTGGACCAACTGGGACGGAATGGCTTCGACTATGTAATAAACAAAGGCAACAACTGGGAAGACAGCTCGGAGACCCAGCTTTTGCAGGCCATGGAGCTGCTGATCAAAAAATAACTATGACTACCATACTCGACTACGGCATGGGTAATGTGGGTTCGGTGCGCAATATGATAAAGCGGATGAATTTCGACTGTATCATATCATCGTCCAGAGCCGATATCGAAGCATCCGACAAACTGATCATACCCGGCGTTGGCTCTTTCGATTCGGCTGTTGTAAAACTCCAGGATCTTGGCATGTACGAGATCATACAAAAAAAAGCACAGGATCCCGGCGCCTATATTCTTGGGATTTGCCTGGGCATGCAGCTTTTATTCAACAATAGCGAGGAGGGTGTTCTCCCGGGTTTGGGATTGATCAATGGTGCAGTGCGAAAATTCAATGAAAAGGAAATTAATCGCCGGATACCACATATAGGATGGAATTATGTAAAGGAAGATCCGCGGAGCAGGCTTTTTGCGGGCTGCGAGGAAGCACAGAGGTTTTATTTTGTCCATTCATATTATGCCACCACGGAAGATCCGGACTGTATAAAATGCGTATCTAATTACGGGATCGATTTTGTTTCCGCTGTGGAGAAGAATAATGTTCTTGGCGTTCAATTCCACCCCGAAAAGAGTCACAGGTATGGGAAGGCTCTTTTGAAAAACTTTTTAGAGCTATAGCATGATCTACAAAAGAGTAATACCCTGTCTACTCCTGGATGAAGACAGCCTGGTTAAAACGAAGAATTTTGCCAAGCCTAATTATATAGGAGATCCGATGAATGCCGTTCGGATATTCAATGATAAGGAGGTGGATGAATTGATCATACTCGATATCAATTGTACCAGAAACCGGCGTGAACCTAACTATGGGCTGCTGAAAGATATCGTTAGCGAGGCTTTCATGCCTATTGCTTACGGAGGCGGCATCCGAAACCTTGAGCAGATCAAAAAGATCGTTAACCTGGGGATCGAAAAGATCATTCTAAACAACCATGTCCTTAAAGATGTTAAGCTGATACAGGATGCGGCTGATTTTCTGGGGTCTTCAAGCGTGGTCGTTGCGATCGATATTAAAAAAAGCATGTTCGGCGGATACAAGATATATGATCATGTTACCAGGAAGACTAGTTCAAAGAACGTATTTGACCATATAAATGAGGTAATTGAAAAAGGGGCGGGTGAATTGTTCATAAACAGTGTGGACAATGATGGTATTATGAGCGGTTACGACCTTCATTTTCTTGAACAGGTGCTGAAGATCACCAATGTTCCGGTAATTGTAAGCGGCGGAGCCGGCAACTATGAAGATCTTGCAAAAGCCCTCAGCGCGGGCGCATCCGGGGCGGCAGCCGGAAGCATTTTTGTATATGTTGGAAAACACAATGCCGTAATGATAAACTACCCGGAGTTTAATGTACTTAAAAATCTAAAGAAAGACTATGGTTTGCAGTAGATGCGTAATGGACGACACCATCCCGGATTTTCATATTTGCGAAAATGGTTATTGCAATTATTGCAATGAATTTCTCGAAACACGCGCCACACATGCGATTTATGAGAAAGACCTCAAAGAAAAGCGCGAGGATTTCATTAACCGGATGAAGCAGGACGGGAAGGGAAAAGAATATGATTGTGTTGTGGGCGTTTCAGGCGGAGTAGACAGCTCCTATGCTTTGTACCTCGCCGTAAAAAATGGCCTTCGCCCGCTGGCGGTACATCTCGACAACGGTTGGAACTCGGAATTGGCCACTCATAATATTGCCAATCTGGTGCAGAAGTTAAAGGTCGATCTCTATACCCACGTCATCAACTGGAATGAGAACAGGGATATGCAGTTGTCCTTTTTTAAAGCCGATGTGATAGATATAGAACTGCTTATGGACAATGCAATGCTTGCCCTGAATTATCAGATGGC
Organism: Chitinophagaceae bacterium; assembly: GCA_019247775.1. Lineage (GTDB taxonomy): Bacteria > Bacteroidota > Bacteroidia > Chitinophagales > Chitinophagaceae > Sediminibacterium. The sequence continues at coordinate 19,039 of JAFBAN010000139.1, read as the reverse complement.
CAAGAAATATGGTGTAAAGTATATTTTATCGGGAAGTAATTTTTCAACAGAAGGCATGCGCATTCCCCAGGCATGGAACCACAACAAATACGATGTTACCAATATACGCAGCATCCATAAAAAGTTTGGGAAAATACCCATTAAAACGCATCTGCTCTTTTCATCGATAGACAAGGTGATCTATGAAGGGCTGTACAAAATCCGCTGGCTGCCCTTCCTGGACCTGTTCGAATACAATAAAAAGAATGCATTGCACATCCTCACAACGGAAATGGGATACAAGCCCTACCCTTATAAACACTACGAGTCAATTTTCACAAGGTTTTACCAGGGCTATATACTTCCCAGGAAGTTCAATGTAGACAAGCGGAAAGTGCATTTGTCCACGCTGATCCTCACCGGACAAATGGAAAGGGCAAACGTGCTGGAACTTCTCAAAGAATCGCCTTACCCCCAAAAAGAGACCGAGCAGGAAGACCTGATCTTCGTAACGAAAAAGCTGGGATTCACCGAAGCGGAATTCAACGATTACATGAGCCGCCCGCCAATACCTCATGAAAATTACGGATCTGAGCTGTGGCTGTGGAAGATTATAAAAAGATTGTCCAAATTCGTGACCCTGAAAAAATTCTGATAGATGAAGCTTCGCAAGATCATTACTATAATAGGGGCAAGGCCGCAGTTTGTTAAGGCCAGCGTTTTATCAGCTTTGTTCCAGAAATCCAGGGAACTCGAGGAAATAATAATTCATACAGGGCAGCACTACGACAAAGCCATGTCGGAGCTTTTTTTTGACCAGCTCGGTATTCCCCGGCCCAAATACAACCTGGGAATAGGCGGCGGCTCTCACGGGGAGAATACCGGCCGGATGATCGAAGCGATCGAAAAAATCTTGCTTTCGGAAAAACCCGATGCCGTACTGGTGTATGGAGACACTGATTCCACCCTGGCGGGCACGATAGCGGCGTCTAAGCTGTATATCCCGATCTGCCATGTGGAAGCGGGGCTCCGGTCTTTCAATAATAGAATGCCCGAGGAAATTAACCGGGTATTGACCGACAGAGTCTCCTCATTGCTGTTCGCCCCCACCGTGCTGGCCGAAAAGAACCTGCTGAGCGAAGGCTTGCCCAGACCGGCTATTAAGCTGGTGGGCGACGTTATGTTCGATGCGGTACTCAATTACTCCGTAATAGCCGCTGAAAAAAGTAAAATACTTGAGACAGTACAGGTGAACCCCGATGAATACATCCTCTGCACTATTCACAGACCGGTAAATACAGATTCCGTTACGAATCTTGCCGCTATTTTTGATGCGCTGAAAACAACACAGACTATAGTGTTCCCGGTGCATCCCCGTACAAAAAAAATCATTGAACAGAATGCTATCGCCGTCTCAGACAATATACGTCTGATCGATCCGGTCGGTTATCTGGATATGCTGAACCTTGAAAAAAACGCCCAACTGATCATTACAGACAGCGGCGGCGTTCAGAAAGAAGCTTTTTTCCAGAAAAAATATTGCATAACCCTGCGGGAGGAAACGGAGTGGCAGGAACTGGTAGAGATAGGCGTTAACACTCTAATCGGGTTCGAGTATCATAAATTGAAAAATATTTTCGAGAACGGTTTGCCGCAATTCGCTTATGAAAGCAAAAATGCATTTCTTTACGGGGATGGTAATGCTGGCGCCAAAATTATTGACGCGATAGTTGATTTTCTAAATAAGCAATAGAGTAGCGGATGCGTTTTTTTCTGTTCACCAAAACCAAGTGGAACGAGCCACCACGCTTAAGACATCAGTTTGCCGAACTTCTGGTAAAACATGGACACGAGGTCATCTTTTTTGAGAAACCGGCCATCGTCGGGTTTTCCTTATTTAAGCGAAAAACAAAAAGTCCATATCCGAAAATGCAGCTTAGGCAACATTCTCACCTGTTACACCATAAGTTGCGGGTTTTTGTTTTCCTGCATCATCTAAATAATCTTTGCCTCATATCGTCGATAAAGGAAAACGCCGGGCCTATTTATGATGATGACGTGGTGATCAACTTCAATTATGACTATTATTTTCTCAGAAAGATTTTTCCTTCTCAGAAAATAATCACTGTGATAAACGACGATTTTATTTCGGTTGCCTATTCCAAGTCTGCAGCAGAGTGGGCGCTTAAGAAATCCTGTGATATCTCTAACACAATACTGACCGTTTCCGTTCCTTTGCAAAATTCACTGTCAAGGTTCGGCAAGACTGAGCTGTTCCTGCCCTGGACTTCCGGCGAGTATGTAACCCCTTCTTTGGACGTTGATTCGAAAAACCTGATCCTGTTTTGGGGATATATTAACTTCAGGCTGGATTACGACCGGATCAACAGGATGATCGACGAGGTTTACAGAACGAATCCTGAAATGAAGTTTTTGTTCGTAGGACCTATCGGCCACTCAACCCGTGGCGACAATACCGAGAAACTGGACGATGTAATAGCCAATCTACGGGAGAAAAAGAATGTGGAATTCCGGCCGCCGTCGAAACTGAGCGATATAGAAGTGGATAAAGTGCTGGCTGCGATCATACCGTATCGGCCCAATGATCCGGAGATCGATGCGATCACGATCTCGAACAAGACATTCCAGTTACTATCGAAAGGGCTGCCGATACTTATTTCGGACCTGCCTGCCATGCCGAATTTCGTGAACCAGGAGTTTGTGTTCCGCATCAATCCGGAAAATGTATCTGATGTGGTCGGGAAGGTTAAGGCCGGTTTTGGTGAACTTCAGCCTGCGATCTCGAAATATGTGAATGAAAATACCTCGCAAATGCGCATGGAGCAACTTGTGCGGTATTTATGATTGACCCAGGCCTGCAGGTGGATCTGCCAGGCGACCCTGCTTAGTAATTTGAGACCCATTTATATCATGAAAGTAGTTATACTTGCCGGTGGATTGGGAACGCGCATAAGTGAAGAAACTGACCTTAAGCCGAAGCCAATGATCATGATAGGTGATAAACCTATCCTCTGGCATATTATGAAGCTGTATTCTGCCCATGGATTCAACGAGTTTGTGATCCTGCTGGGTTATAAAGGATACGTCATCAAGGAGTATTTTTATAACTATTATCTGCACCAGAGCAATGTCATGATCGATCTTGCAGATAATAGCCTCAGCATCCTGGATTCCGAAAGCGAACCTTTTAAGATAACCATGATCGATACCGGGAAGGAAACGATGACCGGTGGCAGGATTTTGCGCGCCAGGAATTATATCGGCGAGCAGGATTTCATGTTGACTTATGGCGATGGGGTGGGCGACGTGAACATTGCCGAATTGAGAAAATTCCATGAGTCCAACGGCAAAACCCTCACTGTTACTGCAGTTCAGCCCGAAGGAAGGTTCGGCAGCCTCGAGATCGAAGGACCGCAGGTAAAAAGTTTTATCGAGAAACCCACCGGCGACGGTTTTTGGATCAACGGAGGTTTTTTCGTGTGCAAGCCCGCTGTCTTTGATTATATCCGGGAAGGAGATGCAACGATCTTCGAGAAATCCCCCTTGGAAAACCTCGCGGCCAATGGCGAACTCGTGGCGTTCAGGCATCATGGGTTCTGGAAACCGATGGATACCCTTCGCGACAAAATGGTATTAAATGAAATGTGGGAAACCGGAAAGGCAAAATGGAAAGTATGGTAAACTCCTTATTCAATAACATTTACAAAGACAAGCGGGTATTGATAACCGGAATATTTGGTTTTAAGGGGTCATGGCTCGCATTCTGGCTGGCGCAGATGGGCGCCAGGGTATACGGCTATTCGCTCAGGCCGGATACCGAATTGTCGCATTACCCGTTGTTGGATCTGACGGCAGAAGTTACGGAGGCGGATATCCGTGATGACCAGCATTTATTGCAGGTGTTCCAAAATGTACAACCGGAGATCGTGTTTCACCTGGCTGCTCAGCCGCTGGTAAGATTGTCTTATAAAAATCCCGTTGAAACATTTGACGTCAATGTAATGGGCACCCTGAAAGTGTTCGAGGCATGCCGGCATACACCCTCGGTGCGTGCGATCGTAAATGTTACCAGCGATAAATGTTACCAAAACCGGGAATGGTATTGGGGCTACCGGGAAACAGATGCCATGGGGGGACACGACCCCTACAGCGCATCCAAGGGATGTGCCGAATTGCTCACCGCCTCATATCGCAATTCTTATTTTGCACCAGGACGGTTCGGGACGGAGCATCATACTTTGTTAGCCAGTGTGCGCGCAGGCAATGTGATTGGCGGCGGCGATTGGGCCTTGGATCGGCTTATTCCCGATCTCGTTAAAGCCTCTATGAACAGAACAGCTGTTTCGATCAGATACCCGCGATCCATCAGACCCTGGCAACATGTGCTGGACCCTTTAAGCGGATATCTCTGCCTCGGCCAACGATTGCTGGAAGGAAATCCTGCTTTCGCCGAAGATTTTAACTTTGGACCGTCGGCAGATACGATAGTGACGGTGGGTGAAATAGCTGAATATTTCAAAGAGAATTTCGCCGGACTGCAGGTTTCTCTGCCATCGCCGGTTGATGCTGCAAATGTACACGAAGCGGTAAATTTGCGGTTAGACTGCAGTAAAGCCAAATACAAGCTTGATTGGGCGCCGGTTTGGAATGTTTCCAAAACGCTTGAACGTACGGTAAAATGGTACCAGTTATTTATTGCAACCGGTAAGGCCAACACCGCAGAAGATTTAGAAACTTACATTAATACAGCAAAGCAACAGGGATTACCATGGACAGCATAATGATTTCTGGCGCAGATGGATTTCTGGGAAACGCACTTTGCAGAAAATTTTGCCGCGACTACCAGGTTTTTGCACTGGTCCGCAATACTAAAACATTGAAACGTATAGGAGACCTGGTAAATCAGCTTGAACTGGTAGACGTGAACACAGTGGATTTTTCGCGTTTTTTCTCAGAGCACAACATAAAAGCTACAATTCATGCAGCTACAAATTACGGCCATGACGGGTCCGACATCGTATCGGTTGTAGACACCAATGTTATGCTTCCACTCAAACTTCTCCAGAGCTCTTCTGTTGTGAAGGATTCGATCTTTGTCAATACAGATACCTTCTTATCAAAACGGCCGGTCGATCACCTGTATGGACATCTTGAATCTTATGCGCTATCGAAAAAGCAGATCGTCGAATGGTTCCAGAGCTGGAATGGCCCGACAAAAGTAGTAACGCTCAGGCTTGAACATATGTACGGTCCTTCCGACAGCAATGTCAAGTTCGCGCGTTCGATCATACAAAGATTGATGCAGAACGAGCCGTCAATAGCGCTTACGGATGGCATGCAGCGGAGGGATTTTGTATACATAGACGATGTGGTGAGTGCATATGCCCTATTATTGCAGAATATTTCAAAACAGAAGCCGGGACACACGGTCATGGAAGTGGGTACCGGTGTTTCAACCAGTGTGAGAGAATTTGTGGAAACAGCTAAAGCGCTTACCGGAAGTAATTCGGAGCTCAGGTTCGGGGCTATTGATAGGAGGAAAAATGAATTCCCGGAATCTGTGGCAAACACAGACCTGCTTTCGGAACTCGGATTTGCTCCAAAAATCACTCTTGCTGAAGGAATTCAGCAAATAATCAAATCACTTAACTAATGGCAACAGACATGTCAGTATCGGCGGCCGACGCGTTACGTAAAGAAATACTTCAAAAAACCGAAGAATACTATCGGATCAAATTCGGTCAGTCAAAGGATTTTGCACCGGGAGATCCGGTATTTTATGCTGGTCGCGTTTTTGACCACAAAGAGTTGGTCAACCTGGTTGATTCCTCGCTGGATTTTTGGCTCACATCTGGAAGATATTCCGACGAATTTACCACGAAGCTGGCCGATTTCTTCGGCGTTTCGGATGTAACGCTGACCAACTCCGGATCATCATCCAACCTGGTGGCGATGACTTCGCTCACATCATTTAAACTGGGAGACAGGAAGTTGTCTCCCGGCGATGAAGTGCTGACAGCCGCGGTAGGGTTCCCGTCAACTGTTGCTCCGATCGTTCAGAACCGGCTTGTACCCGTATTCGTAGATGTGGAGCTTGGCACTTATAATGTTGAAGCTACCCTGCTGGAGCAAGCGATCAGCCCCAAGACCAAGGCGATCATGATCGCACATACCCTCGGTAACCCCTTCAATCTCGGTGAAGTGATGCGTCTGGCTGAGAAATATAATTTATGGGTAATTGAAGATAACTGCGATGCCCTAGGAAGCCGCTACAATGGAAAACTGACCGGTACATTCGGGCATATCTCCACCGTATCGTTTTATCCCGCACACCATATTACTACCGGGGAAGGAGGCTGCGTTGCAACCAACCACCTCCACCTGGCCAAGATCATTCGCTCTATCAGAGACTGGGGCAGGGACTGCTATTGCGAAGGGGGTGAGAACAACACCTGTGGTAAAAGGTTCAGCCAGCAATTTGGCGAACTGCCGTATGGATATGATCATAAATATGTGTATTCTCATCTTGGGTATAACCTGAAAATGACTGATATGCAAGCGGCTATCGGCGCTGCACAGATCGATAAGCTGGAAGAATTTACCAGGAAACGAAAGGAGAATTTCCAGAAACTGTACGATGGATTGAAACAGTTCGAAGAATACCTGATACTTCCCTATGCCACTCCCAACAGCGATCCATCCTGGTTCGGATTCCCGATCTCGGTGAGGAAAGACGCTTCTTTCGCGCGCAAAAATCTCGTGGAATTCCTTGAAAGCAAGAAAATAGAGACCAGGAACCTGTTTGCCGGAAATCTGTTGCGGCACCCTGCCTTCATGAATATTGAGCATCGAGTGGCGAGCTCCCTGGAGAATTCTGATTTTGTTACCGAAAACACATTCTTTATCGGAACATACCCGGGCATGACCGACAGCAAAATCGCGTTCATTGTAGATTCTTTTGCGAATTTTTTTAAATAAACCCGGACGATGGCAAATCCAGTACGTGTACAGGCAGAGGTAGTGGAGGTTAAAAGATATGTTGACGGAATTGTAGGATATGGCTTCCGGCCTTTGAGCAGAGTTCCCAGGTTTGCTCCAGGACAGTTCCTGCATTTAACTGTCGATCACTTCGATCATGCCTCCCAATGGCCCGAATCCAGGGTATTTTCGATTGCTAGTTCTCCGGTTGAGAGGGAAATTATCCGGGTCATCATTTCGCAGAAAGGCGTTTATACGCGAAAAATAATAGAGAACCTCACTGTCGGAAGCATCGTTTGGTTAAAAATGCCCTATGGCGAGTTCACCTTCGATCTGAGTGCGCCAAGCCTGGTATTGATCGGAGGCGGCACTGGTATGGCTCCTTTTATTTCTTTTCTCGAGGAGTGCCTGGTTGAGAAACCCACCGCTGATATCTGGGTATATTACGGCGTCAGAAAATATGAACACCTGGTTTACCAGGATTTTTTGAATGCCTGTGCCGAAGTTTTGCCCAACATAAAGGTCCGGATCTTTGTAGAGCAGGCCGATGCCGATACCGCAGTTGTCAGGTCTGGCATACTGAATATCGGACTTGTTTTAAAAGAGACGCAGCAGCTCAATGCTGACTATTATTTGTCCGGCCCCTGGGTAATGATCGATAAATTCCGCGGTCAGCTCCTGGAACAAGGGATCCAAACGCATAAAATCAAGATTGATGAATGGTCCTGATATACAATTGAAAACATTATCGGTTGTGATCCCCTGTCACAACGAGGAGGCGGTTATCGAAAGCTCTTATGCCACGCTAAGCGGATTACTCAGAAAATGGGTGGGGGACGTGATAAGCGATTATGAGATCGTTATGGTCAACAACGGATCTACCGACACAACAATGCACAAAATGTGGACGCTGGCTGCCAACGATGATAAAGTGGTTGTGGTGGATCTCAGAAAGAATTACGGATACCAGGGGTCTATTACCGCCGGGCTGTTTCATGCGGATAACGATATGATCGTTTCTATCGATTCCGATCTGCAGGACGACCCTGAGAAAATACATGAGATGGTGATCAAGTATTACGAAGGGTACGAGTTGGTGCTTGGCGTACGCAGCTCCCGTGATACGGACTCATTCTTCAAAAAGCATGCTTCGCAGTTTTTTTATCGGTTTTCAAATATGCTGGGCGCTAAATCGGTATATAACCACGGCGATTTCAGGCTGATGAGCAGAAGACTGCTCGAGAACCTGAAAAATATGAATGAACGCAACCGGTTCCTTCGCGGTATGATCCTTGAACTTGACTCACGCTATGCCTGTGTTTATTATGAACGCGCCAGGCGAATGGCGGGGAAGACAAAATTTGATTTCTATAATTTGCTGGGCCTCGCCGTAGATGGGATCACTTCGTTCAGCACAAAGCCGATCCGGCTGATCTCTTTTCTGGGAATATTTATGTTCCTGCTGTCTGGGCTGGGACTGTTATACGTCTTATATGTGAAGCTTATCGCCAAAGTTGATGTACCGGGTTGGGCCTTTACTTCGTTAATCATTTTCTTTTTTGGCGGCGTCCAAAGTTTATTCCTGGGCATAATAGGAGAGTATGTTGCCAAGATTTATACCGAGGTTAAACAGCGGCCGCTGTTTAATGTGAGAACTGTGATTAAAAACGGAAAGCCTCAATAATGCCGTCCGGAAAAATTCTGTATACATCTTTATTATTTGCAGGTATCCTGATCTGTTCCTATTTGTTCAGGAATCAGAACATTCAGGCCATTAACTGGACATATCCTTATTGTTCAGGTGCTGCCAATCTCGATATGTCATTCCAGTGGAAGGTTGGTACGGAGGAGTACGACAAACTTGTTAAATTACCTGAAGCAGAGTATAAGAAATACCGGCACCAGCGATCCTCGCATACAATCCTGAACCAGTATAATAACTTTGGCTATGTTATTATCGTTTTTATAGCAAGAAATATTTTTTTTGAGGCAGGAGATCTTAATGCTGTCATTTATTTGCAGATTATTATTCATGCGCTCACGGTGATTTTAATTGTATCCTTGCTGAAGACGCGGTCAAAGAAGTTGTTATTTATTTTCCTCTATGGTTTAAACCCTTTTATAATACACTTTGTAACGTTTCCGTTCTATTATTTCTGGACGGTTATACCTTGTTATCTGTTTTGCTGGTTTTATCTGAAAAGAAAAACTGCAGGCGTTTACAGCATCGTTCCGGTAACGCTTCTATTATACCTTTCGCTGCTTATAAGGCCTACCACGGTATTGGTGATCGTGGCAGTATATGTCTTACTATTCCTGTTCGCCCGGGGTCGACAGAAGCTGGTGGTATTTCTGGGATTTCTGGGGTTTGCAACGATGGCTTTTCTTTTCGATGGCAAGCCAAAAAATCCAGAAAAAGATGAGTCAACGGTTTGGCATACCGCATTTATTGGCTTCGGAGCATATCCAAACAGCCGGAATATTGAAATGAAAGATTCATATCTGTACGACAGGTATTTTGATTCAACGAAAACAATTGTTTCTTCAAGTCCGATTACTGGAACTTTTCAGAACGTATCCACCAAAAATGCGTATTTCGGGTTTGCTAAGAACCAATATCTTTCCCTGCTGAAAGAAGAAAAAATTCGTTTACTTCGGAACGCCTCGCTCAATATGCTCGAGGCGTTCAGCTACGGTTACATCATCGATCACAAGACTGTAACCTATGCGAGTATTTTTGTCGGACTCTTTATTATTGGATATGCGATATACCGGAGATACTATGCTTTGGGAATCTGTATTTTCTGTTATGCGGCAACCTACACTCCTTTTTACCCGCCGATTCCCGCTTATCACTTTGGAGCTTTTCTCGTAGTGTTTATCCTGGTCACTTTTCTGGGTGATGAGCTTTTGCAGGCCGCTGTAAAAGCAAGTGGCCGAAATAAGGCGCGCTGAGGCCTTGCGTTCACAAGGTAAATGAAGCAGGTTCGCAAAACTTTGGACGCCCTAGTTGATCAATCCCCTTATTTTAATGCATCCGCGGAAAACAAATACATACTATGCAGAAATAGACGGCCTTAGGACGATAGCCATCCTCCCAGTTGTTTTATATCATTTTAAGCAGGGATTGTTTTCGGGAGGTTACGTCGGGGTCGACGTGTTTTTCGTTATTTCCGGGTTCGTAATAACTGGATTTATCGTAAGTGAAATTGACAGTCACCGGTTTTCACTATCCGCGTTTTATGAGCGCAGGATGAGAAGGATTTTTCCGGGGCTTTTTACCATTTTTCTATTCTGTCTGGCCATTGGAATTTTCTTTTTTGATTTTAATTCTTTCGTCGAGCTTGGAAACAGCCTGATAGCTTCTTCCATGTTCGTTTCTAATATTTACTTCTGGCAACAAAGTGGCTATTTCGAAATGCCGGCTGTCTTTATGCCATTGCTGCATACATGGTCACTTGCTATTGAGGAACAATTCTATATTTTTTTCCCGCTTTTCCTTCTCATAGTCTACAGGCGGAGCAGGGCTGGTGCAATTTATATGATGACGCTTGCCTTTCTGGTTTCACTAGGTGTCTGCATTTATGGAGCTTATTATTTTCCATCCGCTAGTTTTTATTTACTTCCCACCCGTATTTGGGAGCTGATGGCAGGCGCGCTGGTATGCTTTATTCCAATCAAAAATTTCTCTTCCCGGTATATCGTAACCTTCGGTCAGCTGGCAGGCACTTCTATGATTTTGGCCAGCGTTATCTTATTTACCGATGAGGTCAGGTTCCCCGGTTTTGCGGCCCTGCTTCCTGTAATGGGCACCGGCATATTGTTATACTTTAGAAATGAAGGAACCTCGGCCGTTAACAAAGTGTTGCGATTAAAAGTATTTGTTTTCATTGGCAGAATATCTTACTCGTTGTATCTGTGGCACTGGCCTGTTTTCAGCCTTTTCAACTATATTTTTGGTAGTCCGGTACATGCCGGCACCTATATAGCATTATTGTCGATCACTTTCGGAATGGCGGTGTTAAGTTGGAAATATATAGAGCAGCCTCTTCGAAATCCGCGAAAAAACTGGGGTAGGGTCAGGAGACCCTACATATATTTTGCCGTAATAGCACTGTTGTTTGTCGGTGCCGGGCTCCTGATCAGGAGCCGCAATGGATTTCCGGGTAGGTTTACCGAAAATAACTATCTGTTGGAGCATAATGCAAATATCGCCGACACGATTTATCAAAAGCTCGCATTATATCAGGATGTGAAAGCAACCAGTATAAATGACGGTGATCTGCCATACAAATTTGGTGATTTGTCGGTTCAGCCTGCGTTCATGGTTTGGGGTGATTCGCATGCACGGGCATTGTATTTCGGGCTGGATTCTATCGCAAAGAAAAGACGGGTTTCGGCGTACATCGCCAGCCTTAGTTCGAGAGGACCACTTCTGAATGTTAACATGAAGCATGACAATGGCAACAAGATGTCGGATTTTAACAGCTCAGTGTTCAATTTTATCAAGAAGCATAAGGAAATAAAAACCGTAGTGCTGATCGCACGATGGCGTGGATACACAAGTACAGAATATGAGATTAAAACTGCTGACTCGCTTTCCAAAAACGGCACGCAGCCCGGTCCACGCACCGGTGGCCTGCTGGAAGAAGGCTTAAATAATACCATACGAGGCATTCTGGCCTTGAACAGGAAGATTGTAATTGTCAGTAATGTACCCGAATTGAAATATGATATCAGAAACGTGATTGGTAAAATGCGCGCCAATTATTTCTTTGGCACACCGGTTAATGACGATGTGACTATGACTACTAAAGCCTATTATGAAATGTGCAACGAATCTTTTCGCCTTTTTTCGAATTTCAACAATCCAATGATAAAGATTGTGCACGTTGAAGTTCCATTGATCCTGGAAGATCATTTTGTATACGTTGCCAATGACCATTTTCTTTATGGCGATCAAAATCATTTGTCGCGTTACGGTTCTTTGTATGTAGCGGCGGCTTTAAACAGTATCTTTGAAAACTAATGGGTATGCCGTGTCAAATAAAAGCAGTTAAAATCAAGAGGAACGATGTGCGGGATAGTTGGTAGTATTGGATTTAAAGTGAAGGACGGGGCAGACGTACTTTCCTGTATCGCTCATCGCGGACCGGATTCGCAGGGAAGCTTTGCTGAAGACAATGTTTTCCTGGGACATACACGACTGTCGATTCAGGACCTGTCTGAAAACGGTAACCAGCCGATGTTCTCGTCTGACGGCCGGTATGTAATTGTTTTTAATGGTGAGATCTACAATCACCTGGACGTTAGGGCCAAATTGGAAGGCGAATTCAGCTTCCGTTCAACCGGCGATACCGAAACGGTGCTAAACGCCTATAGAAAATTCGGTCCTGCCTGCTTGAACATGTTGAACGGGATTTTTGCCCTGGCTATCTACGACAGGCATACCAAAAACCTCTTCATCGCGAGGGATCAAATGGGCGTTAAGCCTTTATATATTTACCGGGAAGGCGAAAAACTGTTGTTTTCTTCTGAGATTAAATCGTTCCTGAAATTTTCAATAGACAAATCTCTTGATCCCTGCGCGCTTGTGAATTATATGACATTCTTATGGGCGCCTGGCGAGCTTACGCCGTTTTTAAAAGTCCGGAAGCTGTTGCCCGGACATTATATCACAACGAATGCCACCGGCCGGTTCACTGACACAGTTAAATATTATCAGCTGAGCTTCAATGGTCGGTATTTAAACCATACCGATGAACAACTTATAGATCTGTTAGAAGAGAAACTGATCAGCGCGGTAAAAAGGCAAATGTTATCCGATGTTCCCGTTGGTTTCTTTCTGTCGGGCGGGTTGGATTCCAGCCTTATCGTGGCAATAGCGAAGAAACTGTATCCTGAGGCCAGATTCCCATGCTTCACTATCGATGTAGGCGGCTGGGATAAAGGAAAGGAAGGATTTACAGATGATCTTGAATACGCACGTAAAGTAGCCACGCTGTTGAACGTGGATCTGCACGTTGTTAAGGCCGACATTGATATTGTGCGTGATTTTGACAAGATGATCTGGCACCTTGACGAGCCGCAGGCTGATGCCGCTCCACTAAATGTATTGAATATCGCTGATCTCGCAAGAATGCAAGGGATTAAGGTTCTTCTTGGAGGAACCGGGGGGGACGACTTGTTTTCCGGCTACCGAAGGCACCAGGCGTTGGCATATGAGCGTTATTTTAACGCCGTACCGCCCTTCGTCGGCAAGCTGCTGGCTTATCTGGCATCAAAAATGCCGGCACATCACCCTACATTAAGAAGGATCAGAAGGGTCATGCGAAGTCTTGGTAAAACTACCGACGGACGAATGGCAGATTTTTTTACATGGCTGTCAGTTGATACTGTCAAGTCGCTGTTTTCCCCGGAATGGCAGAATAAGCTTACCGGGTACTCGCCGGTTTCCGAATTGATGAAACTAAATGCGGATATCCCGGAAGAAAAAAGCAGACTTAACCAGATGTTATATTGGGAGATGAAGACTTTTCTGGTAGACCATAACCTGAATTATACGGATAAGATGGCAATGGCGGTTGGTGTTGAGGCGAGAGTACCATTTCTCGATCTCGAACTGGTTGAATTTTCGACAAGCCTGCCGCCGCAATTGAAACTAAGAAATGGTGAAACGAAATATATTTTAAAAAAGGTGGCAGAAAGGTATCTGCCGAAAGATATTATTTATCGGCCAAAAACCGGTTTTGGGGCTCCCGTGCGCGAGTGGATAACCGGCGATATGCAGGATTTAATAAAGCAGCGGCTGTCACCTGAACATATCGGCAAAGCTGGCGTATTCAATTACGATAAAGTTCAACAATTAATCAGGGAGAATATAAGCGGAAAAGTAGACGCATCTTATTCCATTTGGGCGATTCTGGCAATAGATAGCTGGATCAATCAGTATACAAAAAATAACCACCATGGATAATTCCAAATCGGATGTGCAGGATTTTTGGAATGCCGCTTCATGCGGTGAAGAACTATATCTTAAAGGAAATGACGAGATGGAAGCCTTCAATAACCAGGCGGAGATCAGATATCAATTAGAACCCTACATTAAGTCATTTGCAGGTTTCGAGAGCTCAGGGGGAAAGCGCGTGCTTGAAATAGGAGTTGGATTGGGTGCGGATCACCAGCAATTTGCAAAGGCCGGTGCAGACCTTTATGGTATCGATTTAACCGAAAGGGCTATCGCCAACACAAAAAAAAGGTTTTCCCTCTTTGGACTGAAATCAAGCCTGTCCGTAGGTGACGCCGAAGCACTAAAATTTGAAGATAATTTCTTCGATATCGTTTACTCCTGGGGCGTTATCCACCATAGCCCTGATACGCCCAGGGCAGTTTCTGAAATTTTTCGGGTTTTAAAGCCGGGCGGTGAGGCCAGGGTAATGATATATCACAAAAAAAGCATCATTGGATACATGTTATGGATCCGGTATGCACTCCTGCGGCTGAAGCCGTTCACGTCCCTACGGGAAATTTATTCCAAATACCTTGAAAGCCCGGGCACCAAAGCCTATACCGTGGCGGAAGCAAAATTGATGTTTAAAGGATTCACCTCGGTAACTGCCAATACAGTCTTGACGCATGGTGATCTGCTGAGTTCCGCGGCCGGCCAGCGGCATTCTGGTCTGGCACTTAGTATTGCCCGCAAAATATTTCCACGATTCCTGATTAGAAAACTTCTTCCAAAGCATGGTTTGTTCATGCTGATAACTGCAACGAAATAGTTAACGATGAAGCAAATCATCCAAAATTTAAAAACAGGTGATACGATCTTGGAGGAAGTGCCTGCTCCACTGGTACGCCCAGGCCATGTATTGATAAAAACCCATAGATCTCTTGTTAGCCTCGGAACGGAAAAGATGCTGGTGGAATTTGGGAAGGGGAACCTGATTTCGAAGGCCAGGCAGCAGCCGGAAAAAGTCAAACAGGTACTTGATAAAATACGCACCGAAGGACTTTTGCCAACGCTGGAGGCTGTATTTAATAAGCTGGACGAACCAATGCCGCTTGGTTATTGCAATGCAGGAGAAGTAATTGCAGTTGGCGAAGGCGTGAACGAATTCAGTATTGGAGACCGCGTTGCAAGCAATGGGCATCATGCAGAGATTGTAAATATTCCGAAGAACCTGGTAGCCAGGATACCTGAGGGCGTAACTTATGAAGAAGCGGTATTCACGGTTATGGGTTCTATAGGTCTGCAGGGCATCAGGCTGGCGGATCCCACCATCGGCGAAACGGTGGTAGTGATAGGCCTTGGATTGATAGGACTCATTACAGTACAATTATTGTTGGCAAATGGCTGTAATGTCATCGGCTTCGATTTCGATGAACGCAAAGTGGCGATGGCGAATGCCTGGGGCGCTACGGCCTTTGTTTCGTCAACAACGGATCCCGTAAAAGTGGTTGAACAGATCACTGGTGATATTGGATGCGATGCAGTATTGATCGCTGCATCCACCAAGAGCAATGACGTAATCAGTCAGTCTGCCAAAATGTGCCGCAAAAAAGGACGCATTGTGCTGATAGGCGTTGTAGGGCTCGATATTCAGCGATCCGACTTTTTCAAAAAGGAGTTGAGCTTCCAGGTGTCCTGCTCTTACGGCCCCGGCCGTTACGATGAGCTCTATGAGCAGGATGGCATCGACTATCCGATAGGCTATGTGCGCTGGACGGAGAAAAGGAACTTTGAGACCATATTAGCCGCGATAGCCAAAAAGAAACTGGATGTAGCCGGACTGATTACGGAGCGTGTGCCTTTGGCCGACTACAACAAAATATACAATAACCTTGGAGGCCAGTCAATCGCTTCGGTACTGGAATACTCATCAGATTCCGATTCGCAGGCAACTGTTGTACCGGTCAAGCAAAGTACGGGCTTGCCGTCTGCCGGTGTGGTCGGCATCATTGGCGCCGGCAATTTTACAAAAATGACCGTGATGCCGGCAATGAAGGGAAGCGGGGCTCATTTTAAATATATATCGAGCGCCGGTGGACTTACAGCAAAATCACTTGCCGGAAAATATGGATTCGAGTTCAGCACAACGGACTATCGGCAGATACTCGACGACAGCCAGGTAGACCTGGTATTGATTACGACCCGGCATAACCAGCATGCGTCGATGGTAGTAGATGCGCTCAACGCGGGAAAAAATGTATTTGTGGAGAAGCCCCTTGCGATCAACAGAAAGCAGTTGGAATTGATCATCGACACATACAATAACCTGCCGGCGCCACTTTCCCTTTGTGTAGGCTTCAACCGCCGGTTTTCAAGCTTTGCCCAAAAGGCGAAGGCCCTGATCGGTACCCCTGCTCCCATGAACATGATAGCAACGATGAACGCGGGTTATATTCCGCCGGAAGTATGGGTGCAAGACATGAAAACAGGAGGCGGGCGGATCATCGGCGAAGCCTGTCATTATATAGACCTGATGATCTACCTCTCAGGAAGTTCAGTACGGGAGGTTTATATGAGTGCCTTGGGTAATAACCCCAAAGAAAATACGGATAATGCGATCATAACTTTAAAATTTGAAAATGGATCGCAGGGTGTTATCAACTATTTTTCAAACGGAAATAAGTCTTACGCCAAGGAAAGGATCGAGATATTCACTCAGGGCAGAATATTGATACTCGATAATTTTCAGAAACTCAGAGGGTTTGGTTTCAAAGGATTCAGTTCTATGAGCGGCCGATTGGATAAGGGCCATAAAACCCAGTTTGAACGCCTGGTCAATCAGGTTAAACAAGGAGGAGATTCTCTTATTCCTTTTCATGAGCTTGTCAATTCTGCACAGGCCAGTTTTGCCGCCATTGAAAGTCTTCAGTCCGGATCAGTAATAAACGTACATTAAACATTCCAATAGCTATGAAGATCACATTGGTCGCAGGTGCGCGGCCTAATTTTATGAAGATCGCTCCGATCATTGATGCGATCAGGAGCAAGAGAGCAAACGGCACGGCGATCGATTTCAGACTTGTTCATACAGGCCAGCACTATGATAAAAACATGAGCGATAATTTTTTTGAGGAGTTGGGCATCCCTTATCCCGACAACAACCTCGAAGGCGGAGGTGGTACACAGGCCGAACAAACGGCCGCTATAATGGTGAAATTCGAGCAGGAGTTGATGCAGAACAGACCGGATTGCGTGCTTGTAGTAGGAGATGTAACATCTACGCTTGCGTGTTCAATTGTTGCAAAAAAACTTTGTGTTGATGTTATACACGTGGAAGCCGGCATCAGAAGCGGCGATATGACCATGCCGGAGGAGATCAATCGCATGGTTACCGACTCAATTACCGATTATTTCTTTACAACCTCGGAAATGGCCAACGGCAACCTCAGAAAAAGCGGCATTGAGGAGTCGCGAATCTTTTTTGTCGGCAATACGATGATCGATACACTTTTGAAAAACAAAGACAGGCTGCGTAAGCCCCCTATCACAGACAGTGCAGGGTTGAAAGATGGACAATATTTTGTGATCACCTTGCACAGACCGGCGAATGTAGATGGCGAGCAGAAACTTAGCAACCTGCTTAACCGGATCATTGAGCTCTCCCGCGGGCTTCCTGTTATTTTTCCGGTACACCCGCGAACGGCAAGGATGTTACAGTCGCTCGATATTAAGTCCGATAATCTGCATTTTATCGATCCGCTTGGATATCTTGAATTCAACTATCTCGTTGCGCACTCAAAAGCCGTCATCACCGATAGTGGTGGAATTACAGAGGAAACTACAGTAATGGGAATTCCCTGCATCACATTGCGGGATTCTACAGAAAGGCCTGAAACGGTTACCATGGGCACCAATGAACTGATCGGAACAAATCCGGATGCGCTGATCCCCGTAATGGAAAAACTTTTCAGCGGGCAGTGGAAGCAGGGCGTTATCCCTCCGCTCTGGGATGGCCAGTCAGCCGGCAGGATTATTGACGCGGTCATGAATATTTACGGGTAGTGAGAAAACAACTTTTATTAACACTGCACACCGTCAGGCATCTCAAGCCTCGCCAGCTTTGGTACCAGCTATGGTATCGGATAAAAAACAGATTCATACGCCTCTCCGGCTATGATGCCTACAACAACTCCTCTCTTTACCCTGTTCTTTCCAATTGCTTTGGACTGATACCCGGAGAAAATAAGTACCGGCCTGTTAATCGCTTCTCCTTCTTAAACCAGCACCATGCGTTCCCTTCAGACATCGATTGGAATTTCATGGGGTATGGCAAGCTCTGGAACTACAATCTTCAATACTTCGACTGGATCCACGACGAATCGATACCGGAGCAGGACATGCAACGCATGATTGACAGCATGTCGGCGGCACTTCTCGATAACAGTGTTCGCCTGGAACCATATCCGGTTTCCCTCAGGATCGTCAATTGGATCATTTATTTTTCAAGGACGGGATATAGATCCGCTGTCTTTGAAAAGGCTTTGAAATGCCAGATACACTATCTCAGGAATAACCTGGAATACCATGTGCAGGCGAATCATTTGATGGAAAATGATATAACCCTGGTATTTGGCGCGATTCTGCTCAACGACGAGGAGCTGTTCATGCATTCATGCAGAAGGCTGCAAAAGGATCTGGATGAGCAGATATTGCCCGATGGGGCGCACTACGAATGTTCGCCGATGTACCACTGCATACTCCTTGGCAAGCTGCTGTTACTCCTTCACATGATGAGAACAAAGGCTTCGGAGCCAGATTGGTTACGGTCAAAAGTTGAAAGTATGCTTTCCTGGCTGCGAACGTTCAGTTTCAATCAGGAAAACTGGGCTCATGTAAACGATGCAACTAACGGTATTGCACCGGATATCCGTTCTATCCGGGCCATGGCTGAGCGTTTGGATCTTGTTACAACGCCTACGCCAATGAACGCCTCGGGATTCCGCAAGTTCGCGAGCGGCGGCCTGGAACTCTTGTTCGACGCCTGTAATATAATGCCCGTTTTCCAGCCCGGCCATACCCATAGCGACATGCTGCAGGTAGTAATTAGTCAAA